>JAJPHE010000119.1 GCA_021325435.1 Actinomycetota bacterium | reverse complement strand
TGAGCGGCGTCGGGGACCCCTACTCTGTGGGGCGCCATGGCAGTGATCGACGTCGCCGGCTACGTGGCAGAGCTCAAGGATCATGCCGTCGACCACGGCTTCCACGTGCACGACGAGCGCCACTTCGTGGAGACGTACTCCCTGCGCCAGGTGTGGGAGGTCGACCTGCATCCCGAGGAGGGCTGTGGTGGCCCGCTCGACCTTCACCTCGCCCTGGAGGTGGACCCCCGGGTGCTGCTGGCCTTCGAGGACCTCGTGGTCGACCTGCCCGAGGACGCCGAGCCTCCCGATCGCTTTCACTTCCCGCTCACCTTCACCTGGGCGCTGCCGCCCCTGCCCAGGGGCCCGGACCTCCTCCGCCTCACCATCGACCTGGCCGGCGTCGGGGGCATCGACCTGCCGTTGGAGGTGTCGGCCATCGACTCCTTCGCCTCGGCCACCGACGCCCCGGAGCGGCGGCTGACGATCGTCGCCCACCAGAAGGTTTCGCTGGCCCGGGTCCTGGCCGGCGAGGAGCTGATGTGCGACACGTTCGATCGCTGTCTCGCGGTCAGCCGCTTCCTCCTCGAGGGGTCGCCGGAGTGGATGGACTGACCGCGCCGGACGGCGGCGCCCCGGAGATCCATTCGGCGTAGCTGGCGGCGAACAGGGCCGGCATGCCGCCGGTGTGGAGGAACACCACCTTCTGCCCGGGCCGGATCCGGCCGTCGGCCACGGCGGCGATGAGCCCGGCCATGGCCTTGCCGGTGTAGACCGGGTCGAGGACGAGCCCCTCCAGGGTGGCCGCCAACCGCAGCGCCTCGCGGGTCTCCTCCGTGGCCGCCCCGTAGCCCGCTCCGAACCGGTCGTGGTCGATGCGGCACCGGCCCGAGGGAGGGCGCAGGCCGGCAAGCTCGGCCGCCTGCACCGCCTTCTCCGGCACGGTCGTGTCAAGGTCGGGGCGGGTGCCGACGTCCACACCCAGCACCCGATCGAGGTCGCCGAGCCCGGCGGCCAGGCCGGCGTGGGTGCCGCCCGACCCGTCGGCCACCACCACCACGTCCAAGTCGGGGCACTGGTCGAGCAGCTCCTGGGCGGCGGCGACATAGCCCAGCGCCCCGATGTCAGAAGCTCCCCCGACCGGGATGGCGTACGGGCGGTGGCCTTCGGCCGCCAACCGGGCGCACGCCTGGCCGATGGCCTCCTCCGTGCCGTAGTAGTCGAGCTCGCCGGCCCAAACGATGTCCGGCTCGAGCAGGAAGTCGAGCACGACGTTGCCGGTCGGGCGCTGGGGGCGTCCCCCGGCGAGCACGATGGTGGCCCGCAGGCCGAGCCGGTTGGCGGCGGCGGCCGTCATGCGCACGTGATTGCTCTGCCGCCCTCCCCCGGTCACCAGCACGTCGCAGCCCTGGCTGATGGCGTCAGCGCAGAGGTACTCGAGCTTGCGCGACTTGTTGCCACCACCCGCCAGCCCGGTGCAGTCGTCGCGCTTCACCCACAAGGCTCCGGCGGGCAGCCCCAGCTTCTCTCCCAGCCGGTCGGCCGGCTCCAGCGGAGTGGGCAGGTGGGAAAGGGGCACCCGTTGGCCGAGCCGGTCGGCGGACATGCCGGACCATACCGCCGCCACTGGCGGCGCCCGCCCCCGCCGGGCAGGATCTCCACCACCATGGCGACGGCGTTCGAGCGGCTCGTCAGCACGGTGGAGGGCGTGCTGGGGAACGGCGGGCTGGCCGACGACCGGGCCCGGGCGGAGGCCATGGCTCCGGCGATGCGCCAGCTGCTGGCCGACCCGAGCGGGCTGCCCGCCGGCGCCGAGGAGCCGCTCGACGGCCAGGCGGTGGGGAACCTCCTGCACTCCGACCCGGCCGGGCGCTTCCACGTCCTCTCCGTGGTCTTCCCCGAAGGCACGTCCTCCGGCGTGCACCACCACGGCTGTTGGGGCGTGATCGGCTACCTACGGGGCGGCGACGAGGAGACCCGCTATCGGGCCCGCTCCGACGCCGGCGACCGGGCAGAACTCGATGAGCTGTCGCGTCACGTGTGGCATCAAGGCGACGTCACCTACCTCCTGCCCGACCAGGGCGAGGGGTGGCACCGGGTGCGCAACCCGGGCCCGGGCACCGGCGTGAGCATCCACGTCCTGTGCCGCACCCCCGCCGACCATCCCCATCGCTACTGGGACCGGGGCACCGGGGCGGTGGTCGACTTCCCGTTCGTGGAGGCCCGTCCCGGGCGCTGGCGGGCCGAGTTGGCCGGAGAGCTCCGTCCCCCCACCTGACGGGGCCGGGCCGCCCCCCCGTGGCCGGGATGAAACGGGACGGTCGCCCGGGCCAGGGTGCCCGGGCGGGTGAGGGCGGCGGGCAGGCGGGGAGAGACGAGTCGTGACAGGGTGGCCGCCACCTGCAACGCCACCGCCGCCGGCGGCACCCCGGCCCCCCGCCGCAGCCCGTACGCCCGCCGCAGCCGCGAAGGCAACAGGTCGGCGGTGACCGCCTCGAGCAGTGGCGCCGACAGGAGGCCGAGAACCGAGCCGGCGGGGCCGAGGACCGCCCCGAATGATGGCCGGATGACCTGGCCGGCGATGCGACGGGCGTCATCACCGACCTCGACCCGGTCGAGGGCCGCCGCCATGTAACGGCGGAAGGCGTCGAGGTCGCCGGGCACCTCCGGCAGGTGGAAGGCGGCGGCCAGCAACATGGACTCCTCGTAGAAGCGCCGCCGGGCTGGCTCGTCGAGGATTCCGAGGTAGCGGGCGTCGACCCGCAGGACGGTGTCGATCAGGGTGGCGTGCACCCAGAGCACCAGCTCCGGGTCGTCGGCCGAGTAGGCCACGCCGTCGGGGCGGACACCGGCGACCCGGCGGTGGACGGCGTCGAGGCCGGCGAGGGCCGCGGCGGCCTGCTCGGGGCGGCCGAACGCGATGCGGTCCATGACCTTCAGGGTCCGGGTCAGGCGGCCGAAGGGGTCGGAGGCGAAGTCGGAGTGCTGGGCCACTCCTGCCGCCACCCCGGGATGGGCGACCTGCAGGAGCAGGGCCCGCGGGCCGCCGAGCAGCAGGCCCGGATGTCCGAGCAGGCGGGCCGAAACCGTGTCGGGGCCGAGTAGGGCCTCGACGGTCACACCCGCTCGACCGCAGGCTGGTGGCGCTGCCGCGAGCGCGACGGGAGCTTCACGTCGCGGGCCAGGCCGACGGCGGCCATGCTCCGGATCACCCACCACGCCGGGTCGATCTGACCGCGGTCGATGCCGTGCCGGGCGGACCGGGGAAAGGCGTGGTGGTTGTTGTGCCATCCCTCGCCGAAGGTCAGCACGGCGACCAGCCAGTTGTTGCGGCTCTCATCGCGTGAGCGGTAGGGCCGCTTGCCGAACAGGTGGCAGATGGAGTTGACGCTGAAGGTGGCGTGGTGGAACAGGAAGATGCGCAGCAATCCGCCCCACACCAGCGCCTCGGCCGCCCCGCCGAGAGTGCCCCGCACCCCCCAGCCGATGGCGAACGGGGCGCCGAGGGACACCACCACCCACACGAGGTAGAGCCGGTCGATCCAGCGGATCATCCGGTCGTCGTAGAGGTCGCGTCCGTAGGCGTCGCCGCGCTCCATCCCCTTGGTGACGAACATCCATCCCACGTGGGCGTGGACCAGGCCGCGGAGGGCTCCCCCCAGCCCCTTCCCGGACAGGTGGGGCGAGTGGGGATCGCCCGGGCGATCGGACAGGGCGTGGTGCTTACGGTGGTCGGTCACCCATTGGGTGAGCGGGCCCTGCAGGGTGATCGACCCGAGGACGGCGAGGACGGCCCGGACCACGCGGCCAGCCTCGAAGCCCCGATGGGTGAAGTAGCGGTGGAATCCGACCGTCACACCGATTCCGGAGGCCACGTAGAAGCCGATCAGCAAGCCGACGTCAAGCGGCTCCAGTCCTCGGCCCCACAGCTGGGCCATGGCCACGACCAGGCCGATGGGCGGCACCACCACGGCGACGACGGTGATGGCCTGGCTGACCCGCCCGGTCCTCGGCTTCACCGTGGCCACGGCGACCCCGCTGAGGCCGGTGAGATCGTCGGAAGGGGTCGCCGAAAGCAAGCCCCTAGTTAACCCGCCGGCTCAGGAGGACACCAGCATCAGATGGAGACCAGGAACCAGATCACCGCGATCACGAACGCCAGCCAGACCAGGTCTCCGATCCAACCCCAGGCCGGCTCTTCGGTGGGCCTGACGGCCGGACCGTCCGCTGTGGCATCCGCCACTCCGCTGGTCACGGGCCGGCGCAGACGCCGCCGGCTGTAGTAGGTCGGATAGGGGATGCCCCACCGCCGGTAGCCGGCCCCGTAGGAGAGGGGCAGGACCAGCAGGAAGAAGACGAAGGCCAGCCAGATCCACCACCAGTTGTTGGCCATGGCACCTCCCAGGTCGCCGCCGGGTTGCTGCCCGCCCCGCCACCGAGGGAAACCTCGACCGGCGGCCCGACCCGGGCGTGTCAAGCTGCCCCGCGGCGGGGAAGACCCGGCAGGGAGGCGAGCGATGAGTGAGTTCCTGACCGACGTCCAGACGCTGCGGCAACGGGCCCGCCAGCACATCGAGCAGGGCCCGATAACCGAGGCCTACGGCGCCGACCGCGAGCGGGTGATCTCGGTGCTGAACGAGGCGCTGGCCACCGAGCTGGTCTGCGTGCTGCGTTACAAGCGCCACTACTACACGGCCCAGGGAATGAACGCCACGTCCGTGGCGGCCGAGTTCTTGCAGCACGCCACCGAGGAGTCCGGCCATGCCGACACCCTCGCCGCCCGCATCACCCAGCTGCAGGGTGACCCCGACTTCAATCCCGACACCCTGACCGCCCGCAGCCACGCCGAGTACGTGGAAGGGGAGAACCTGGTCGACATGGTGAGGGAGGACCTGGTCGCCGAGCGGGTCGCCATCGCGTCCTACAACGAGATCATCCGGTGGCTGGGCGACAAGGACCCGACGAGCCGGCGGATGCTCGAGGAGATCCTCGCCGTGGAGGAGGAGCACGCCGACGACATGTCGAGCCTGCTGGCCGAGCTGTCCTGAGACGCGAAGGGGCCCCCGGCACGCCGGGGGCCCCCGTTCTGTGTTTGTTCGATGGGGCTCAGGCGCTGACCAGCTCCCGGGCGCTCATCGTGTGCAGCCCGACGATCACCTCTTCGTCCGTGGTCCGGCGCAGGTGCCAGACGCCCAGCCCGGTCAGGACCAGCATCACCGCCGCCAGAGCGAACGAGCAGATCGAGGCGATCTGAGCGATGCTGCCGAACTTCGAGAAGGCGTAGGCCTCGAGGAGCAGTCCCCGCAGGGTGGTGCCCCGGAACACCGTCTGGACCTCAGCGGCCAGCTTGGTGTTCGTCGGAGCGGCGAGGGACGCCGCGCTCACCTGGGAGTACACCCCGCCGTAGGGCATGGCGGCCAGGTGGTTGGCGATGAAGTGGTCGGCGTAGGCCTCGGCCTGGTCACCGGTAGTCAGCTGCTGGCCGGCGTACTTCTGCAGGTACGGGACCATCTGGGGCGTCACCTCGGTGCCCGGCTTGGCGTTGGCCAGCGCGGCCGCCGTCGGGAAGGTGATCTGCTGCTGGGCGAGCTGGTTGTGGACCTGGCTGTTAGCGAAGTTCGCCCCCCAGAGCAGCAGGGCCCCCGCCACCAGCAGCACCACCGTCAGGACGGCCCCGCCAGCGGTGAGTAGCGCATCAAAAGTCTTACGGCGCACGGTCGTTCCTCCTGTTGTCGAGCGTCAGTGCCGACCAGAGGGAACCGGCTTCTGTTCTTCCGTTTGTGCCTCTGATCACGAGATAAAGGATCGCTCTCGCCGAGGCCGATGACCCGGGGCCAAAAGTCCCGCCGGGTACGGGCTTTGGTCGTTTCGCCCGGTACTGTGCGTCCACCGGGGCCGTAGCTCAGTGGTCAGAGCAGGCGACTCATAATCGCTAGGCCGTGGGTTCGATCCCCACCGGCCCCACGGCCCCCCGAGCAGCCAAAGCTCAGTCGGGCAGCAGAGCGGCCAGGGCGGCCGTCAGGTACAGGCGGTGGAGCTTGCTCACCACCGGGGCGCCGGCGCCGGCGGCGGCCTGACGCACCTCCGGGGAGACCGTGTCCGAGCAGACCAGCACCGGGAAGTGGTAGCCCTCCCGCCGGGGTGCGAGGCACAGCTCAGCGGCGTCGGGGCCGCCGAGGAATCCGATGATCATGAGGTCGGGCGGATCGTCGGACCACGCCTGAGCGGCGGCCTGGGGGCCCGAGACCGACGTGACCCGCCAGCCCTCCTGCTCGAGGAGGTCGCGCAGGAAGTAGGTGAGCTCCGGGTCGTCCTCGACGAGCAGGAGCCGCCGGTCGGACCGGGGGGCGGAGTGACGGGGTCTCACCTGGGGACCCAGCACCTCGGCGGCCAGGGCGATCTCGCCCCGGTAGGGGCCGGCGACCGGTCGAACGTCCCACCCCAGCACCTCCAGGCGGTGGTGGGCTCCGGCGGCGGCCTCGTCGTCACCGGCGGTGGCGACCAGCAGCCAGTCGTCGAAAGCGATCACCGCGTCGCTGATGCGCAGAGAGCGCCGGAGATCGGCCTCGTCGCGGTCGATGTCGCCGCTCGGGTACAGCCGCGAGCAACTGGCCAAGCGGAAGTCGGGGCGCTCCGCCGTGTCGGTGGGCGTGGGCTCCTCGGGCAGGGCTGTGCTCACGGGCATAGAGATCGGCCCGGACCTGGTCGTTCTTGACCAAACGCCCTCAGATTCCCGCCGGGCGTAGCCTGACCGGCTGGCACGACGAGCCTGGAGGGACGATGAAGGCGCTGGTGTTCCGACACAACCTCGCCCGAGAGGCCGCGGCCAAGATCAGCGGTGAGATCAACTCCCGCGGGTTCACCGCCGCCTACGCCCCGGTGGGGGTGGAGGACATCCCCGAGCCGGTGCCCCCGGCGCCGGGCTGGGTGCTGTGCGACACCATCGTGAGCGGCATGTGCGGCTCCGACGCCAAGCAGGTGTTCCTGAACGGCGCCCGCGACAACCCCCTCACCGCCCTCATCTCGTTTCCCCACGTCCTCGGCCACGAGGTGCTCGCCCGCCGGCGCGACACAGGCGAGCGCGTCGTGCTCAACCCCTGGCTCAGCTGCGGGCCCCGCGGCATCGACCCACCCTGCCCCGCCTGCGCCCAGGGCCGCTACCCGTGGTGCCGTAACTTCACCAAGGGGGTGTTGCCGGCCTCGATCCACCTGGGCAACTGCGCCGCCGCCCCCGGAGCCCACGCCGAGACCTTCACTGCCCACGAGGGCCAGCTCTTCGCGGTGCCCGACGGGATGAGCGACGAGATCGCCGTTCTCTCCGACCCGGTCAGCGTGTCGCTCCGTTCGATCGTCCTGGCCCCACCCCCCGCCGGTTCCTCCGTCCTGGTCTACGGAAGCGGACCGTTGGCCCTCGCCGCCGTCGCCCTGGTCCGCCACCTCCACCCCGACAGCGAGGTCTGGGTGGCCTGCCGGCCGGGCCGGCGGGCCGACATCGCCACTCGCCTAGGGGCCCACGCCGTGCTGCCCACCGACCCCGACCAGCTGGTCGACGAGGTGGCCCGGCGGACGGGCTCCGCCGCCCTCGTGCCGTGGAACGGCAAGCGGTGGCTCCAGGACGGCCCTTCGGTCGTCTACGACACCGTCGGCAGCCCGGAGACGGTGGAGACGTCCCTGCGCCTCCTCGACACCGGCGGAAGCCTCGTCATCAGCGGGGTCGAGCCACCCAAGCGCTTTGAGTGGACCCTCCTCTACTTCAAGGAGATCCACGTCGTCGGGTCCAACGCCTTCGGCGTCGAAGAGGTTCGGGGTCAGCGCAAGCACGCCTTCGAGCACTACTTCGACTTCGTCTCCGAGGGCCTCGACCTGTCGCCCCTGGTCACCCACCGCTGGCCGCTCGACCAATGGGATCTCGCCATCCAGGCGCTCGCCCACCGCCGGCGGACGGGTGCGGTGAAGGTGCTGCTGGAGCCCTGAACGGGCGGGGAAGCTGGAGCTCCGGGGGAGGGACTCGAACCCTCAACACCACGGTTAACAGCCGCGTGCTCTGCCGATTGAGCTACCCCGGAATGGCCCGAAACTTATCAGCCGGCCAGCACCCGGCCCTCGCTCCAACCACCCCATCGATCATCCCGAGGATCGTCCGATGGGTGGCGCTGCAGCTGTAGCCGACGGCCAGGCATCCGTGGACATGCTTGACGGCGCGGATGCCTTCATCCGGCTTGGCGCGGTACGGCTTGCCGAACTGCTGGGGTGGGATACTGGTCACCTCCGACCAGTAGCGGATAGCCGCTTCGAGGTCCAACCCTTCATGCAGGTAGAGCCAGGCCCGAAGCCGGCTCTCGTCGATCTCGAAGCAGGCCCGGAGCCAGGCGCAGAAGACACGGATAAGCCGGGGGTCACTGTTGGCGAACTTCACCGCGCCGTCCGTCTTGGCGCCCTCCCCCGCGTAGAGGGCGATGCCGGCGATGAACAGGTCACGCTCGGACAGCTCCCCCACGCGGGCCAGCCCATCCTGCCAACGCCTTTCGATATCCACCGCCTTGCGTCGCTGAAGGGCATTGGGCCCCCGCCGCCGCGCCCTCGCCCGCGGACGCGCCTCGAAGGGGACGTCGCGGGCCCACAAGGAGACCGATGCTTTGCTGACCCCCAGGATCTGGGCGATGTCCAGCATGGTCCGGCCCTCCGCCCGCAGCCGTCGGGCCGCCTCCCGTTCGGCCAGCTTTCCCCGATATCCCATGAGTGAAGGGTGCCGAAAGGGTGTGACAACACCCAGGTCGCCTCTCAACCTCTGGTGTCTGCGGGGTAAACGGGGTATTAAGGCGACATGAGATTCCGCATGGGCGTGGCCGTGGGCTTCGCCGCCGGCTACTACCTGGGGGCGATGGCCGGCCGCGAGCGATACGAGCAGATCAACCGGCTCCTGACCCGGGCCCGCGAGTCAGACACGTTGGACACTGTCGGTGAGAAGACCAGGGCCGTCGTCGACCTCGGCATGGAGCGGGCGCGTGATGCGGTCGAGTCACGCATCGGCGACAACGACGGCCCGATCCTCAGCGAGACCCGCTAGCGCCGGCTACTCCTCGTCGAGGTAATCGCGCAGCGGTTGGCTGCGCATCGGGTGGCGCAGCTTGGCCAGCGTCTTGGCCTCGATCTGGCGGATGCGCTCGCGCGTGACGCCGAACACCTTTCCGACCTCTTCAAGGGTGCGCATCTGTCCGTCGTCCAGGCCGAAGCGCAGTCGCATGACCTCCTGCTCGCGCTCGCTCAGCTGTGACAGCGCCGTCTTGATGGCCTCGTTGAGAAGGGTGCGGGTGGCGGCGTCGACGGGCATGACCGCGCCCTGATCCTCGATGACGTCGGACAGGCTGAAGTCCTCGTCTCCCATCGGTTGTTCGAGGGAGACGGTGTCCTGGTTGATGCGCTGTATCTCGCGCACCCGGTCAGGGGTCATCTCCAGCCGCTGGCCGATCTCGTCGGCGGTCGGCTCGCGGCCGAGTTCCTGAAGCATCTGGCGCTGCATGCGGGTGACCTTGTTGATGGTCTCGACCATGTGCACCGGGATGCGGATCGTCCGGGCCTGGTCGGCGATGGCCCGGGTGATGGCCTGGCGGATCCACCATGTGGCGTAGGTGGAGAACTTGAAGCCCTTGGTGTAGTCGAACTTGTCGACCGCCCGCATCAATCCGAGGTTTCCCTCCTGGATGAGGTCCAGGAACGCCATCCCCCGGTTGCGGTAGCGCTTGGCAATTGACACGACGAGGCGAAGGTTCGCCTCGATGAGCAGCTCCTTGGCTCGGAGGCCGTCGGCGACCAGCAGCTCCTCGCGGGCCTGGGCCTCGGACTGGGCCATGTCGCCCAGATAGTCCTCGAGGGCGGCGATCCTCTCCGCCGCCCGCAGCCCTCCCTCGACCCGCTGGGCCAGGGAAACCTCCTGCTCGGGCGTGAGGAGCGGAACCTTGCCGATCTCCTTCAGGTAGGCGCGGATCGGGTCGGCTCCGCCCGCCCCCCGGTCCTCGTCGTCCGCCTTCTCCTCGGCCTTGGGCCGGCCACGGCTCGTCGGCACCGTCGCGACCCGCGCCGACGTCTGACCCGCGCCCGTGGCCGTCGGGGCGGGGGTGACCTGCATGGGAGGCGTGGCGGGGGCAACCGGGTGCTCGCCGGTGGGCTCGTCGGTGACTCCCTCGCCGCCCTCCTCTTCCGTCTCTTCGACGTAGGCGATTCCCTCGGCCCGCACCCGGCTGACGATGGCGTCGATGAGCGCGGTGTGAAGCTCCACCGTCTCCAGCACCGACATGAGGTCGTCCTGTGTGAGGTAGCCCCGCTCCCGTCCTGAAGCCAGCAGCTTGGCGAACTTGGCCTCGAGGTCCCCTGGAGGAGCGGAGAGGGCGCCCTCTGTCATGTGTTTCCCTCCCCCCGGTCGGCCAGCCAGGCTACCAGCCGCCTGGACGCTTCGATCTGTTCGTGCGGGTCGCTGAGCGCTTCGATCTCCAGCTTCAACCAGGTCATGACCTGCGCGGTCTTCGCGAACTGCTCATCGCCTCCGGCGCGGGCGTCAGCCTCCAACTCTGTGAGTGCCCCCAACGCGCCAAGTCGAACCAACTGGGCGGTCACGTCGTCGGGATCGTCGTCGGCGTCTTCGACCGCCAGCCGCTGAAGAAGGGCGGCCGCGTCGGGCTCAGCCTCGGCTATGGCGTCGTGAAGGGTCGACGCCGAGGCGAGAGCCCGGAAGGCGGCCTGGTGCACGGGATCCGAGAACAGCACCTCCTCGAGCCGGTCGGCGACCTCCTCGGGGCGGTGCACTGCCAGGCGCAAGGCGGCCATCTCGGCGGCCACCGATCCTCGGTGCCCGTCGGTCGCTGGCGACCTGCGGGCAGGGCGGTCGGCCGACTCGACGACGTCGGCGGGCCGAGGTCCCCCCCGTCCGGCCACCATGGCGCGCAGCCGGTCAGCGTCGAGGCGGCAGCGGTCCGCCACCACCATCAGGTACTGGTCGCGCACCAGCTGGTTGGGATGCTCGGCCACCACGCCCATCGCCGCCTCGGCGGCCTTTGCTCTCCCCTCGGGCGTGCGCAGGTCGGCGGCGTCCAGGACGCGCTCGACCCGGAATCCCATGAACGGAAGGGCTTCCTCGACCGCCCGACGCAGGGCGGTCGGATCGCGCCGGGCCACGTCGCCAGGATCGCTGCCGGGCGGCAGGGCCGCCACGGCAATGTCCATCTCGAACTGGCGTTCCCAGTCGTGGAACCGTTCGGCCGCCGCCTGCCCCGCCGAGTCGGCGTCGTAGGCAAGCACCACCCGGCGGGCGAAGTTCTTGAGCAGCCGGAAGTGCTCGTCGGCCAGGGCGGTGCCGCAGGTGGCGACGGCGCGGGCCACGCCGGACAGGTGCATGCCGATCACGTCGGTGTATCCCTCGCAGACGACGACCTCGCCGGCGTCGACGATGCCGGTCTTGGCCCAGTTGAGCCCGTACAGCGTGCGGCGCTTGGAGTAGATCGGCGTGTCGGAGGAGTTCTTGTACTTCGGCCCCTCGACCCCGGAGTCGGGCAGGACCCGGCCGCCGAAGGCCACCGGACGGCCGGCGGGGTCGAAGATCGGGAACATGACCCGGGCCCGGAACGCGTCCTGGCGTCGACCCCTGCGGTTCACAAAGCCGAGGCCGGTGTCGCGCAGCACGTCGTCGGGGAGCCGGAGCGCCCGCGACAGACCGTCCCACTCGTCGGGGGCCCATCCCAGCTTGAACTGGCGCACGACGTCCCCGTCGTAGCCGCGCACCCGGCGCAGGTAGGCCCGGGCGGGGGCGGCGTCGGGCCCGGTCAGCAGCCGTTGGTGGTACCAGTCGACCGCCTTCTCCACCGCCTCGAACAGCGGCTGCTGGCGGCGCCGCTCCGAGCCGGCGGCCTCGTCGTAGCGCAACTGGATCCCCGCTCGCGACGCCAACTTCTCGACCGCCTCCACGAAGCCGAGATGCTCGAGCTCGCGCACGAAGGTGATGACGTCCCCCGAGGCCTGGCAGCCGAAGCAGTAGTACAACCCCTCTTCGGCGTTGATCGAGAACGACGGCGTCTTTTCGGCGTGGAACGGGCACAGCCCGACCCATCGGCGGCCCTGGCGCTTGAGGGCGATGTGCTCGCCGGCCACCGCGACGAAGTCCGTCGACGCCCGCACCCTCGCCACGTCCTCCTCGAGGATGGCCACAACCGACGGTACCGCGACGGCTGGCGGGCCGGCCGCCACTCTGCCTAACTGTCGGCCGTGGACCTGAGCGCGGCCGCCCGTCAACTCGGCATCCATTACCAGACCGCCTACCGCTGGGTGCGCGAGGGCCGGCTGTCGGCGGTCAAGGTCGCCGGCTCCTACCACGTGACCGAGGACGAGGTGGCCCGGGTGGCGGCCCGCCGCTCGGAGCCCGCCCCGCCGACGCGACGCTCGCCGGTGCGCAACTGGGGTCCGCCGGTGGAGCGCTTCACCGACCTGCTCCTGGCCGGCGACGAGCTCGGAGCCCGGGCGGTGGTGGAGCGGCTGGCCCACGGGGGCGTGCAGCCGGTGCAGCTCATGGACTCTCTGCTGGCCCCGTCCCTCAGGCGGATCGGCCAGGCATGGGAGGAGGGCTCGGCGTCGGTGGCGGTGGAACACCGGGCCACCTCGGTCTGCGAGCGGCTGATCGCCCGGCTGTCGGTTCACCCGAGGGGTCGTCCGCGAGGCGTGTGCCTGGTGGCCACGCCGCCGGGCGAGCGACACTCCCTGCCGGCGGCCATGGCCGCCATCGCCCTGCGGGCCAACCGGTGGCAGGTTCACCACCTGGGCGCCGACGTCCCCGCCGCGGACCTGCTCGAGCTGGCCACCACCGTGGGCGCCGACCTGTTGGTGCTGTCCGTGGCCACCGAGCCCGCTCAGGAGACGGCGGCGGGGATCGCCGGCCGACTGGTCGGATCGCCGACGCGCGCACTCGTGGGCCGGCCGGGCGCCAGCCTGGTGGAGCTGCTGCGGGCGGCCCGACGGTCCGGCCCGGGGCCCGGTCAGGCGGTGGAGTACGCCCCCGACCCCAGCACGGCCTGAGCGGCCGACAGCCGGGCGATCGGCACCCGGAACGGCGAGCAGCTGACGTAGTCGAGGCCGGCGTCGGCGAACAGGGCGATCGACTCGGGATCGCCGCCGTGCTCGCCGCACACCCCCAGCTTGAGCTGGGGCCGGGTCCGCCGGCCGCGCTCGGCCGCCAACCTGACCAGCTCCCCCACGCCGGTCTGGTCGATGGTCTCGAACGGGTTGCGGGGCAACAGGCCCTTCTCCAGGTAGGTCGACATCATCCGCCCTTCGACGTCGTCGCGGCTGAAACCGAAGGTCATCTGGGTGAGGTCGTTGGTGCCGAAGGAGAAGAAGTCGGCCTCCTCGGCGATCTCGTCGGCCCGCAGAGCCGCCCGCGGCGTCTCGATCATGGTGCCGATCAGCACTTCGATCCCGCCCTTCACGCCCTTGGTGGCGTCGCGGACGGTGTCGACCACCCACGAGCGGGCCAGGGCGAGCTCCTCGCGGGTGACCGTCAGGGGGATCATCACCTCGACGATGGGGTGACCGCCCTTCTTCACCCGGGCCGCGGCCGCCTCCATCAGGGCCCGAACCTGCATGGCGTACAAGCCGGGCTTGAGGACGCCCAGGCGTACGCCTCGGGTACCGAGCATGGGGTTGACCTCCTCCCAGGCCCGGGCGGCGTCGTAGAGGCGCCGCTCCTCGTCGGTGAGGCCCTCGGTGGCCGCCTTGACCGCCATCTCCTCGGTGTCGGGGAGAAATTCGTGCAGTGGGGGGTCGAGCAGGCGCACGGTGACGGGCAGCCCGTCCATGGCCTCGAGGATCGCCTCGAAGTCGGCCTTCTGGGCCTTGCGCAGCTCCTCGAGGGCGGCGGCTTCCTCCTCCTCGCCCTGGGCGAGGATCATTCGCCGCACGATGGGCAGCCGGTCGTCGCCGAGGAACATGTGCTCGGTGCGGCACAGGCCGATGCCCTCGGCCCCGAACTGGCGGGCGTTGGCGGCGTCGGCGCCGTTGTCGGCGTTGGCCCGCACCGCCAGCTTGCCCCGGCGGATCTCGTCGGCCCAGCCGAGGATCGTCTCGAACTCGGCCGGCGGCGCGGCTGAGGACAGGGCCACCTCGCCGAGCACCACTTCGCCGGTGGTGCCGTCGAGGGAGATCACCTGGCCCTGCTCGACCGTCACGTCGCCGACCGAGAAGCTCAGGGCTCCGATGCGGACGCTCTCGGCCCCGACCACGGCCGGCTTGCCCCACCCGCGGGCGACCACGGCGGCGTGGCTCACCAGCCCGCCCCGAGAGGTGAGGATCCCCTCCGAGACGATCATGCCGTGGACATCCTCGGGGGAGGTCTCCTGGCGGACCAGGATCACCTGCTCGCCCCGCCCGGCGGCGTCGGCGGCGGCGTCGGCGCTGAAGTAGGCCCGGCCGACGGCGGCGCCAGGCGAGGCGCCGAGACCCTTGGCGATCACCTTCACGGCGCTGCTGGCGAACTGAGGGTGCAACACCTGCTCGAGGTGGTCGGCGGCGATCCGCTGCACCGCCTCCTGCTTGGACAGCTTGATCTTGCGGTCCTTGGTCATCTCCACCGCCATCCGCAGGGCGGCGGCGCCGGTGCGCTTGCCCACCCGGGTCTGCAGCATCCACAGCTTGCCCTGCTCGATGGTGAACTCGACGTCGCACATGTCGCGGTAGTGCTTCTCGAGCCGCTCGAAGATGTCCATGAGCTGCTTGTAGATCTTGGGGAAGCGGTCTCCGAGGGCGGAAAGCGGCTCGGTGTTTCGGATGCCCGCCACCACGTCCTCCCCCTGGGCGTTGACGAGGAAGTCGCCGTAGGCGCCCTGGGCGCCGGTGGAGGGGTCGCGGGTGAAGCCCACGCCCGTGCCCGAGTTGTCGTCGCGGTTGCCGAACACCATCGTCTGCACGTTGACGGCCGTGCCCAGGTCGTGGGGGATGTGCTCGCGGTTGCGGTAGGCGATGGCTCGGGGCGAGTTCCACGAGCGGAAGACCGCCTCGATAGCGCCGCGGAGCTGCTCGTCGGGATCCTGCGGGAAGGGCTTGCCCGTCTCGCGCCTGACGATCTGCTTGTAGGAGTCGACCAGGTAGCGCAGCAGCTCGGGCGGCACCTCGGCATCCGACCCGGTGTCGGCCAGCTCCTTGGCCGCGTCGAAGAGGGTCTCGAAGCGCTCGCCGGGGATGCCGAGGACGATGCGCCCGTACATCTGGATGAACCGGCGGTACGAGTCATAGGCGAACCGCTCGTCGCTGGTCTGCTTGGCCAGCCCGTCCACCGAGTCGTCGTTGAGGCCGAGGTTGAGGACGGTGTCCATCATGCCGGGCATGGAGAACTTCGCCCCCGAGCGCACGCTCACCAGCAGCGGGTCGACGGCGTCGCCCAACCGCTTCCCCATCGCCTTCTCCAGCCGCTTGCGGTGACGGTCGACCTCGGCGGTGAGCCCCTCGGGCCAGCCGCCGACCATGTGGTCGCGGCAGGCGTCGGTGCTGATGGTGAACCCGGGGGGGACCGGCAGCGCGAGCACCGAGGTCATCTCGGCCAGGTTGGCCCCCTTACCCCCCAACAGGTCCTTCATCTGCATCGGGGGACGGCGGTGCTTGTGGTCGAACGCGTAGACGTAGGGCATGGACCCTCCTGCCGGGGGAACGAAGTGCGGCCCGAGCCTACCTACTGGAGGGTGAGCCTCCCCCGCATCTCGCTGACCAGATCGTCTATGGGGACCCGCACCTGCTCGGTCGAGTCGCGGTCGCGAACGGTCACGGCCCGGTCCTCGAGGCTGTCGAAGTCGACCGTCACCGCCAGCGGGGTGCCGATCTCGTCCTGGCGGCGGTAGCGGCGCCCGATCGACTGGGTCTCGTCGTAGTCGCACTGCCAGTGGGGCTGCAGCTCGGACAGCACCTTGCGCGACAGCTCGACGAGCGGCTCCTTCCTCGACAGGGGCAGGACGGCGACCTTGTAGGGGGCGAGCCGATGGCTGAGGCGCAGCACGGTTCGCTCCTCCCCACCCACCACGTCCTCGTCGTAGGCGGCGAGGAGGAAGGCCATCATGGCCCGGGTCGCCCCGGCGGCCGGCTCCACCACGAAGGGGGTGTAGCGGTCCCCGCTGGCCTGGTCGAAGTACTCGAGGCGCACCCCGGAGTGCTCGCTGTGGCGGCCGAGGTCGAAGTCGGTCCGCTGGGCGATGCCCTCCAGCTCCCCCCAGCCCCACGGGTAGTCGAACTCCACGTCGGCGGTGCCGACGGAGTAGTGGCTGAGCTCGTCGGGATCGTGGGGACGGAGCCGGAGCTTGTCCTCGGGGATGCCGAGGTCGACGTACCAGCGCAGCCGTTCGCCGCACCAGTACTCGAACCACTTGCCGGACTCCTGAGGCGGCACGAAGTACTCGAGCTCCATCTGCTCGAACTCGCGGGTGCGAAAGACGAAGTTGCCGGGCGTGATCTCGTTGCGGAACGACTTGCCCATCTGGGCGATGCCGAACGGCGGCTTCTTGCGCGACGTCTGCAGCACATTGAGGAAGTTCACGAACATGCCCTGGGCCGTCTCCGGCCGCAGATAGGCGACGGACGCCTCGTCCTCCACCGGCCCCACGAACGTCTTGAACATCAGGTTGAACGCCCGAGCCTCGGTTAGATCCGCCGAGCCGCAGTTCGGGCAGGTGTCACCGATCTGGTCCGCCCGCCAGCGCTCCTTGCACTTGCGACAGTCCACCAACGGATCGGTGAAGCCGGCCAGGTGGCCGGAGGCCTCCCAGATCTTCGGGCTGGAGAGGATGGCGGCGTCGATGCCGACGATGTCGTCGCGCATCTGGACCATGGAGCGCCACCAGGACTCCTTGACGTTGCGCAACATGAGAACGCCCAACGGCCCGTAGTCGTAGGTGGAGCGGAACCCGCCGTATATCTCGGCCGAGGGGAACACGAAGCCCCGGCGTTTGCACAGGTTGACGACCTTCTCGGTGAGGTCCTCGCCGGCCATGCCGGGAGGATATCGGAGGCTCCGATCAGCCCCGGTCGAGAATGCCGATGCTGCGCAGCCTCCGCTCGAGGTGGTGCTCCATGGCGTAGGAGGCGATGGCTTCCACCTCGCGCCCGGCGGCCCCGGGGGGCTCGGCAAAGGTGGCCCCCATCTCACCACCGAGGATCCGCCGCATCAGCGCCAAGGCTTCCGGCCCGAGGGGCATGCCCCGCCGGCAGGAACGGCACAGCGCGCCACCCTCCTCGAGATCGAAGGCGACCAGAGCCCCCTCCGACCCGCAGTTGGCACAGAGATCGAGCACCGGGCGCGACCCCTCGAGCACGAGCAGCTTCAGGAAGAACGCCGGCACCACCAGTGGCGAACGGGTCCGCTCGAGGGCGCGCAACGCCCCGACCAGCATCTCGTAGAGGCGCGGTTGGGCCTGTCGCTCCTGGGCCACCTGGTCGACCGCCTCGAGGAGCGACGAGGCCCGGGCGACCAGGTCCAGGTCGGCCCGCAATTGGCGGAAGGGCTCGAGGGTCTCGGCCTGGGTGACGACGTCGAGTTCGCGCCCCTCGTAGAGGAGGAGGGCCACATGTCCCATGGGCTCGAGCCGGCCGCCGAAGCGGCTCTTGGTCTTGCGTACTCCCTTGGCCACGGCTCGGACCTTGCCGTGACCGCGGGTGACCAAGGTGACGATGCGATCCGACTCCCCCAGCCGGATGGTGCGCAAGACCACCCCCTGGTCCTGGTACAGGCTCACGCCTGCCTCTCCTCCACCCCTCCGAAGCGGCGGTCGCGGCGCTGGAACTGGCGGACGGCGTCGAAGAGGTCCTCGCGGCGGAAGTCGGGCCAGAGGACGTCCGTGAAGACGAGCTCGCTGTAGGCCAGCTCCCACAGGAGGAAGTTGGAGATGCGGTACTCCCCCGACGTCCGGACCACCAGGTCGGGGTCGGGCGCGTCGGGCCAGTAGAGACGGGAGGCGATCGCCCGCTCGTCCACCTTGGACGCGGGGAGGCCCTCGGCCACCAGCGAGCGCACGGCGTCGACGATCTCGGCCCGGCCGCCGTAGTTGAAGGCGATCGTCAGGGTCAGCCGGCGGTTGCGAGCCGTGAGGGTCATGGAGTCGTCCATGTGGCGGACCAGCCGGCCGGGCACCCGCCAGCCCCGACGCCCGGCGAAGCGGATCCGAACACCCTTGTCGTTCAGGTCGTCGCGGTGGCGAACCAGGATGTCCTCGTTGAACCGCATGAGGAAGCGGACCTCGTCGACCGGCCGCCTCCAGTTCTCGGTGGAGAAGGCGTAGACGGTCAGCCAGCCGATTCCGAGCTCGAGGGCGCCCTCGACCGTGTCGAACAGGGCTTCCTCGCCGGCGGCGTGGCCCTCGGTGCGGGGCAGCCCCCGCTGGGCCGCCCACCGCCCGTTCCCGTCCATGACACAGCCGACGTGGACCGGAAGACGGGACATGTCGATTCCGTCCAACGCGGCCACCCGGGCGAAGCTACCGCGCGCCTCACCAGAGTCGGGGCACCCCTGCCGTTCGGGCGGTCCTCGGCTCAGAGGCCGAAGCCGGCCATGACCATGTAAGCGATCAGGGCCAGAACGGCGAGAAGGATGGCGCCGCCGACCACCAGCCCGGCGGCGCCGCCGGGGGCGCCCCGGCCCACCCGAGGGATCGGGAGGGGATCACGCTTGGGCTCGACACCTAACTCCTGCCGTGGGGATGGCTACCCTGCCTGACGACCCCCGACACCTCGGCCCATCAGCCGGGCCATCTCCCGCCGCCCCTGCCGCCGGGCCCGGGCCACCTCGGCTCTGGCGGCCAGGCCGAGCCCCTCGGCCCGCAGCTCGCCGGCCAGCCGGGCCGCCGCCTCAGGCCCCATGCGCTCCGCCACCAGGTCGACCCACAGCCGGGCGAACTGGGGCCCGTGGGCCCGGGCGGCCAACAGGGGGCCGGCGGCCACGTGGGCCAGCTCGTGCAGGACGACGACCGGCCGGCGGGCCCATCGGGGGAGGTGGACGGCGTAGCGGTGGCCGTCGCCGTCGGCCACCCGGCTGTGCCAGGCCGGCACCTCGTGGGTGGCCCGGCCGCACCCGTCGACCACGACCTCGGTCACCTCCGGCGCCCAGCTGGCCCACCAGTCCCCGGCCAGGGTGTCGTCCACATAGGCCTGGGTGGCCCGGACCGTCCCCAAGGCTGGCCCGAGCGGCACCCGGGACTGGGCCTGATAGGTGCGCCGGTCGCGGTCGGTCAGGAGAGCCAGGTCGGGCGGCGCCGGCCGGCCCGGCGCGTCCAGCTGGGCGGCCAGCAGCTCGGCCACCTCCATGCCGAGGAGGCGGGCCAGCGCCTTGAGCTCGCCGGTGAAGGGCCGGGTGCGCCCGGCGAGGCGGTCGGCCAGGCCCCGGGGCGAGAGACCTAGGGCGTCGGCCACCTCGGCGCGGCGCAGCCCCCGCTCGGAGATGAGCCGGGTGGCGGTGAGGGCCCAAGGGGGGGTCGGCCGGTCCGGCGCGTCGGTCGGCACCCGACCAGTCTGGCCTCGGCCACCCGCCAGGGGGGCGAATGGGCCCACATAACGCTCCGCTACGGAGCGGAACGGACGGAGGAGAAAAGCACGACAACCCCAGCCGAGGGGGGGCGGGGCTGGGGTTGTCGTGCCGTGCGGTGCGGCCCATTCGACGGAGGACTGGGCCGTCCGAGCTGTACCCCGCCCGCCGAGAGATAAACACGTCCCGACCCCGAATTGCCCCCGGGCGTCCGCCAGGTGCCTCAGGAGCCCTGGCGACAACCCGGGGCCGGTCCGAAAGATCCCAACAACGGAGCAGCTCCGACGCCGTTGTCGGAAGCTGCACCATATTGATCGGCAGCTTCTGCCCTTAACTGAAGGCCTTTGCCCCTGCTGGCCTGGCGCCGTGACACCCCACCGGTATGTTCGGACGTGGTGGTGGGCGACGAGGATGTGGCGGACCGGCTGGCGCAGGTCGCCGCCGCCCTGCCCGGGGGCGGGGAGGCCCGGCCCGGTCAGGTTCGGATGGCCCAGGCGGTGGCCCGGGCGGCCCGGGGCCGGCGCCACCTCGTGGTCCAGGCCGGAACGGGAACCGGCAAGTCCCTTGCCTATCTGGTTCCCCTGCTGCTCGGGGGGTCGCGGGTGGTGGTCTCCACCGCCACCAAGGCGCTGCAGGACCAGCTGGCCGGGCGCGACCTGCCCTTCCTGGCCGCCCACCTGGGCCGGCGTTTCAGCTTCGCCGTGCTGAAGGGACGGTCCAACTACCTCTGCGTGCAGCGGGCTCGGGAGGTCGCCGGCGGGTCGGAGCGGCTCGACCTCGAGGGCGCCGACGAGGCCTCCCTCGGACAGCTGGGCCGAGAGGTACGACGTCTCCTCGAGTGGGGCCAGCGCACCGCCACCGGCGACCGGGCCGAGCTCGAGTTCGAGCCCCGCCCGGCGGCGTGGAGTCAGGTGAGCGTGGCCGCCACCGAGTGCCCCGGGGCGACACGCTGCCCCTCGGGTGAGGAGTGCTTCGCCGAGGTGGCGCGGGAGCGGGCGGCGGCGGCCGACGTGGTGGTGGTCAACACCCACCTCTACGGCGCCCACCTGGCCAGCGGGGCGGCGGTCCTGCCCGACCACGACGTCGTCGTGTTCGACGAGGCCCACGAGCTCGAGGACGTGGCGTCGGCCTCCCTCGGACTGGAGCTGGGTGCCGGTCGCCTGCGGGCCCTCGGCCACCAGGCCCGCCCCATCCTCACCGGGGCCGCCGCCACCGCCGTCGACCAGGTCATGGAGGCGGCGATCATCCTCGAGTCGGCGCTCGACCGGGCGGCCGGCACCCGACTGACCCTGCCCTTCGACGAGTCCCTCACCGCCGCCCTGACCGTGGCCGCCCGACGGCTCGGCGGCCTGACGTCAGCCGTCAGGGCGGTCGAGGGGGACCCGCCGGCGAAGGCGAGGTGCCTCCAGGCCGCCGGTCATCTCGACGGCGACATCGCCACGGTCCTCGGGCTGGACGAGACGAGGGTCGCGTGGGTCGAGGGGACGCCGGCGGTCCTCAAGTTGGCCCCCATCGAGATCGGCCCTCTCCTCGCCGAGAGCCTGTGGGGCGAGGTGACGGCCGTGCTTACCAGTGCCACCATCCCGCCCCGGATGGTGGAGACGCTGGGACTGCCCGCGGCCAGCACCGACGAACTCGACGTGGGCAGCCCCTTCCCGTTCGAGGAGCACGGGCTGCTCTACTGCGCCACCCATCTCCCCGACCCCCGGCGACCCGGGGCCGACGCCGCCATCCACGAGGAGCTGGAGGCCCTGATCCGGGCGGCCGGCGGGCGGACCCTCGCCCTGTTCACCAGCTGGCGGGCGATGCGGGCGGCCGCCGACGCCCTGCGCGACCGGCTGCCCTACCGCCTCCTGACCCAGTCCGACCTGCCGAAGCCGGCCCTCGTCGCCGAGTTCAGCGCCCAGGAGACCACGTGCCTGTTCGCCACCATCGGGTTCTGGCAGGGAGTCGACGTCCCCGGGCGGACGCTCTCGCTGGTGACCTTGGACCGGCTTCCGTTCCCCCGGCCGGACGAGCCACTGATGCAGGCCCGGCGCGACAAGGCGGGCCCGGCCGCCTTCCGCACGGTCGACCTGCCCCGGGCGGCGACCCTCCTCGCCCAGGGGGCGGGGCGTCTGATCCGGTCGGCGGCCGACCGCGGCGTGGTCGCCGTGCTCGACCCCCGGCTGGCCACCGCTCCCTACCGGTGGGAGCTCATCCGGGCCATGCCGCCGATGCGCCGCACCCGACACCGGGCCGACGTCGAGGCGTTCCTCGCCGAGATCGTCTCCGCCGCCCGGTGACGCCCGGGCTTCAGAGGCCGAGCCGCTCGAGGGCCTTGGCCCGGCGCTGCCAGTCTTTGTCCACCTTGACGAACAGGTCGAGGTAGGCGCCGTCCGCCAGCTGCCGGCGGACCGCCTCCCCCACCTGCTTGAGCACCGTGCCGCCCTTGCCGATGACGATCCCCTTCTGGGAGTCGCGCTCGACGAGGATCTCGCAGCGGATGTAGGGCCACTCCCATTCCGTCACCCGGCAGGCGATCGAGTGAGGCAGCTCCTCGCGGGCGACGGCGAGGAGCTGCTCGCGCACCAGCTCCGCCACCCAGAAGGCCTCGGGGACATCCGACACCGTGTCCTCGGGGTAGTACCGCGGCCCCGGCGGCATGCGCGAGATGATCCCCTCGACGAGCTCGGCGACGCCCTCGCCCGTGCGGGCGGACACGGGCCAGTACTCGGAGAACTCAAGCTCGGCGGCCTGCGCCAGCCGTTCGGCGATCTGCGCGGGCTGGGACAGGTCGACTTTGTTGACCACCACCATGGCGTCGGCTGGCAGCCGGGAGGCGATGAACTGGTCTCCCCTGCCCACCTCGCCGGTGGCGTCGACCACGAACAGCACAACGTCGACGTCGCCGACGGCTTCGGTCGCCGTCTGGTTGAGGCGTTCGCCGAGCAGGGTGCGGGGCTTGTGGATGCCCGGCGTGTCGACGAAGACGACCTGGGCATCGGGGCGATTGAGGATCCCACGCACCTGGGTGCGGGTGGTCTGGGGCTTGTCGGAGACGATGGAGACCTTGGCCCCGATCACGGCGTTGAGCAGGGTCGACTTGCCCACGTTCGGACGCCCCACCAACGTGGCGAAACCGGAGCGCACGATCAGGCTTCGGCGTCTACGGGCAGCCGGGCGATGCGCACCCGGCCGATACGCCGGCCCTGCACCCGTTCGGCCACCAGCCGGTGGCCGTCGGCCACGACCGACTCGCCCTCGACGGGAACGTGACCCAGCAGGTTGAAGACCAGGCCGCCCACCGTGTCCCAGTCCCCCGCCGGAAGCTCGGCGTGCAACAGCTCGTTGAGCTCGTCGACGGGCATACGGGCGTTGACCCGGAACTCGCCGTCAGGCAGGGGCTCGATGAGCGGCTCCTCCACGTCGAACTCGTCGACGATCTCACCCACCAGCTCCTCGATCAGATCCTCGAGCGTGACGAGGCCGGCGGTGCCCCCGTACTCGTCAACGGCGATGGCGATGTGGTACTTCTCGCCCTGCATCTCGCGCATCAGCTCGGCGACCCGCTTCGTCTCGGGCACGAAATGCGCCTCGCGGGCGAGAACCCGGACCGGGCTGTCGGCCCGACTGTCGCGGGCGGCTCGCATCAGGTCCTTGGTGTAGACGACCCCGAGGATGTCGTCGATCGTCTCCCCGAAGACGGGTATCCGGCTGTAGCCGGCGGCGATGGCCAGCTCGATCACCTCGCCCACCCGTTGCGTCGCCGCCGCCGCCACCATGTCGGGCCGGGGAACCATCACCTCGCGCACCACGGTGTCCCCGAAGTTGATGATCGAGCGGATGAGCGCCTGCTCCTCGCGCTCGATGACCTCCTCCTCGGCGGCCACGTCGGCCATGGCGAGCAGCTCCTGCTCGGACACGAACGGTCCGCGCTTCAGGCCGGCGCCCGGCAGCAGGACGTTCGACAGCCAGATGAGGCCGCTGGACAACCAACGGATCGGCGGGAAGCGCAGGACCCCGGCCACCAGTGGCGCGGCGAACAGGGCGGCCCGGTCCGGATGCTGGACGGCCCACGTCTTGGGGGCGGCCTCCCCCAGGACGAAGACGATCACCACCTCGAAGGCCGTGGCGATGGCCACCCCCAGGGCGCCGAAGAGATGGTCGGCGACGATCCCCACCAGCGTGGCCGCCACCAGCTGGCACAGCAGGGTCAGCAGCAGCACCGGATTGAGGAACCGCTCGGGATGGTCCAGCAGGCGGAGGAGCACTTTCGCCCCCCGCCTACGTTCCTCGACCAGCGGAAGGGCCTTCACCCGGCTCATACGGGTGAGGCTGGTCTCGGAGAGGGCGAGCACGGAGGAGACGGCGATGAGGACCACGATGACGGCGATGATGGCCCCGTCGGTGCCCCGCAGACCCTCGGCGGCGATCAATGCGTCACCGGGCCACGGTGGTGCAGGTCCAACAGCTCCTGCTCGCGCCGCTCCATCGCCTCCGCCTCCTCCTCGTCCTCGTGGTCCATGCCCATGAGGTGGAGGATTCCGTGCACGACGAGGAGAGCGAGCTCGTCGTCGTAGGTGCCGGCGTGGTCGGGGGCGTTGCTGGCGGCGACAGCCGGGCAGATCACCAGGTCGCCCACCAGGGTGGGCATGTCGGACGGCTCGGTCGGCGCCCACCCGGGCCCCGTCCCCCCGGAGTCGGGTGACCGGCCGCCCTCGACCGGCTCTTCGTCCATGGGAAAGGCGAGGACGTCGGTGGGTCCCTCCTTGCCCAAGAAGCGCTTGTTCAGGTCGGCGATGGCCGCCTCGTCGACGAAGAGGATCGACAGCTCGGCGTCGCCCTTGACCCCCTCCGACCCGAGCACCGCCTCGGCCAGGCGCATCCACCGGAGGGCGTCGACGGGGTGCGATGACTGCTCGTCGGCCACGAAGACCTCGATGCCCACCGGAGCCCCGTCAGCCCGGGCCGGCGCCGTGGCGGGCGGCGGAGCGCTCGTAGGCCGAGACGATGTCGGCCACGATCTTGTGGCGCACCACGTCGCGGTGCCCCAGGCGGACGAAGGCGACGCCGTCGATGCCGCCCAGGATCTCCTCCAGGCCCAGGAGGCCGCTGCGCCCTCCGGCGATGTCGATCTGGGTGATGTCGCCGGTGACCACCGCCTTGGACCCGAAGCCGATCCGGGTGAGGAACATCTTCATCTGCTCGGGCGAGGTGTTCTGGGCCTCGTCCAGGATGATGAAGCTGGAGTTCAGGGTCCTGCCCCGCATGAACGCCAGCGGAGCGACCTCGATGGTGCCCCGGTCCATGAGCCGCTGGACGCCCTCGGGCTCGAGCATGTCGTACAGGGCGTCGTAGAGCGGGCGCAGGTAGGGGTCGACCTTGGCCATGAGGTCACCCGGCAGGAAGCCGAGGCGCTCACCGGCCTCGACCGCTGGGCGGGTGAGGATGATGCGGTTGACCCGCTTGGCCTGAAGAGCCTGAACGGCGAGCGCCACCGCCAGGTAGGACTTGCCGGTGCCGGCGGGGCCGATACCGAAGGTGACGGTGTTGTCGGCGATGGCGTCGGTGTAGCGCTTCTGCCCCTCGGTCTTGGGCCGCACCGTGCGACCCCGAGCCGAGCGGAGGACTTCGGAGGTGAGCACCTCGGTGGGGCGGATGTCGGCCTTGACCATGTCGATGGTCCGCCCCAGGTTGGTGGTGTCGAGGGCCTGACCCTGCTCGAGCAGGCTGACCATCTCCTCGAAGAGCTTCCCCACCCGCTCGGCGTCGTCGCCCTCGACGGTGATCTCGTTGCCCCGGACGTGGATCTGGGCTCCCCCGAAAGCGGCCTCCACGAGGCGCAGCAGCTCGTCACGCTGGCCGAGCAGGCCAACCATGAGGTGGTTGCCGGGGACGAGGATCTTGACCTGGGTGGATGACACGGGCGCCGCCACCAGGGTACTAGCCGCCCCCGCCCGATCGGCACGGGAGGTCAGCCCGGCGGCCAGCCCAGCTTGCGGCCCCCGATGACGTGGAGGTGGAGATGGGGGACGCTGTTGCCGGTGTCCTCCCCCACGTTGAAGACGAGCCGGTAGCCGCGGTCGTGGATCCCCTCGGCCCGGGCAATGTCGCGGGCGGCCACCAGCATCTCGGCCAGGACCTCGCCGTGGTCCGGCTCCACGGTGGCGGCGTTCTCGATGTGCTGGCGGGGGATGACCAGCACATGGGTGGGCGCGCCGGGGTTGATGTCGCGGAAGGCGTAGGTGCGCTCGGTGGAGTGGACCTCGGTCGAGGGCACCTCACCGGCCAGGATCCGGCAGAACAGGCAGTCGCTCACCGCTCCGACGCTACTTTGCGAGGGTGCGCATCGCCGTGGGCAGCGACCACGCCGGGTTCCGCCTCAAGGAGGCGGTGGTGGCCTATCTCGTGCGCGAGGGGCACGACGTCACCGACCTCGGCACCGATTCCATGGAGCCGGTCGACTATCCGCCCTTCTGCTCGGCGGTGGCCCGCACCGTGGTGAGGGGCGACGCCGACTTCGGCGTGGTCATGGGGGGCAGCGGCCAGGGAGAGCAGATCGCCGCCAACAAGGTGCACGGAGCCCGGGCCGCGTTGTGCCCCGACGAGTTCACCGCCCGGATGGCCCGCCTTCACAATGACGCCAACGTCTGCGCCCTCGGAGCGCGCATCGTGGCCGAGGAGCTAGCCCTGTCGGTCCTCGGCGTGTTCCTCACCACCCCGTTCGAGGGCGGCCGTCACGTGCGCCGGCTCGAGCAGCTGGCTCAGATCGAGCGCGAGGAGTGCGAGGGCCCGGGCACCTGACTCCCCCGACGGTCAGTGAGGGTCGGGGTCATCGGCGATGAGGGCGGCGTAGGCGGCGACGACCTGCTCGGTCACCGGCCCGGGCGCCGCCTTGAGCCCCACGCCGTCGACCGACCGGATGGGCTGGATGTCGCGGGTGGCCGAGGTGAGGAACGCTTCGTCGGCCTCGCCAAGGACGCCGACCGGCACGTCGCGCTCCACTACATCGACGCCGAGCAGCTCGATCACTATCGCCCTCGACACACCAGCCAGGCAGCCGGACGACAAGGGGGGCGTGGTGAGAACTCCACCGAGAACCAGGAAGACGTTCGACCCGCTCCCTTCACAGAGATTGCCGGCGCAGTTGCCGAGGATGGCCTCGGCGGCCCCCCGCCGCCGGGCCTCGGCCAGAGCCATCACGTTCTCGGCGTAGGAGGTCGTCTTCACCCCGGCCACCGCCGAGCGCTCGTTGCGGGTCCAGGGGACGACGGCCACGTCCGACGTGGCCGGCCAGGCCGGCGGGGGGCCGAGCAGCACGGCCGTCGTGGGCTCGCGCTCGCCCCTCATCGAGCCGAGCGGCCCGGCGCCGCTGGTGTGGAGGACCCGAACCACGCCTCTGTCGGCGGCGTTGGCCGACACCGTCTCGGCGACGGCCTCACGCAGCCGCTCGACGCTCGGCGCCGGCAGGCCCAGCGCCCGGGCCGACCGGCGGAGCCGCTCGAGGTGCCGGGTGACGGCGATCGCCGTGCCGGCGCGCACGGCGATCGTCTCGAAGACGGCGTCCCCGACAGTGAGCCCGTGGTCGAATAAGGACACCGCTGCTTCGGATCCTTCGACGATCCGCCCGTTCAGCCACACCTTCATGGGCGCCCGACAGTAGGCCAGCCGCCCGGTCCGGTTGACTGCCGGCGCGCCGGGACGCAGCATTCGGAAATGACCGCGCTCACGGTCTGGGGACCGGGGCCGTCCCGGGGGCCCGGGTAGGCATGGTCCGCCGACCCGAGGACCGCCCGGACGCCCTCGAACGTGTCGTGGAGTCGTGGGCCGCCGACGTGAGCACGTCGGAAGCCGCCCGTCTCCGGTCGCGCACCCGGAGCTTGCGGCGACAGGCGGCGGAGGACACCGATCTCGAGTCGGCCCTTTCCGACCTGGCCGAAGCGGGCACCCCCTTGACCGTCGTGCTGGTTGACGGCAGCCGGGTGGCTGCCGTGATCGGACGGGTGGGTGGCGGGCTGGCAGAGGCGTGGCCGGCGGACGGCGGGGTCATGGTGGTCCGGATCGAGTCGTTGGTGGGCATCGAGGCCGTGCCGGGAGGGCGGCTGCCGTGGCCCGCCGGCAGCCGTCGCCGGGACGCCTCCCCAGTCGACCTGGCGGTCGTCCTCGCCGACGCGGCCGACTCAGAGCCCAACGTGCGTCTCCTGCTGCGCGACGGCAGGTGGGCGACCGGCGATCTCCTACTGGTAGCTCAGGACTTCCTGATCCTGCGAGCGGGCCGGGATAGCTACGTGCCGCTGGACGCGGTGCTCGCCGCCCGGCTGCCCGCCTCCGAGTCCTGAGTCGAGCGCCCGCCCCTCATCGTCACCCGGTCACAGCCGCGCCACCGCACGACGACCGGGCGACCCCCAGTCACGCCGGTGGCGACGGATCGGGCGCTGATCGCCGGCTGGCCCGGTCGGGGCCACGCTCGGAACTCGAGCAGCTCTCCTTGGCCGGGTCGGTACGCGGCGGGGAGAAGCTCCCCCCGACAGAACCAGTCCCCGACCAGCAACACGTCGGCGGCCGAACCCAGGGCGAAGTGGGTGATGCGCCCGCTGGCCGAGATGACCTCCCCGTAGCGTCCGGTCGTGACGACAGCCGCGCAACCGTCACCCGCCACCGGGCCCTCCACGACGGTCGCGCCGGGCGGGATGGGCTGCCGCAACGACACGGAGCCGCATGCCTGTGTAGGCGACCCTGCCGCATTCCGCAGCCAAGGGTGTGTCACCGCCGCCGCCAGCGCCGCGCATCCGGCGCCGGCGACCAGCGCCGGCGTCTTCCTCCGCCCCCGCCGCCACCTGCCGGCCCCCCGGAGCAGCCGGGCCACTCCCTCGGCGCCGAATGACGCGGCGCGACCGTCGCTCATCCGGGTCACGTCCGCCAGGTGTGCGTGCCCCGGCCCCGACGTGTTCAGCGAGCGGAGGGCGAGACCGGCGAGAGCGCGGACGTCCCTGGCCACGGCGCGTCGGTCGACGCCGTCGTCGGGCGACCCCCCTCCGCTCAGCCACCCGATGCCCGTGTCGGCCAGCAGGGGCGACCCGTCGCCTGCGTCGAGGACATTGCAGGAATGGAGGGCGCCATGGGCAATCCCGCCCCGGTGCAGCCGGCTCAGCGCCTGAGCGAGGCGGGCGCCGGCGTCGAAGGCGTCTTGGCGGGTGAGGGTCGTCCAGTCGAACGGTGCGAGGAGCGGGGCGCAGGTCACCAGGGCCGTGCCTGATTCGCGGACGGCGGTGGGCAGGAGGAAACCGGCCACGTCTTCGATGCGTCCCCATAGGCCGAGCACGGCCAGCGCCGCCCCTGTGCCGGCCAGGCCCGGAACCCACTTGTGCACCTCGGGCCCGTGCCCCGGGCGCCGCACGACAAAGGACTGGCCGTGGGCCCCCCGGCCCAATGGCTCACATGTCAGCGCTATTCGCCCCATATGATCAGATCATAGAGCTTTTGTCGCTTTTCGTGCTAGTCCGTGATATCCTGATATAGCTCCCAAACGGGGAGGAATCGGACGCCTGCTGGCGAATTAGGCCGACGGAGGGGCGGGGATGCTGGGGCGCACCGCAGACAGCTCGACTGCCGGACTGGGCGAGCAGGTGGTGACGCTCGCCCGGCCGAGGGTTGTCCGGCGGAGCCGCCGAGGGGTCAACCTGAGAGCCCTGCTGGGGGGACTGCTCGTGGCCGCCGCCGGCGTGGGCACCTTCGCCACCTATTCGGGGGCCACCGCCGATCATCGCCTCTCCTACGTGGTGGCGGCCCACCAGCTGGTGCCAGGCCAGCGAATCGGCCCGGGCGACCTGACCACCGCCCGAATGCAGCTCCCCACCGCCCTGGCCGACTACCGCGTGTTCCGCGACACCTCGCGACTCGTCGGGGCCATCGTGGTCTCTCCCGTCGCTTCGGGGGAGCTGGTGCAAGCGAGCGCAGTGGTGGCCGGATCGGCGGCGGCGTACGGGCGCGAGATCTCCTTCGCCATCGATCCGTCACGGGCGGTGGATGGGAGCCTGCAACCGGGCGAGACGGTCGAAGTCCTGGCCACCTTCGGAAGCGGCAGCGCCGCGGTCACGGCCGTGGTGGTTCCCCTGGCCCACGTGGTGTCGGTCGACACGGCGGCCGACAATCTCGGGTCCCGCGGGTCAGAAGACATCACTCTGGGTCTCGACAGCGACTCCGACGTCGTGGCCCTAGTCAACGCGGTGAACGCCGGGCAGCTCGAGCTCGTCAGAAACGACCACCCGGCCGCCAATGGCTGAGCGCTACGTCGTGTTGGGCCTGGCCCGCCCCCGGGCTGAGTGGTTCACCCAGCTCGCTCAGTGGGCCACGGGTGGGTCCCTGCCGGTGGAGTTCGTCAAGTGCCTCACGGCCGAGGAGCTGCACGCCCGCCTTCAGTCCAACCGCCCCTACTCGGCGGTCCTCCTCGACGAGACGCTTCCCATCGTCGATCGCGACCTGGTCGCCGTCGGGCAGTCGGCCGGCTGCGCCGTGGTGCTGGTCGCCTCGGGCGAAGCATCCCGCCGTCACTGGGCCGAGCTCGGTGCCGACGCCGTTCTCAGGGCACCGTTGGACCAGGGGCGGCTCCACGAGGTCCTGCGGGCCCACGCCCGGGTGCTCGGCCCCGTCACCGACCCGGTCGACAGATCAGGCGAGCGGGTTGTGCCGCCTCGCGGGCGACTCGTCGCCGTCTGCGGCCCCGGCGGCACCGGCACGTCCACCATCGCCACCTGCCTGGCCCAGGGTCTCGGCTCGGCCACGATCCTCGTCGATCTGGCCTTGCACGCCGAGCAGGCCGTGCTCCATGGGGTCCTAGACCCCGTCGGGTTGCAGGGGCTGGTCGAGGCCCACCGCCGCGGTGGCGGCGACTGGTCCACGCTGGCGCCGTTCGTGGTGGAGATACGCGCACGCGGCTACCACCTGCTGCCCGGACTGGCCCGGGCCCGGGCATGGTCCGCCCTCCGGCCGCACGCCTTTCGCTCGGCCCTCGACTCCCTCCTGCGCCACTACAGCCACGTCGTATGCGACACCGACGCCGAGGTGGAAGGCGAACGCGAGAGCGGATCGGTGGAGGTCGAGGACCGCAACCTGATGAGCCGGACCGCGCTGGCCGGCGCCGACGTGGTGGTGGTCGTCGGATCCCCCGGGCTCAAGGGGACTCATTCCCTCGTCCGTCTTCTCGCCGACCTGGTGGAGTTCGGTGTCTCCCCCACCCGGCTGCTGCCCGTCTTGAACCGCGCCGGCAGGGCCCGGCGCCAGTCGCGCTCCGCCCTGCAGGTCCTCGCCCCCGCCGGTCTCGAACGCAGCCCGGTGCTCATCGGCGATCGTCCGGCGGTGGAGGCGGCGATCCGCGACGGGTCAACCCTGCCCCATGCCCTAGTCGAGGACCTGACGCGGACTGTGCGGCAGATGCTCGCTGAGCTCACCGCCCCGGAGCGCTCCGACACGCCGGAGCCGGTGACGCCAGGCTCCCTCGGCAGCTGGGCCGGCGAGGAAGTGAGCCTCGGGTGAGCGGCTGGATCTCTCCGCTGATCGAGATCGAGCAGGCCGTCCAGGAACGGGCCAAGGCCGTCGCCCTCGACATGGCCTCGCCCGAGGGGGCCGCCGCCCTGCGCCAGCTGATCGCCGACGAGCTGGCCGCCTGGTCGGACGACTACCACCGGGGCCTACGGGCCTTCGACATCGCCCAGCCGGACACCCTCGCCGAGCGAGCCTTCAGGAACCTGGCCGGATACGGGCCGCTGGAACCACTGCTGCGCGATCCCGACGTGTGGGAGATCATGGTCAACGGGCCGGACGCCATCTTCGTTCGTCGTCACCGGGGACCTTCCGGCTATCACGACGAGATCTTCCACGACGACGAGCACGTGCTGCGGACGCTCACCAAGATCCTCGACGACTCGCGCGCCTCGCACCGCAAGCTCGACCCCGCCGAGGGGCTGCAGGACGCCCGTCTCGACGATGGCGCGCGGCTCCACATCGTCCACGGCGACATCGGTCGCGACGGCCACGTGCTGGTCAATGTGCGCAAGTTCACCGGCCTGCCCCTGCGCTCGGTCGATGAGCTGGTCGCCCGCGGCACCCTCGATCCGGCTCCCGCCGCTTTCCTGCGCGCCTGCGTCAGGGCACGACTGTCGATGGTTTTCGCCGGCGCCCCGGGCGCGGGCAAGACGACGCTCCTCTCCTGCTGCGCCGCCGAGCTCGATCCGTCGCTCCGGGTCGTGGTGGCCGAAGAGGTTTTCGAAACCGACGTTCCTTTGCCGAACGTCGCCCACATGCAGACCCGCCCGAAGCGGGCGGACCGGCGCGAGGTGGATCTCCGCCAGCTCGTCGCCGGCTTCCTGCGCATGGCGCCCGACGTGGCGATCGTCGGCGAGGTCCGAGACCGCGAGGCGCTTCCGCTGCTCCTCACCTTGTCGTCAGGGGTCAAGGGCTTCACCACCATTCACGCCGGCTCGGCCCGCCAGGCCCTGACCCGACTGCGGTTCATCGCCCAGCTGGCCGACACGACGACGCCGTTGCCGCTCGAGGCCCTCAACACGCTGGTGAGCGAGGCAGTGGACATCGTCGTGCACTGCGCCCGCTCCGGGGATCGGGTGTGGGTGACCGAGATCGCCGCCGTCGAGGACATGCAGTCCGGAGGAGCGGCCAACTTCACGGTCACGGACCTGTATCGGCGGCCCCACCCCGATGAGCCCCTCACCTGGACGGGCAACGTGCCGGTGAGGTCGGCCCGAGCGCTGGAGGCGGCCGGCGTCGAGCTCGTCTCGCTCCTCGACGGAGGCGCCTCCGAACGTCTCCGGGGGCCGGTGACGGTGTGACCGGCGTGTTGGTGGCCTTCGCCGCCGGAGCGGGCGTCTACCTCCTCTACACCGCGGTCGTGCTCCGGCGGGGCGCGCCGCTCTCCGGCCGGGCGTCTTCGGCCGGCCTGCGACTGTCGGACTGGCTGACCCAGGCCGGCCTCAACGAGATCGGACTGGCCCAGTTCTGCGCTGTCTCGGCGAGCTTTGGGGCGCTCGGCGCCCTGGTCGCCTTTGTCGTGTTCGGCGGCGCGCTGCCCAGCGCGGTCAGCTGCCTGTTCTGCGCGGCGCTGCCGGTAGCCGGTTATCGGGCTCGGCGGGCCCGCAGGATGGAGCAAGCCCGTCAGGCGTGGCCTCACCTCATCGAGGAGATCCGTCTGCAGACCGGGAACCTGGGCCGCTCCGTCCCCCAGGCCCTGTTCGAGGTCGGCCGGCGGGGTCCGGCCGAGCTGCGAGCGAGCTTCGAGGCCGCCGAGCGCGAGTGGGTGCTTTCCACCGACTTCGCCCGCACCGTCAGGCTGCTGAAGGCGCAGCTGGCCGACCCGACCGCCGACGCCGTCCTCGAGACGCTGCTGGTCGCCCACGAGGTCGGCGGCACCGAGCTGGACCGCCGTCTCGCCGCCCTGGTGGAGGACCGGACCCAGGAGCTCGACGGACGCAGGGACGCCATCGCCAAGCAGGCCGGGGCCCGCTTCGCCCGCCGTTTTGTCCTCCTTGTCCCCCTTGGCATGGCTCTGGCCGGCCTGTCGATCGGCGACGGCCGGGCCGCCTACGAGACACCGGCCGGACAGGTGGCGGTGGCGGCCGCCATCGGGGCCGTGGTGTTGTGCTGGGTCTGGGCCGGAAGGCTCATGGCCCTGCCCGAGGAGGAGCGGGTGTTCCGGTGACCCGCTCGCTGATCCTCACCGGACTCGCCCTGTGGGCGGGGGCCACCCTGCTGCTCAGCCAGCTGCGGTGGATCGCCCGGCCCCGCCTGGTGGACCGTCTCCGCCCCTACAGCCCCGGGCGGCACAACGGATCCGGGCCCGCCTTGTCCGCCACCACGTTCGGAGAGGTGATCGGTCCCCTGGCGGCCGGCGTCGGGGCATCGGTCGCCCGGCTGACCGGCAGAGACGACGACCTGGCTCAGCGGCTCGAACGTACCCACTCTCCGGTCGACCCGGCCGAGTTCCGGGTGCGTCAGCTGGCCTGGGCAGCGTCGGGCGTCGCCGTCTCGGTTTTGGTGACGCTCGCCGTCCACCCCCCGGCGCTGCTCCTGGTCGCCAGCGTGCCGGCCGGGGCCCTCGCCGGTTACGCCTGGGCCGAGAGCCGGCTCACCGGAGCATGCCGCGACTGGGACCGGCGTCGCACCCTCGAGCTACCGGTCCTCGCCGAGCAGCTGGCCATGCTGAGCGCAGCCGGTTTCTCCCTGGGCGCCGCCCTGTCCAGGGTGGCGTCGCGGGGCCGAGGTGCATGCGCCATGGACCTGGCCCGGGTGTGCGGACGGATCCGACAAGGCCTCTCCGAACCGGATGCGCTGCGCGAGTGGGCAAGCATCGCCCGATCACCAGCCGTCGAACGACTGGTGGCCGTGCTCTGCCTGAGCGGGGAGACCGGAGATCTCGGCCGCCTCCTCTCCGAGGAGGCCCGATCGATCCGGCGCCAGGTGCAACGCCAGGCGGTGGAGACCATGGACCGCCGAGCGCAGCAGGTGTGGATACCGGTGACGGTGGCGGCTCTCATCCCCGGGGTCGTCCTCCTCGCCGTGCCCTTCATGCAGGCCCTACGGCTGTTCGCCTCCGGATGAGGCGATACCCAAAGAGGAGGAGACGTGAGCGACTGGCCGATCCGGCTGTACGTGTGGCAGCAAACGGCTCGGTGGCAGGTGGCGAGCCGAGCCCTGCCTTCCGATGCCGGGGAAGGGGTGGTGAGCCTCGCCATCGGTGTTCTCATCATGGCCTTCCTCGGCGCCCTTCTGTGGGTCGCCTTCAAGGCAACGCTCGGACACGCCACCCAGAACGTTGATCAGCAAGTGTCGCGGCTCGGTCAGTAGAGCGGCATCGAGCCCCGACGCGGGCGTCGGGCTGATCTCCACCCTGGTGGGCTTCCTCATCTGCCTGGCCCTTCTGCTTCTCGCCGTCCAGGTGTCGCTCGACCTGTGGAGCCGTTCGGTGCTCTCGGCCGTCGCCTACGACGCGGCACGGGTGGTCGCCGGCTCAGACTCCGCTGCCGCCGCCAATGCGGTTCCCTCGGCCGAGGGCGTCGCCCGCCAAGAGCTGGGACGCGCCGGCGGCGACGTTTCCTTTCGTTGGGCGCTGAGCGCTGACGAGGTGACGGTGACCCTGAGCATGACCCGACGATCGCTGATGCCGGCGGCGCTCTCCCGTCCGTTGGGTCTGGACCACGTCACCCGCACGGCCCAGGTGCGGCGCGAGAGGGTGCGATGAAGCTCGTCGACGAGAGGGGGCAGGCGGCGGGCATCGAGATGCTGGTGTTCGGCGTCCTCGTCCTCATCCTCGGAGTCCTGGTGATCGGCGACGCCTGGGCCGTGGTGGACGGCAAGCTGGCGGCCATCGACGCGGCCCGCGAGGCCGCTCGGGCTTTCGTCCAGGCCTCAAGCCCCGCCACCGCGGCCGCGGATGCCCGGCAGGCGGCCACCGCCTCCGTGGTGGCCGAGGGCCGAGACCCGACGCGGCTGAGCACGGCCATCGAGGGCACCCTGACCCGTTGCACCCGGGTGAGGGTGGACGTCACCTACCGGGCGCACCTGGTGAACGTTCCCTTCATCGGCGCGTTCGGCCGCGAGTTCTCCGACCACGCATCCCACAGCCAGCTCGTCGACCCCTACCGCAGCGGCCTTCCCGGGGCAGCCGGATGCCCGTGACGTCACGGCGCGGCGACACCGGCAGCGCCCTGGTGCTGGTGCCGGCGACGGTACTGATCCTGCTGGCCCTGGGCGCGCTGGTCGTCGACGCCGCCGTGGTCTTCCTCGGCGAGCGCAGCCTGCAGGCAGCGGCGGCAACGGCAGCGACCGATGCCGTTTCACAACTCGACGACCCGCTCTTCTATCGCAGCGGGCAGGTCGCTATCGACCCTGCCCGCGCGGTCGCCACCGCCGACCAGTCGGTGGCATCGCAGGCCTTGAGCGGGCTGCAGCTAATCGGGTCGCCCCAGGTGTCGGTGGTCGGCCGCCAGGTCTGCGTGGCGCTGTCCGGGAGGGTTCGTCCGGTTTTCGGACGGTCCATCCCGGGTTTCGGCGCCGGCACCGTCGTGACAGCCCGGGCCACAGCCACCGCGGCCGGTGACCAGGGACCCACGGTGGAGCAGCGGCGAATCTGCTGAGGGCCGGGCGCGGTCACTGTCCCGGGCCTCCATCCGCCAGAATGGTCGCGCTGGGGCCGCCGCCAGGAGGCCGCTTGAGCAGAGAAGCAGAGCTCTGGCTGGGGCCGGATCGGACCGGCGCGTCCGAAGCCCGGCGCTTCGTGCACCGGATCTTCGAGGCCTGGCAACTGCCGGAGACGCTGAGTGAGGACGCGGAGACGTGCACGTCGGAGTTGGTGACCAACGCCACGCTGCACGCCCACACAGACGTGTACGTGCGCGCCGTCCTCACCGGGGCTCTGGTGAGGGTCGAGGTGCGCGACGAGGCCCCCGGCCCGGTGCCCATCCGGCTGGGGCGCGGCCAGCGGGCAGCCGACGACGGGCCGGTCCTCCCGGCTACCGTCGGCCGGGGGCTGCGGGTGGTCGACCGGCTCGCCGATGCGTGGGGGCTCAGCAGCGACGGCCGGGGCAAGACAGCGTGGTTCGAGATCTCGACCGTCGCGGACACTGACCAGTCCCCCGCTCACCGACCGGGCGTGTCGCGCACCAGGACCCTCAAGCTGGCCGGCATCCCCGTCCGGCTCGTGCGCGAGTCGGAGGAGAACATGCAGGAGCTCGTGCGTGAGGCCGAGCTCGTCCGCGATGACATCGTCGGCCCGGCGACCGGGGCCGCCCGCCTCGCCCGCTCCATCCGATCCGGGCTCGACAGCTACGGGCCGGTGCGAGCCGCCCTGTGGGAGGCGGCTCTCGAGGCCGAGGCCCGGGGCGATGACTCTGTCGACGTCGCCATCGAAGTCGATCCCGACGCCGCCGAGGAGGCGCCTCGGCTTTTCGACCTGCTCGAGCAGCTCGACGACCTCACGCGCACCGGCCAGCTGCTCACCCTGCCGGCCGGCACCGACGTGCGGCAGTTCCGGCGCTGGCTGGCCGACGCCATGACGTCGACGGAAGAGGGCTTGCCTTTGAGCTATTCCATGTAGTTTCATATCTCCTGATGACTTATTCCGGTGAGCAGAACCGGCGGGTCCGCTTCGGTGCCCTGAGCGGGTCAGTCCTACTCCCGGCCCTCGCCGCCGCCGTCCTCCTGTGGGCCGGACGCCGCCTGCCCGCCCCGCCGTTGCTGCATCCGAGGCGGGCCGCCGGCTGGCTACAGGCAGTGGGTCCGCCCCGCGCCTGCTTCGCCATGGTCCGGATGGCCGGGTTGGCCGCCGCCGGGTGGCTCGGCCTCTCCGCCCTGGCCTGCGCGGCCGAGGCCGTCCATCCCCGCCGCTGGACCCGGTTGCTGGCCCGGGCGCTGACCACGCCCGCCCTGCGCACCTCACTCGCCGCCGCCCTGGTCCCGATCACCTTCAGCGCCGGCACCGCCAGCCCGGCCGCGGCGGACACCGCGTCGATCTCGGCCTGGACCGGACCGACTGGCACGGCGGCGCCGGCGGGCCACTCGCCGCCTGCCGTGCACCACCTTCCCGCAACCGCCACCCCCCGGCCGCCCGAGCCACGGAGGCCAGCCGAGGAGCCACCGGCCCCCGAATCGCCGCCATCGCCCGCCGACCCGGGCCGATGGGTGGTGGCGCCGGGGGAAAGCTTCTGGTCGATCGCCGCTTCGGTCGAGTCCCGGCGCCTCGGTCGGCCGCCGAGCGCGGTCGAGACCGCCGACTACTGGGTGTCGCTGGTGGCACTCAACCGGAGCCGGCTGGTGGTGGGCGACGATGCCGACCTGATCTTCCCGGGTCAGATCCTCCAGCTGCCAGGAGGGACCGGCGCCGGCCAGTGACATCTGACCGCGAGTGAGAGGCGCCGCTGCCGGGTACTGCTCTCGCACTCCCTGCCCGGCAGCCGCCCGGCAGGCCGGGGCCCTCCGGGCTCCGCCGTCACCGCGACACGATGACAGCGCCGCCCGCCCCCTCCGACCAGGACCCTCGCGAAGGTCGCTCCCGCGTTCGCCTCCTCGGCTACAACCCCGCCTTCGACGGCCTGCGGGGGATGGCAGTCCTGGCCGTTCTCGCCTACCACTTCCGGCCCTTCGGCGCCGCCCGGGGCGGATGGATCGGTGTCGACGTCTTCTTCGCCCTGAGCGGCTTTCTGATCACCACCCTGCTGCTCAACGAGCTCGCCCTCACCGGCCGGGTGTCCCTGGGCCGCTTCCACGTCCGCCGGGCCCTACGTCTGCAACCGGCGTTGTGGCTGTTCCTCGCCTCCTGGCTGGTGGCCGCCATGGTGCTGGGCCGCTACTACTGGTTCTCGACGGTCCCCGGCTTCCCCGTCGGACACGGAGCGCCGCTGGCCCCGTGGGTGGCGGTGCGGGGGGTCATCGGCACCGTGGCCCAGATCTACAACTGGATGGCCATCGGCCACCACAGCATGCCTCCCATCGGGCACGTGTGGTCGCTGGCCATCGAGGAGCAGTTCTATCTGGTGTGGCCGGTGCTGCTGCTGCTCGTCGTCCGTCTCCGCCCCCAGGCGATGCTGCGGCTCACCGGCCTCATGACAGTGGCGTCGAGCGCCGCCTGCCTGGTGCTGGCCCAGGCAGGGGTCACCGACGGGCGGGCCTATTTCGGCACCGACACTCGGGCTCAGGCGCTCCTCCTCGGGGCCCTGGTCGCCCAGCTCTACGCGACGGGGCGCTTCGACTCGTGGGCGCCGCGTCTCACCGCCAAGCTGCTGTTCGGGGGCGCCGCCGTCGGCATCGCCCTCATCACTCTTCTGGTGGACGACCACAGCCGCTTCCGCGACCTGGGCGGATTCAGCCTCATCGACCTGGCATCGGCCGTCGTGGTGGCCGGGCTGGCCTCCGGCGTCTCCTCTCGGGCCAGCCGCTTGCTCTCCCACCCGGTGATCGTCTGGGTGGGCAAGCGCTCCTACGCCATCTACCTGTGGAACTACGTGATCGCCACGTGGCTGCACCCGCTCGGCACCATCGGCTTCGTGCCCGGGTTGGCGGCGTCGCTCGGTATGGCCGAGCTGTCCTGGCGTCTCGTCGAGCGACGGGCCCTCAGCCTCAAGGGCCGCTTCGGGCGCCGGCCGGAGCCGGCTGCAGCCGCAGCGCCACCTCGTTCGCCAGCAGTCGCCCCCGCCGGCTGAGCACCGCTCGCTGCCCGCGGTATTCCACCAGCCCGGTCAGTGCCTCACCGGGGGGCAGCGCCCAGGACGGAACGCCCCCGCGGGTGCGCAGCGACAGCTCGAGGTTTTCGCGGGCCACGCCCAGCTCGTCCAACACTTCCTCGGCGGCAACGGGCGGGCGCCCGCGGCCGACCTCTTCGATGTAGCGCTCGGGGGTGCGGACGTTCCACCAGCGCCGGCCCGAGGTATGCGAGTGGGCGGCGCACCCGACGCCGGCGTAGTCACCCTGAGACCAGTAGAGGAGGTTGTGCCGGCACTCGTAGCCGGCCCGGGCGAAGTTGGATATCTCGTACCACTGCAGCCCCGACGCCGTCAGGACGGCATCGGCGCGCAGGTAGGCGTCGGCCTGGGCGTCCGGGTCGGGGTGGCGCCCCCGGTCGCGCCCCAGCGGGGTGCCGGGCTCGACGGTGAGGGCGTAGGCGCTCACGTGCGGCGGTCCCAGGGCGAGGGCACGGCCCAGGGTGAGCTCCCAGTCGGCCGCCGTCTCCCCGACGGCGCCGAAGATGAGATCGACGTTGAAGTTTTCGATGCCCGCGTGGCGGACGACGTCCACCGCCCGCTCGACTCCGGCGGGGTCGTGCTGTCGGCCGAGGGCGGACAGCACCGAGGGCACCATCGACTGGACGCCCAGGCTGATCCGGTTGACGCCGGCCCGCCGGTAGGCGGAGATCAGGTCGGGCACGACGGTGTCGGGGTTGCACTCCACCGTCACCTCGGCGTCGCTGGTCCGGGGGATGGCGTCGAGGACCGAGCACAGCGACTCGGCCGGCAGCAGGGACGGCGTTCCCCCGCCGAAGAAGACGCTGGTGGCCGGGGGCATCCCGCCCGCCACGAGGAGGCCGAGCTCGGCCCGGCAGGCGGCGGCGTATGCCTCCATGAGGTGATGACGGTCGGTCCAGGTGGCGAAGGCGCAGTAGTCGCAGCGCCGAGCGCAGAAGGGGACGTGGACGTAGACTCCGAAGGGGCGCGGGCCTGCCGGCGGCGCCGACGGGCTCCGCTGGGGCCGACCGCTCAGCGGCGGAGGCAGAGGCCCAGGTCGTCCAGCCGCTCGCGCATCGCCTCGGCGGTCAGGTCGAACAGCCGGGCGATGGCCCGAATGTCCTCCGCCCGCACGGTGAGCACGCGGCCGTTGAAGTCCTGGCGCTGAACCTGGATGGATCCCAGGTAACGGCGCAGCAGCTCGCGTTCGGGACCTTCGATCACCTCGAGGCGGCTGAGGTCGATGGCGACCTTGCCCTCGTCCAGGGGACGGGGCTTGGCCTGGGTCGACTGCTCCACGGGGGCGTCGGCCCTCGTCAGGTCGATCATCCCCCCGCCCCACACGGCGTCGTCGGGGTCCTTGGGCAGCAGCTGGTCCACGGGGACGTTGTAGATCCGGGCCAGCCTCTGCAGGCGGGGCACCGAGATGGACCGTTCTCCTCGCTCGTAGGCGCCGAGGACGGAGGCCTTGAACTCCTTGTCCGAGGCGGCCTCGACAGCCTGGAGAGACATCCCCTTCTGCTTGCGCATCGAGCGGAGGCGCTCACCGACCTTCCGTGCGTAGTTGGGGTCGTGGAAGTCCTCGCTCATGGACCCCAACGCTACCACTATGAGTCGTCATGCCAACACCTTTCGTCCGGTTCGAGAGGAAATAACGGGGTTTATGTCCGGAAATCCCGCCACTAGGAGCGCCGGAACAACCCTGACCTCATCAGACACAGGACCCCCGCCACCATCACGGCCGCCGTCTCGGTTCGCAGCACGGTGGGGCCGAGGCCGACACGGCACAAGTCGGGCGGCAGCTCGCCGTCGGCCCACCCCCCCTCCGGCCCCACTAGGACGAAGGGCCGGGCCAGGTCCGGAGCCTGACCTCCCGGCTCGGCCGCGCAGGCCCCGGCGCCGCCCCGGCCCAAGGCGTCGCCTACAGACGTCGGGGGGCCGATCTCGGGCAACCGGACCCGTCGGCTCTGCATGGCCGCCTGGCGGGCGATCCGGGCCATCCGGGCGGTGGCGGCCGCCGCCTTGGTGTCGTCCCACCGGACGGTGCCCCGATCGGTGACCAAGGGGATGACCCGGTCGACCCCGACCTCGGTGAGCTTCTGCACCGCCCAGTCGGCCCGCTCCCCCTTGGGCCACGCCATGGCCACCGTCACGGCCGGCGCCGCCGGCGGTTCCTCGTGCACCGGGCCCGCCACCTCGAGAGCGACACCGCGACCGGAGGCGGCCCCGGCCCGGCACATCCGCCACCGACCGGCGCCGTCCGACACGGTCACCGCCTCCCCGGGGCGCACGCGAAGCACCCGGGTCAGGTGGTGGGCGTCGTCGGGTTCGAGCGACGGTGATCCGAGATCGGCCACGAAGACGTGGGCCGAGGCGGTCCGCAGGTCGGCCGAGAAGGACCCGCCCACCTGGGCTACTTGAAGGCGGAGCGGATCCTCGAGCGCAGCCCTCCCGCCGGGGGCGACACCTCCTCGCCTCGCTCGGCGGCGAAGCGGCGCAACAGCTCCTCCTGGGTGGGGGTGAGGTCGCCGGGCACCTCGACGACGACGTCCACGAGAAGGTCACCCCGGCCCCGCCCTCCCACATGAGGCACGCCCCGGCCCCGCAGCTTGAGGATGGTGCCGCTCTGGGTGCCGGGCTGGATGCTCAGCTCCTCTTCGCCGTCGAGGGTCTCCAACAGCACGGTGGTGCCCAAGGTGGCCTGGGCGATCGAGACCGGAAGGGTGTGCACCAGGTCGAAGCCCCGCCGTTCGAAACGGGGGTCGGGGATGACCATGAGGTGCACGAAGAGATCGCCGGCTGGCCCGCCCCGCGGCCCCACCGGTCCCCGGCCGGCGAGGCGCAGGGTGGTGCCGTGGCCGACCCCTGCCGGCACATCGACGGTCCAGGTGCGGTTGCCGACCTTGCGCCCCTCACCGGCGCAGTCCGGGCAGGGGCTCGAGACCTCTTCGCCGAGGCCACCGCAACGTCCGCACGGCCCGGAGGTCATGACCTGGCCCAGCAGGGATTGGCGGACCCTTCTCACCTCGCCGCTGCCGTTGCAGGCCGAGCAGCGGGTGGGGGTGGTGCCGGGGCGGGCGCCGCTGCCGCCGCACGTCTCGCAGGAGACCGCGGTCCGCACCGTCACGTCGCGCTGGGCGCCGAACACCGCCTCTTCGAACTGCAGCTCGAGGGTGGTCTCGGCATCGGGACCACGGGGGGGACCGGCCTGACGACGGCCGGCGGAGGCCCGCTCGAAGCCTCCTCCGAAGAAGGCGTCGAAGATGTCACCGATGCCTCCGGCGCCGAAGAAGGAGCTGGCGTCGGCCTGGGCTCCGGCTCGAGCGCCCTCCGGTCCGAACATGTCGTAGCGGCGGCGCCGCTCGGGATCGCGCAACGTCTCGTAGGCGACGGTGATCTGCTTGAACCGCTCCTCCGCCTCCGGGTCCCCGCCGCTGGTGTCGGGGTGGAGCTCGCGCGCCAGCTTGCGGTAGGCGCGCTTTATCTCCTCCTCGGTGGCGCTGGGAGACACGCCGAGCAGGGCGTAGTAGTCGCTTGCCATCATCCCTCGTCGAGTCGGCTGCCCAGCCGCTGGCTGACCACCGCTACCGCCGCTAGGGCCTGCGGGTAGTTCATCCGGGTCGGTCCGAGGACACCGATGGTTCCGGACCGCTCACCCTGGCGGCCGTAGGGGGCGACGATCACCGCGCACTCGGCCAGCGGTTGGAAGCCGTGCTCGCTGCCGATCGCCACCGACAACCCCCGGTCCACCACGTCACGCAAGAGGCTTACCACCACGTACTGGTGCTCGAGCGTGTCGAGGACCGAGCGGACCGTCTCGACGGCGTCGAAGGCGGCCGCCATGCGGGCCGTGCCCCCCACGAAGACCTGGTCGGACTCCTCGCTGACCGCGGCCCGCAGGGCGGTAGCCACCTGGTCGACCATGGAGTCGAGCAGGGCGTCCCCGCTCGGCGGAGGCGGCTGGGCCGAGCGCATCGTGCTGCCCACCAGCACCCCCGACAGCCGGGCCGTGGCCGCCCCCAGCCGCTCCTCGCCGACGTCCTCGTTCCATTCGAACGTGTGCTTGTGCACCGCCCCGTTGGACAACACGGTGACCGCCAGCGCCACCCGGGGACTCAATCCGACCAGCTGCACCGACCGGATGGTGGCCGCCTCGGCCGGCGGCCCCACGACCACGGCCGCGTACGACGTCAGCTCGGACAACAGCCGGGAGGTGTCGTGGAGCATCTGCTCGAGCTCGCCGTGGGCCTGGGCGAAGAACTCCTTCACCTGCAGCCGCTCGGACGGGCCGAGCGGCCCCAGGCGGGTCAGCTGGTCGACGAAGAACCGGTAGCCCTTGTCGGTGGGCACCCTTCCGGCCGAGGTGTGGGGCTGGGCGAGGTAGCCGTCGCGCTCGAGGGCGGCCATCTCGTTGCGGACGGTGGCCGGCGACACGCCGACGTCGGGCCGTCCGGCCACATGGCCGGACCCGACCGGCTGGGCGGTCTCGATGTACTCCTCGACCACCGCCCGGAGGACGGCTGCTTTCCGGTCGTCAAGGGAGTCCACGAACGCCTCCAACCAGCGTCTCCGGGTCGATTCGCCGGCTCGTCTGGCACTCGATTGTACCGACTGCCAAGCCCGCTCCCCGATTCCGCCCCGGGCGGCGAAGGTAGCCTCCGGGCCCGTGCCCGCCCCGGTCCTGCTCATCCACGGCTTCGCATCGTCGTTCGACCACAACTGGGTCGAGCCCGGCTGGGTCGACCTGCTCACCGAAGAGGGCCGCCAGGTGATCGGCGGTGACCTCCCCGGCCACGGCTCCTCCCCCAAGCCAGCCGATCCGGCCGCCTACGAAAACCTCGAGGACCAGGTGGCCGCCACCTACGCCGAGCACCCTTTGGTGGATGGCGTCGGGTTCTCCCTGGGAGCACGGATCCTGCTGACCCTCGCCGCCCGCGACCCCTCTCACTTCGGCCGCCTGGTCGTGATGGGGGTGGGGGCCAACCTCTTCCGCTCCGAGGGCCACGAAGCCATCGCCAAGGCGGTCGAGTCGGGCGCCGACCCCGAGGACGTCGGCGGTCGGGTCTTCGCTCAGCTGGCCTCAGATCCCCGCAACGACCGGGCGGCGCTGGCCGCCCTCATGCGCCGCAACGCCCCGGCCGTCACGCCCGACCTGCTGAGGGCGGTGACCTGTCCGGTGCTGGTGGTCCTCGGAGATCGCGACTTCGCCGGCCCCGCCGGCCCGCTCATGGAAGCCCTGCCCCATGCCGAGCTGGTGACCCTGCCGGGCGTGGACCACTTCGCCACCCCGCGCGACTACCGGTGCATCGACGCCGTGCTGGGGTTCCTCGGCTCGAGCTGATCCTGGTCGAAGAGGCTGGCCGGCAGGTCCGGCAGGTAGAGCTGGTGGGCGACCGGGTCGAACCCACCCCCGGACCCGTCCGACGGCGAACCGGCGTCCGCCGGCTGGCGGGAGACGACGCCGGTGGGTCGGCGGCCCGCTGGCCGCCGAGCGTCTCGCCGGCGGGCGATGGTCCTGCGCCGACGCGCCCCGAGAAGCAAGAGGATGCCGCCCGCCCCCAGCGCTCCGGCAGCCTCCCCGGGGGACAGCAGCGGCGCCCCGTGGACGGCCGCCACTTCGTTGGTGAGCCCGCTGCGGTGGGGCTGGGGGGCGGCCGCCGCCGGAGCGAGGGTCGGTGCCGTTAGCTCAGCCTGAGTCGGCACCTTCACCGGGGGGAGCTGCTCTGGCCCGGTCTCGGCCGACACGGGTGTGGCGAAGCCCTGGGCCAGCAGCGCCTCGGCGCCCGAGTACATCGCCGGCGGAGCGGAGTCGAGCTCGACGACCAGCATGCTGCGCCCGCCGCGGGTCGCCTCGGCCACGAACGTGTCGCCCGCCGCCCTGGTGTAGCCGGGCTTGACACCGATCACCGTCGGGTCCCACAACAGGAGCTTGTTGTGGTTGTGCAGGGTGTGATGGACCCCGTCGGGCCCGATGAAGTGGTAGAGCGGATTGGCGACGATGGCCCGGAAGTCAGGCAGAGACATGGCCGCCCGGGTGATGACCGCCATGTCGTAGGCGCTCACCTCGTTGCCTCCGCCGTAGGCGAACGAATCATCGAGGCCGGCGGGGTCGTTGAAGATCGGATGGTCCACCGCGCCAAGATCGGCGGTGGCCCGGCCGGCCAGAGCGGCGAAGCCCGCTTCGGAGCCGCCGAGCTTGTCGGCCAGGGCGACGGCGGCGTCGTTGGCCGACACCATGAGCAGCGAATGGAGCGTGTCGGTCAGGGTCCACACCTGGCCGGCCTTCATGTTGATCTTGGCCGCCTCGGTCCCTTGGGCGTCGGCCCCGACCGCCACGGTGGCGTCGGGCGGCAGCATGTCGATGGCCAGCAGGCCGGTCAGGATCTTGGCGATGCTGGCCGGGCGCATGACGGCGTGATCGTTGAACGAAGCGATCACCGCGCCGGTGTCGGCGTCGGCCACCAGCCACGCTTTGGCTTGGGGTGGGGCCGGCGCGGCCGGGTTGGCCGGCGGCGCGGCGACCGCGGCGGCGTGGGGGGCGTAACCGGCCGCGGCCACCAGCGAGAGGCAGCCCGCGGCGACACCGGCAGCGATCCGTCGGTGCATCGGTTTCAGGGTAAACCGTCGGCCTGGACGGTGGGCGAATCCCCCGGGGCGGCGCCCGTGCGCCGACCGATTCGCTACGGCCGGGCGTCTAGTGTCCGGAGAGATGGAGACCACCACCTTCGAAGTCCCCACGGCCGACGGGCCCATGCCCGTGTACCGGGCCAGGCCCGACGGGTCGCCTCGCGGAGGCGTGCTCGTCGTGCAGGAGGCCTTCGGCGTCAACAGCCACATCGAGGACGTGACCCGTCGGTTCGCGGCCGAGGGCTACCTGGCCATGGCGCCGCATTTCTTTCACCGCTCGGGGGGCGGCACCGTCGCCTACGGCGACTTCGGCGCGGTGATGCCTCACTTCAAGGAGCTGTCCGACGAGCGCATCCTGGCCGACATCGACGCCACCCTGGGCGCCTTCTCCGAGGACGGCGTCAGCCTCGACCGGGTGGGGGTGGTCGGGTTCTGCTTCGGCGGGCGGGTCAGCTTCCTGGCCGCGGTCGACCGATCCCTGGGCGCAGCTGTGGGCTTCTACGGGGGTGGCATCGTCAGCGGACGCTCGGACGTCATGCCCGCCCTTGTCGATCGGATCGGAGAGATGTACACGCCCTGGCTGGGGCTGTTCGGCGACCGCGACGCCCACATCCCGGTCGACGACGTCGAGAAGTTGAAGGCGGCCCTGAAGGACAACGCCAAGGTCGACGCCGAGGTGGTCCGCTACCCGGATGCCGACCACGGGTTCCACTGCGACGAGCGCGAGTCGTACCACCCTGACTCGGCTGCCGACGGGTGGAAGCGCACCCTCGAGTGGCTGTCGAACCACCTCCCCGCCTGATGGGGGCGCTGGACGGTCGAGTCGCCATCGTCACCGGCTCGTCGAGCGGCATCGGCGAAGCGGTGGCCCGGTCGTTCGCCGCTGAAGGCGCGGGGGTGGTCGTCAACTCGTCAGCGTCGGTCGACACCGGCAAGCAGGTCGCCGCCTCCCTCGCTGACGCCCTGTACGTCCAGGGGGACGTGTCGTCCGACTCCGACTGTCACCGCCTGGTCGATGCCGCCGTCGAGCGTTGGGGCCGAGTCGACATCCTGGTGAACAACGCCGGCACCACCAAGGTGATCCCCCACGGCGACCTGGACGCGGTCACCGACGACGTGTGGCGACGGATCCTGGATGTCAACGTGCTGGGCACCTGGCACATGACGCGGGCGGCGGTGCCCCACCTCAAGGCCAGCGGCCACGGGTCGGTGGTCAACATCACCTCCATCGCCGGGCTGCGCCCCACCGGCAGCTCGATCCCCTACGCCGTGTCCAAGGCCGGCCTGAACCACATGACGTTGCTGCTGGCCAACGTGCTCGGGCCCGAGATCCGGGTGAACGCGGTGGCGCCCGGGCTCGTCGACACGCCCTGGACCGCCGACTGGGACGAGATCCGCCAACGGGTCACCCAGACCGCTCCGCTGCGTCGCTCCGGACAGCCGGCGGACATCGCCGAGGCCTGCCTGGGGCTGGTCACCTCTGGCTACGTCACCGGCCAGGTCCTCGCCGTCGACGGGGGGACGACGCTGCGCTAGCTCAGTCTTCGAGGCGCAGGGCGGTGATGAAGGCCTCCTGGGGCACCTCGACCCTGCCGATGGCCTTCATCCGCTTCTTGCCTTCCTTCTGGCGCTCGAGCAGCTTGCGCTTGCGGGTGATGTCGCCCCCGTAGCACTTGGCCAGGACGTCCTTGCGTTTGGCCTTCACCGTCTCGCGGGCGATGATGCGGCCCCCGATCGCCGCCTGGATCGGCACGTCGAACAGCTGCCGGGGGATGAGCTCGCGCAGCTTCTCGGTCATTCTCCGCCCGTACTCCTGCGCCTTGGTCCGGTGGATGACGGTGGAGAAGGCGTCAACGGGCACGGCGTTGAGCAGCACGTCGATCTTGACCAGGTCCGAGCGGTCATAACCGGCCGGCTCGTAGTCGAGGCTGGCGTATCCCTTCGTCCTGCTCTTCAACTGGTCGAAGAAGTCGATAACCACCTCGGCCAACGGGATGCGGTACACCAGCTCGAGTCGCTCCGGGGAGAGGTACTCCATCTTGTCCATCTCGCCCCGGCGGGTCTGGCACAGGTCCATGACGGTGCCGGTGAACTCGGTCGGGGTGAGGATGGTGGCGCGCAGGAACGGCTCCTCGACGAATTCGACCTGGTGCGAGGGCGGCATCGCCGAGGGGTTGTCCACCTCGACGACCTCTCCGGTCTCGAGGTGGGCGAGGTACTCGACGGACGGAGCGGTGGCGATGAGGCTCAGGTCGAACTCGCGCTCCAGCCGCTCGCGGACGATCTCCATGTGCAACAGGCCGAGGAAGCCGCAGCGAAAGCCGAAGCCGAGGGCGCCGGAGGTCTCGGGCTCGTAGGTGAAGCTGGCGTCGTTCAACCGCAGCTTCTCCAAGGCCTCGCGCAGGTCGGCGTACTCGTCGCCGTCCACCGGATACAGGCCGCAGAACACCATGGGCTTGGGGTCGCGGTAACCGGGCAGGGGCGCAGCGGCCGGGCGGGGCTGCTCGGTCACCGTCTCACCGGAGCGGGCCTCTCCCACGTCCTTGATGCCGGCGATCAGGTAGCCCACCTCCCCGGGGCCCAGCTCGGCCACCGCCGTGCTCGCCGGGGTGCGGACCCCTATCTCCTCCACATCGTGGACGGCGCCCGCCTGCATGAAGCGCAGCCGGGCCCCGGCCCGCAGGGTGCCCTCCATCACCCGCACCGAGCTGACCACCCCGCGGTACTGGTCGTAGTAGGAGTCGAAGATGAGGGCGGCGAGCGGAGCGTCGGGGTCACCCTGGGGTGGCGGGATCCGGTTGACTACGGCGTCGAGCAGGTCGGGCACCCCCTCCCCCGTCTTGGCCGAGATGCGCAGGATCTGGTCGGCCGGCAGGCCCAGCACCCGTTCGATCTCCCCCGCGTACCGGTCGGGATCGGCGGCGGGCAGGTCGATCTTGTTGAGGGCGGCCACGATCTCGAGGTCGTGCTCGAGAGCCAGGTAGCAGTTGGCCAACGTCTGAGCCTCGATGCCCTGGGATGCGTCGACGAGGAGCACCACTCCCTCACACGCCGCCAGGCTGCGGCTCACCTCGTAGCCGAAATCGACATGGCCCGGGGTGTCGATCAGATGCAGCACGTGGTCACGCCAGTGCACCCTCACGTTCTGGGCCTTGATGGTGATGCCCCGCTCGCGCTCGATGTCCATGGAGTCGAGGTACTGCTCGCGCATATCGCGGGGGTCGACCGCCCCGGTCAGCTCGAGGACGCGGTCCGACAACGTCGACTTGCCGTGGTCGATGTGGGCGATGATCGACAGGTTGCGGATCCGGGGCTGCATCGCCCCTCCATTGTCGCCGACGGATCAGTAGCCGAGGGACGGGTCGACCACGCCCTCCAGGGGCTGCCCCGATGCGAAGCGGGCCACGTTGTCGCGGATGCGCCGCATCAGCGGCGGGATGGCCATGGCCGCCGTGTTGGCCTGGTGCGGGGTGATGATGCAGTTGGGCAGGTCCCACAGCGGGTGACCCTCCGGCAGCGGCTCGGGGTCGGTGACGTCGAGGCCCGCTCCTCCGATCGACTCCGAGCGGAGGGCGGCCACCAGATCGTCGGTCCGGACGTGCCCGCCGCGGGCCACGTTCACCAGCCAGGCGTGGGGGGCCATGGCCTCCAGCTCGGGCGCCCCGATGATGCCGGCGGTGTCGGGCGTCAACGCCAGGGTGAGGAAGACGGCGTCGGCGCCGCCCACCACCTCGACCAGCCGCTCCGGGCCCACCGTCTGGCCGGCTCCGGGCACCGGCTCGGGGCGCTTGCGCACCACGGTCGTGGCCACCCGGTACGGGCGCAGCAGGTCGAGCAGGGCCCCGGTGATCCCTCCGCCGCCCACGATCGTCACCCGCCCGTCGTAGAGGGTGCGACCGGCCTCCGGCCCCCACGCCCGGGCCCGTAACGAGTTGGTGACCTGGCGCAGACCGGCCAGGGCCAGAGCCAGCGCCATCTCGGCGACGGGCTCCGAGTAGAGGCCCTTGGCGCAGGTCCAGGTCCGCTCGGCGGACACCACCCCGGCGGCCACCACCCTCTCGATTCCCGCCATCGGTAGCTGCACCCAGCGGACTCCGGGAGCGTCACCGAGTACATCCACCAGCTCGGACACGTGGCGGGAGGACATCCAGACGAGGGCCTCGGCGTCCTCGGCCGCCACCACCTCGCCGCCGCCGGCCCGGACCGCCTCCTCCGCCAGGGGGAAGGGGCGAGGCCCGACGGCCACCCGAGGAGCGCTCACCGAGGCAGGCTAATGGGGGTCGACCACCCGAGCCATTAAGTCGGTGAGGCTGGTCCCGAGCCACCAGCAGGTCAGCACTCGCGGCGGCGGAGTGTTCGAGCTCTACGGTTAGAT
>JAJPHE010000103.1 GCA_021325435.1 Actinomycetota bacterium | reverse complement strand
TGGTCACCGAGTACGCCGAGGTGGCCCAACGCTTCGCCGAGCAGGTCGGCTGAGACTCAACCCCACCAGAAGGCGGCGGCGATGACGGCGTAGAGGCCGACCAGGCACACGCCCTCGAGCCAGGTGGATTCGCCGTCTACGACCACGACGACCGCCACGATCGTCGTTATGGCCAGGGCGGCGACCAGAACGGTGGGCAGAACGAGGGTAAGCGGCGCCCCGCCGATGACGTTGGACAGCAGCACCAGCGCCGGTGTCAGCGCCAGGGCGATCTGTACCGGGCTCTGCAAGGTGACCGAGAGCGCGTAGTCCATCCGGTTGCGCAGGGCGAGCTGCACCCCCACCACGTTCTCGACCGCGTTGCCGGCAATGGCCACGATGACCAGGCCGGCGAAGGCCTCCGAGATGTGCAGCGCCGCCAGCGCCGGTCGCAGCGAGCTGACGAACCAGTCGGAGACGGCGGCGGCCCCGATGGCGGAGCCCAGAAGGCCCCCCATCACCATTCCGAGTGACCAGGTGGGTCCTTGGTGAGGGACGGTCTCGGCCGCCGGCTGCAAGGACGCCGGCACGGACAGGCAGAACACGGCGAGCAGGACGACGGCGGCCACGTCGGAAAGGGCCCGTTCGTGGTGGGCGGCCCCACCGTGCAGGTGGGCGGTGACCGTCGGTACCACCAGAACGGCCACCGCCAAGAGAAGCAGGAGCACGACCAACCGGGCCCCCTCGGCTGAGAAGCGTTGGGTGCCGTGACGCAGGCCGCCGGCGATGAAGGCCACTCCCAGCACCAGCAGGACGTTGGCGAGGATGGAGCCCACCAGGGTCGCCTGCACCACGGTCACCAATCCCTGGCGCAGGGCGAAGATGCCAAAGAACAGCTCGGGCAGGTTGCCGAGAGCGGACTGCAGGACCCCGGTGGCGCCCGACCCCAGGCGGTCCCCCAACCGCTCCACGGATCGACCCACCAGCGCGGCCAGAGCGGCCAGGGCCAGCGCCGACACGACGAAGGGGATCACCCGCCCGCTCGCCACGTAGCGGGTGAGGCCCGACGCCGCCGTCAACAACGCGCTGGCACCGATCAGGCGCCGGTCGCCGGGGGACAGCATCAGCGCCGCCGGCGGGCCACGGTACGGACCCAGGAGCCGGCGTCGACCGGCAGAACGACGCCGGTGAGGAAACGGGCCTCGTCGCTGAGCAACCACAAGATGGCGGGCGTGGTCGACTCCTCCGCCGCCAGCACGCCCGGCACCAGCAGGTTGGACCCTTCGAACTGGCGGAGGAACGTTTCGCGGGTGATGCCGTTGGCCTCGGCCACCGCGTCGAGCATGGGCGAGTCGATCGCCCCTGGGCAGACGACATTGACGCGGATGCCGTGGGCCCCCAGGTCGTTGGCGAGGGTGAGGCCCACGCCGATCACGCCGTATTTCGACGCGGTGTAATCGACGTTGAACGACAGGGGCCGCAGAGCGGCGCCGGACGACACCAGCACGATGGACCCGCCACCCCGCTCGATGAGCGGGGGGATGGCCGTCTTGCAGGTCAGCCAGACGCCGGTGAGGTTGATGGCGATCACCGCGTCCCAGTCCTGCTTGGAGAGCTTCCACGGTTCCACGAACAGGCTCTCCACGCCGGCGTTGGCGATGACGTGGTCGATGCCGCCGAAGGTGGCGACGGTCCGGTCGATCGCCTCGTTCAGCTGCTCCTCCGATCGAACGTCGCACACCAGCGGGAGGGCCCGACCCCCCGCCTTCTCCACCAGCGACGCGGTCTCGCTCAGATCTGCCGTGGTGGCCACCCGGAAGGGCGGGTGGTCGAGGTCGCCACTGGCCACATCGAGCAGAGCCACGTCGGCCCCCTCGCGGGCCAGGGCCAGGGCGTGGCTTCGTCCCTGACCCCGGGCGCCCCCGGTGATCACGACCACCTTTCCGGCGAAGCGGCGTTCGTGGGCGCTCACGGACCCGAAAACTACCGTCAGGGCCCGAGGACCACTGGGACGTTCTGCCCGAACAGCCCTTCCCACCGCCGGCGCGTGGTGTGACACTGGACAGACGGGCAAGGAGGCCAGGTGAGCGGTCAGCGCGAGCACGGAGAGTTGGCGAGCGCCGTTCCTGATCCCGTCGTGGTCATCGGTCCGACCGGTGAGCTGCTCTGGGCCAACCCGGCCGCTCAGGCCACCTTCGGCTGGTCGGTGGATGCCATGGTCGGCCGCTCAATGATCGATCTCATCCACCCTGATGACGTGGCCACCGCCGTGACCGGACTGGTGGCCATCGTCGACCAGGGCGGGCCCGGCTCCCTGATGGAGCTGCGCATCCGCAACCCCTCGGGCGCCTACCAGACCGCCGAGGTGAGGGGAGCGCCGTTGGGCGACGGGCCCTTCGCCGGAGGGGCCGTGGTAGTGGCCCGCGACATCACCGACCGTCGTCGGTGGGAGCTGGCCTCCGGCGACGCCAATGTGCTGGGCTCCCTTCTCGAGCACTCCCCCGCCGTAACCATGCTGCTGGACCGGTACGGGCGGGTGACCGGCGCCAGTAGGGCGGTGACCCGCCTGTTGGGTCGAGAGATCGAGGCCGCCCTCCGCCGTCCGCTGGTCGATCTGGTGGCAGAAGCCGACCGCACCAGCGTCAGCGCCGAGCTGGCCCTGGTACTCGCCTACGGCGGCAGCCGCACCTGCGAGGCGTATCTCCAGTGCGCCGACGGCCGCTCGGTGCCGTTCAGCCTCACGGTGACCAACCTGCTCGACGACCTGACCGTCGAGGGAATCCTCGTGACGGCCGTGGACATCACCGCCCTGGTCGAGGCCCGCCTGAAAATCAAGTATCAGGCCAGCCACGATGCCGTCACCAGCTTGCCCAATCGTTACCTGATCCTGGACCGTCTCAGCCATGCCCTGGCCCTCGCCCGGCGCCGGGGCACCCCTGTCACCGTCTTCTTCTGCGATGTCGACGACCTGAAGGCGATCAATGACGAGCACGGTCACGCCGTCGGCGACGCCGTGCTGGCCGAGATCGCCCACCGCCTGCGAGGCGTGTGCCGCAGCTCCGACACGGTTGGGCGCATGTCGGGCGACGAGTTCGTCGTCATCGTGGAGGAGGACAGCGAGGGCGGGGTCGCCGAGTTGGGCCAGCGCATCGACGCCGCCTTTGCCCGACCGGTCGTGACCGGCGGTGGCACCCAGATCGACATCCGCATGAGCTGGGGGTGGGCTCGAGACGACGGCCACGGCGGCCAGGAAGAGCTGCTGGCCCGGGCCGATGCTTCCATGTACGCGGCAAAGCGGGCCCACAAGCGGGACCGCTCGCCCGCCACCGAGAGCTGAGCCCGTCGGGCAGCAGCCTCGGCTTCCCGGCCGGTACCGGATCGGCACTGGCGGCGCCGTTGCCGCCCTCACCGCCCGTCCTAATCGCTGGCAGGTCCTGGCGGCGCGGGCATGGGTCGGGACGAAGGGCAGACCTCACCGGGCCATTCGACCCTGCCCCGGGCGGCCCTGCCCCTTCATCATCGCAGGGTGCTGTTGGAAACGGTGTCCCTTGGAGAGGCGGCTCTCGGGTGTTGATCCACGACTTCATCTGTGTGGAGGTGCCGGTGGAGGCCGTCGCCGCCCTGCTCAAGGGGGGCGAAGGCTGGCTCGCACCTTTGGCCCTCGGCGCTTACGCCCACGGCGAGGCGCTCCTCGTGCGGGCTGGGCCGGACGACCGCGGCCTGCTCTCCAAGCGGGTCCGGATGACCGTGGGGGACCCCCGCAACCGGGGCGACGCCGTGGTGGTGCCGATCCACTGGGAGGCGACCGGCGTGTCGGGCCTGTTCCCCGTGCTCGACGCCGACCTGGAGTTCGCCCCGATGGGGCCGACGGCCACCCAGCTCAATCTCTGGGGGACCTACGACCCGCCCCTCGAAGGCTTCGGTGGCCGGCTGGACCGGATGGTGTTCCACCGGGTTGCCGAGGCCACCGTGCGGGCGTTTCTGCATCGGGTGGCGTCCAGCGTGGAGCTGGCGGCCGGCGTCGAAGCCGGCGCCCGTCAGCCGCGGGCCAGGCGCTCCAGGCCACCCATGGCCAGGGCCACGTAGGCCTCCTGCAGGACCAGGGCATAGTCGGACGTCGGCCTCAGGCGCCACTGGTTCATCACCGCCTCGGTGGCGCCGAGGGCGACCGCCACCGCGGCGCGGCACTGGCGCCGGGGCAGGCCGAACTCGGCGACGGCCTGATCGGTGAAGTAGCTGACCGTGTTCTGGTTGCGTCGGGCCTGGCGCTGGCGGTGGGCGTCGTTGCGGACACCGGCGGAGCGCAGGGCGGCGGTGGTCGCTCCCCGAGAGGCCTGGGCCCGCAACAGTCCTTTGATGAGGGCGCGGAACATCTCCTCGAGGGTCGGGGCGGCTTCGACCACCGAAGCCAGCTCGCGGTGCAGGGCGCCCGACTCGCGGGTGTAGAGGGCGGCCAGCAGCTCGCTTCGGTTGGGGAAGTGCTTGTAGACGAGGGGGCGGCTGACCCCGGCCCGCTCGGCCACCGCCTCCATCGAGACTGATTCGACGTCGCCGGTGGAGAGCAGCTCGGCGGCGGCGTCGAGCAGCGCGTCGCGGCGCACGGCATGCGGCAAGCCCCGGCGGTCGACGCCGGCTCCGTCCTCCGACGGCTCCGGCAGGCGCGGGCGCCTCCCGACCGGCGGTGATGTCAACGCGTCTCCGGTCGGGCGCTCAGCACATGTAGTAGCACTTGTTGGGGTAGCTGGGCGGCGTGTCGGGCCCCGGCAGGCTGGCGAAGATGGTCTGGGTGTTGCCGGCGTTGAACCAGGGCGGGTTGCCCTTGGGGAACTGTCCCCACAGGAACCGCTTGCCGCCGTACATGTAGCGGTACATCCCGACGCCGTTCTGGTTGTTCTCGTCCGGGCCGGTGACGGTCGGGTCCCAGTAGATCAGCGCCCCGTCGTCGATGAGGTTGTAGTCGTCCCAGGGCCAGAGGTGGTCGCCCCACGTGATCACCGAGTTGGCCACCCGTTGGGCGTAGTTGCTGGGCGATATCGGGTGCCCGAAGATCCCCGGGTAGGTCTGTCCGACGCAGGCCACGGGCGTGGACGACCCCTTAGGACCGGAGTGGGTCTTCGACGTATAGGGAGGCTGACCGCACTGGAACGTGTACGGAGTCAGCTGGGGACCGGCCTCCTGTACGCCGGTGAAGAACCACATCATGAACGGGTAGATCAGGGTGGCGAAGCTGTCGTTGGCCGGCGGCCCGGCGTGGTACTGCCAGTTGTACATGTTGTAGGCGTCGGTGAGGTTCTGGGGCACACGGTCCTGGACCAGGCCCAGACCGAAGGCGTGGCGCCACTGGGTCTGGTCGTAGAGCCGCCCGAAGTGGGTCTCGTCGGTGAGGGCCGAGCCGGTCACGACCCACTCGGGGAAGTAGCCCTGCTTGGTGGCGCCGGTGGTTAGGTACACCGGGTCGATGGGGTCGGACACCACGATCACGTCGGAGATGTGCTCGCTCTTGAACTTGGCCATGAGCGTCTGGGCGTCGGCCGGCCCGTTGGGGTCGACGATCGGGAACGAGTCGTCCTCGACCAGGTTGACGCCGCACTGTTTGAGCAGGCCGGCGAAGTACTGGGCCCCGGCCTGGTAGACGGTGGTGTCGAGCACACTGGACGGACCGGGCCAGATGAGGCCGAAGGAGCGCTTCGGATGCACGGGGGCGTTGAGGTCGGTCTCCCCCGCGAACTGGGGCGGGTTCGGCGCCATCTCGTCGCAGACCATCTCGGCCCGCATCAGGTAGGCCTGCTCCTCGTCAGGGAGTCCGGTCCCCCACACGTAGGGCGCCCACTGCAGGTAGTAGGACGAGGGAATGGTGACGGTGCAGAAGCAGAGGACCCCGTCCTTCACCAGGGTGTTCTCGTAGGCGTTGGTGCCGCACTCCCCGAACGAGACGAAGGCGTGCATCTGCAGCGCCACCTTGTTGGCGTCGGCCTGGCACTCGGCGTCGTGTTCGGCGGTGTCGCTGCTCGTCGAGTTGTAGCTGCTGTTGTAGTAGACGAGGTTTACCTTGCGCCCGTAGGTCTGAACGTGGTGCTCGAAGAGGGTGACGTAGTTCTGCTCGGTCTGCTGGATCTGGGCTTCGCTGTCGGTGTCCTGGGCCTCGGTGAACGTCTCCTGCTGGCTCACCTGGTTGTAGGGGACGGCCACGGTGATGGAGTTGCCGCTCACGCCGTTGTAGGTCGCTCCCCCGTTGTTTCCGTTGTAGGGGGGCACACAGACCGGCGCATACAACGTCGGCAGCATCTCGCGCCCGGTGGCCTGGTTGCAGAAGGGGTCTGGCGTCCCCGGTGGGAGCGCCGTGCCCCCGTTGGTGCCGGCCTGGGCCACGCCACCGCCCGGCCCCCCACCGCCGCCGCCGGGGCCGGAGGCGGAGCCTGTCGCCCCTCCCCCACCAGCGAGACCGGCGGCCGAGCCGGCCCCACTCACCGATCCCCCACCCGAGCGCCCACCCGCCGCCGAGCCGCCGGTGCCGGCGCCGACCGAGGGCCCGGACGCCGAGGACCCCGACTGCTTGCCGGGCAGGAAGGCGACCACCAGGACGATGGCGGCGACGGCCAGGATGAACGGCTGGTACCGCCGCAGCGCCCGCCCCAGGTCGCCCAGGGTCAGTTCGCTCAGGTCTCGCCGGGGTTGGGTTCTCACCCGTCCTCCTTCTTCGGACTGTTGCGCTTGGCCACCAGGGGCCGCGTGCGCGTCTTCCGTTGCTTCGGGGTCTGTTTCTGCGTGGTGGGGGCGTCCCCCGTGGTGACGGCCAGGGCGCCCGAACGAGCCACCGCCTGGGCGTCGGTGCCCAGGTAGGCGGCCACGACCCGGGGGTCGTTGACCACCTCCTGGGGCAGTCCTCGCACCACCACCTGGCCCAGGTCCAGCGCCACCACCTCGTCGGCCAGGTTCGTCAGCAGCGGCATGTCGTGCTCGATGACCAGAAGACTGGATCCGGTCAGGTCACGCACCTTCCGCAACAAGGGCCCGAGCGCCTCGCTCTCGCGCTGGGCGATACCAGACGAGGGCTCGTCGAACAGGATCACCGACGGCTCGTGGGCGAGGATGCACGCCAGGTCGACCAACCGCCGGGTGCCGGTTGAGATCTCGGCGATGAACTTGTTGCGGAAGGCCCCGAGGCCGAGCATCTCGATCAGCTCCAGGGCCCGGGCCTCCGCCTCGGCCTCCGAGTCGAGGGCAGCGGGCAGGTTGAGGGCGGCGGCCAAGGGGTCGCGCACCTCCAGGTGGCGCTCCAGGGCCAGCTTGACGGTGTCGTACACGGTCAGGGCCGGGAACAGCTTGCTGTCCTGGAACGAGCGACCCAGTCCCAGGCGCGAGCGGGCGTCGGGGGGCAGGTCGGTGATGTCGAGGCCGTGGAGGATGATGGAGCCGGAGTCGACCGGGAAGAAGCCCGAGATCAGGTCGAACAGGGTGGTCTTGCCCGCCCCGTTCGGGCCCAGCAGGCCAAGGATCTCCCCCTCGCGCAGGCTCAGGGACACGTCGTAGTTGGCCACCACCCCCCCGAAGCGCTTGCTGACCCCACGAACTTCAAGCACGGTGGGGGCCTGTTGTTGCTTGCGTGACCTTGAGGCCACCGTCCGAGCCTCGACGGGACCAGCGGAGTCGACCGCGCTGGCCGCCCCCTCGAGGAACACGGCGCGCAGCACATCGGGGCGCTCGAGGAGCTCCTGGGTCCGACCAGAGAACCGGATCTCGCCTTTCTCCATGAACACGGCGCGCTTGGCGACGGTGAGGGCGACGTTCACGGACTGTTCGACCAGCAGGATCGTGGTTCCGTCCTCGGCCAGGCGGCGCACCGTCTCGAGGATCTGCTCGACGACTACCGGCGCCAGGCCGAGCGACAGCTCGTCGATCATCATCAGCTTCGGCTTGCCCATCAGGGCCTGGGCCAGCACAAGCATCTGCTGCTGGCCCCCCGACAGGTCGCCGGCGGCCACGTCCAACCGCTCACGCAGGACGGGGAAGTAGGACAGGACCCGCTCGGTCGCCTCCTTCATCTTCTGCTGGTCGCTCCGGAACATCCAGCCGGCGATGCGGAGGTTGTCGGCCACGGAGAGGCCGGGGAACACGCCCCGGTCGCCGGGCACCAACGCCATACCGAGCATGGCCTTGGTCACCGCGTCGGCATGAGTGATGTCGCGGCCCTGGAAGAACACAGCTCCGCCGATGGGATCCATCAGACCGCTGACGGCTTTCAGGAAAGTCGACTTGCCGGCCCCGTTGGTGCCGAGAAGGGCCACGACCTCACCCTCCTGCACGTCGAGGTCGACACCGAACAGGATCTGCAGGTTCCCGCCGTAGGCCACTTCGAGACCGCGGACCGCCAGGAGGGCGTCGACGTCGGCGGCGGACTGGGAGGTCTGGGCCTCCTTCACGTCGCGCTCGACGAACTGGCGCGCCGTCAGCTCGACCAGTCCGGCCCCGACCACCAGGATGCCGAGGACGTAGGTCGCCGCCCGCTCGTGGTGGTTGGCGATGCCGCCGATGATCGGGGCGACCACGATCGCCCCCAACGTCACCCAGATGAGGGAGTAGGAGTAGGCCTGCCCGCGCAGGCGGGGCGTCGTGACCAGCCCGATCATGGCGTTGTAGGCCGGGTTGAACCCGGCCGCGCCGATCGAGAGGAAGAACAACATGGCGACCGAGCCCCACGACCACGGCAGGAGTCCCATGAGCACGATGCCCACCCCGAACTCGACGACCATCAGGCCGTTGATCACCGGCAGCAGGTCGGGGCGTGACCGGCGCAGGCGCACTTGGACGGCCCGGCCGCCGATGATGGTGCCGACCAGCCCACCGAGCCCGTAGACGACGGTGAGCGCCCCACGGGCCGCCGAGTTGTAGTGGTAGACGTCCTTGAAGAAGATGCTCTGCAGCTGGAGGAAGGCGATGACCCCGCCTCCGAAGAACGCCGCCGCCCACCACGTCCTCCGGAGGGACCGCACCGACCGGACCCGGCGAAAGCCCTCCCAGAACGACGACCGTTCCTCGTCGACCATGTGCAGGCCGATCGAGGCTCCCCGGCCCGGGTCTCTCATCCGGGCCAGCAGGACGACCCCGATGGCCGCCGGCACGGCCAGGGCGATGAAGGAGGTGCGCCAGCCCGCCAGCTGGCCGATCCCTCCGGCTACCGGCCCGGCCACGAGGCCGATGGCCGAGAAGGCGAACAGATAGAAGGTGAAGACCGTTCCGAGCGACTCGGGCGGGTAGTAGTCGGTGATCAGGCTGTTGTGGGTGGGTGTGTTGACGAGAAGGCCGAGGCCCTGGGCCAACAGGAAGACGATGAGGACTCCGAGGACCGGGGAGGCACCCAGTCCGACCGCCGCCACCCCCACCAGCACCGTGCCGACCTGGGCGAAACGGACCCGGTCCACCCGGTCGGAGAGGAAGCCGGCGAACGGTGACAGCAGGGCGGGCAGGATCGAGGTGAGGCTGGCGATGGTGATCGCCGTCTGATTGTTGATGTGGAACGTGTCGCGGATGTTGGGCAGCAACACGCTGACGGCCAGGTTGCTGAATCTCTCCAGGCACGCCACCGCCAGGAGGATGACCACCGGCGTCAGACCGGCCGGCCCGACCTGCCCAGCCAGCCAGCCGAAGTAGCC
>JAJPHE010000079.1 GCA_021325435.1 Actinomycetota bacterium | reverse complement strand
GGCGACCACCGCCGCGATCCCCTCGGCCGCCTCCGGGGCGATCTCCGGGTCCGGGTTGGCCAGGGCGAACACGATGGGGTCGGCCCGCATGGAGCGCAGCTCCTCGGAGCCGATCAGCCCCGGCCCGCTGACGCCGACGAAGACGTCGGCGCCCCTCAGCATGTCGGCGAGCGAGCCCGATCGGCCGTCGTGGTTGGTGTTGTCGGCCAGCCACTGCTTCGAAGGGTCGAGGCCCTGGCGACCGGAGTGGATGGCGCCCTGGCGGTCGACGCCGACGATGTGGCCCGTCCCCGCCTCCATGAGGATGCGGGCGATGGCGACGCCGGCCGCCCCGGCGCCGGCGATGACCACGTTGAGGTCCTCGAGCTTGCGGTCCACCACCCGCAGGGCGTTGCGCAGCGCGGCCAGGACCACCACGGCGGTGCCGTGCTGGTCGTCGTGGAACACCGGGATGTCGAGCTCCGCCTTGAGCCGCTCCTCCACCTCGAAGCAGCGGGGGGCGGCGATGTCCTCGAGGTTGATGCCGCCGAACACGGGCGACACCCGCCTGACGGCCTCGACTAGCTCGTCGGTCGAGGAGACGTCGAGGCAGATCGGGAAGGCGTCGATGCCGGCGAACTCCTTGAACAGCATGGCCTTGCCCTCCATGACCGGCAGGGCGGCCAGGGGGCCGATCCGACCCAGGCCCAGCACGGCGGTGCCGTCGGTGACCACCGCCACCGAGTTGGCCTTGATGGTCAGCTCGTGGGCCCGGGCGGGGTCGTCGGCGACGGCCAGGCAAACCCGGGCCACCCCGGGGGTGTAAGCCATCGACAGGTCGTCGCGGGTGGCCAGCGGGGACTTGGAGCGGACCTCGATCTTGCCCCGCTGGTGGAGCTCGAAGGTGAGGTCGGTGGCCTCGCGCACCTCGACCCGGTCGAGGGCGGCCACGGCCTGGCCGATCCGGTGGGCGTGAGCCTCGTCGGAGGCGAACACGGTCACGTCGCGGACCATGCGTCCGCCGGCCACCTCGACCACGTGGAGTGAGGTGATGTTGCCGCCGGCCTCGCCGATGGCCGTGGCGATCCGGCCTAGGGAGCCGGGGCGGTTGTCGAGCTCGATGCGAAGACGGACGGCGTGAGCCGCGTTGGGGGGCGTCGACATCCTCCGACGCTACCGTCGGCAGGATTCCGGGCGCCGAGTACGCCCGGGATCCCCGGGGAGGCTCAGACCTCCTCGTTCTCCATCTGCTCCAGGCAGCGGGTGATCTCCGACGCCCGGAAACGGCGGTGGCCGCCGAGGGTCCGGATGGCGGTGATCTTGCCCGCCCGGGCCCAACGGGTGACGGTCTTCGGGTTCACCCGAAACATCGCCGCCACCTCTGCTGGGGTCAGAAGTGCGTCCTTGGGGTTTTGCTCGGCCATTGCTTCCTCGTGTGTTGTGTCGGGGCCGGGTCGCCTTGGGCGCCGCGTCCGTTTCTGTATGAAAGGTACGGCCAGCACTCTTTGTGGTCGATAGCCCGGTCGAGTCATCTGTGGGCCTTTGGATGACTAGTCCTATTCCGGCAGAAATGGGACAGAAGCCACCAACCGCCCAACCCGGCCGGGGCCGGGCGTCCAGGGCACTCTCAGCTGCCGAACTCGAAGCCGAGGTCCGGGGCGGTGAGCAGGGCGGCGAAGGGGATCCCCGCCTCGGCGGCCATGGCCGCGCAGGTGCCACCCCGGTCGACCACGGTGAGGATGAGGACCGGCTCGGCCCCGACCTGGCGCACGACGCCGGCCGCCTCGAGAACCGAGGTGCCCCGGGTGACAGTGTCCTCGGTGATGACCACCCGGTCGCCGCCCTCGAGGGCTCCGGCGACCCGGCCGCCGGCCCCGTGGTCCTTGACCTCCTTGCGCACGCTGAACGCCTTGATCGCCCGGCCCCGGGCGGCCAACACGCCGGCGGTGGCGAAGGCGACGGGATCGGCCCCCATGGTGAGCCCGCCGATGGCGGTGGCGTCGTCGGGCAGGACGGCAGCGATGGCGTCGGCGACCAGCAGCATCCCGTCAGGCCGGCACAGGGTCTGCTTGGCGTCGAGGAACCACTCGCTGGTCCGGCCCGACTTGAGCACGAAGCTGCCCCGCCGGACCGAGTGGGCCAGCAGGTGGTCGCGCAGCGCCTCGAGGGTGGGGGTCAGGGCGTCAGTCCGGGTCATCTCACCAACCCTCCATGTGCACCGCCGTCTCCCCCGTGACCACCTCGCCGACGACCCCCGCCGTCAACCCGCGGCCGGTGAGCGTCCGGGCGGCAGTGTCGCCGGCGTCGGGCGCCACCACCAGGATCATGCCGACCCCGAGGTTGAAGACCCGGGTCATCTCCTCGGCCGGCACCCGACCGGCGGCGGCCACCTCGGCGAAGATGCGGGGCGCCGGCCACGCCGGGCGCACCACCGCGGCGCAGCCCCCGGGCAGCACCCGGGCCAGGTTGCCGGGGATGCCCCCGCCGGTGATGTGGGCGGCGGCGTGCAGGCCGTCCCCGAGCTCGGCCACGGTGGCCAGCACGGCCGGGGCGTAGACCACCGACGGGCGGAGGAGCTCGTCGGCGAGGGTCGACTCGGCGCCGGGCCAGGCGGGGCCGTGCAGGTCGCGACCGTCGACCTCCAATAGGGCCCGGCGGGCCAGCGAGTAGCCGTTGCTGCGCAGGCCGGGGGATCCGATGCCGACCAGCACGTCCCCGGGTCGCACCCGGTCGGGCCCGAGGACCGAGTCGGCCTCGACGACGCCGACGGCGAACCCGGCGAGGTCGAACTCGCCCGGCTCCATCGCCCCGGGGTGCTCGGCCATCTCGCCGCCGACCAGGGCGCAGCCGGCCTGGCGGCACCCCTCGGCCACCCCCTCGACCAGCTCGGCCGCCTGGGCGGGGTCGAGGCGGCCGACCACCAGGTAGTCGAGGAAGAACAAGGGCTCGGCCCCCGAGCACACCAGGTCGTCGACGCACATGGCGACCAGGTCGATGCCCACGGTCGAGTAGCGGCCGGCGGCGGAGGCCACCATGGCCTTGGTGCCGACCCCGTCAGTGGAGGACACCAGCAGCGGCTGGCGGTAACGCGACGGGTCGATGGCGAACATGCCGGCGAAGCCGCCCAGGTCGCCGACCACCTCAGGCCGGAACGTCGAGCGGACCGAAGCCCTGATGCGCTCCACCGCCTCCTCGCCGGCGCCGATGTCGACCCCGGCACCCGAATAGGTGAGGGGGGGCTCAGCCACCGGAGGCGGCGGGGACCTCGAGCACCGCCTTGGTGAGGGTGACGGGGACCTCCACCGGGTACTCGCCGGTCAGGCAGGCGGCACAGAACCCGGCCCGGGGGGCCTCGATGGCCCGCACCAGGTTCTCGAGGGTCAGGTAGGCGATGGAGTCGACGCCGAGGTACTCCTGAATGTCGGGCACGGTCATGTTGGCGGCCAGCAGCTCGGAGCGGCTGCCGGCGTCGATGCCGTAGAAGCAGGGCCACCGCCACGGTGGGGACGAGATGCGCAGGTGCACCTCGGTCGCCCCCGCCTCGCGCAGCATGCGGGTGACGGCCCGCTGGGTCGTGCCCCGCACCACCGAGTCGTCCACCACCACCAGGCGCTTACCGGCGACGTTCTCGCGCAGCGGGTTGAGCTTGCGCCGCACCCCCGCCGCCCGCATCTCCTGGTTCGGGGCGATGAACGTCCGGCCGATGTAGCGGTTCTTCACCAGCCCCTGGCCGTAGGGGATGCCGCTGTGCCGGGCGAAGCCCTCGGCGGCGGGCACGCCTGACTCGGGCACGCCCATGACGAGGTCGGCGGCGACCGGCGCCTGTTCGGCCAGCAGCTCCCCCATGCGCCGGCGGGCGCCGTGCACCTCCTTGGCGTACAGGTGGGTGTCGGGGCGGGCGATGTACACGAACTCGAAGATGCACAGCTTCGGCTCCACCCGCTCGGCCGGGAAGGGGCGCAGCGTGCGGCAGCCGGCGGCGTCGATGACGACCATCTCCCCCGGCTCGATCTCGCGCACGAAGTGGGCGCCGATGACGTCGAGGGCGGGGCTCTCCGAGGCCAGCACCCAGCCCCCGTCGAGGCGCCCGAGGCACAGCGGCCGGAAGCCGTTCGGGTCGCGCACCCCGACGAGGTGGGCGGTGTCCATGAGCACGAACGAGAAGGCCCCCTCGAGGGTCGGCAACACCTCGAGCAGAGCCGCTTCGAGGTCGCGGCCGTCGCTGCGCCCGTGGCCCTCGGCGGGGAAGCGCCGGGCGATCAGCTCGGCCACCAGGTCGCTGTCGCTGCCGACGACGCCCGGCAGCATCCCCGCCCCGGCGGCCAGCGTCTCGGTGTTGGTGAGGTTGCCGTTGTGTCCCAGGGCGAAGCCGGCCTCGCCGACCGAGCGGTAGACGGGCTGGGCGTTGCGCCACGTGCTCGACCCGGTGGTCGAGTAGCGGGTGTGGCCGATGGCCAGGTGTCCCTGCAGCGGCACCAGGGTGCGCTCGTCGAAGACGTTGGTCACCAGGCCCATGTCCTTGACGACGGTGATGGTGTCGCCGTCGCTGACGGCCATGCCCGCCGACTCCTGGCCCCGGTGCTGCAAGGCGTACAGGCCGTCGAAGGTCATGAAGGCGACCGGCATGCCCGGGGCGTAGACGCCGAACACCCCGCACGCCTCTTTGGGGGGCCCATCGCCGGGGTCGTCGAGGTGACCGGGGGGTGCCCCCTCCGGCGGGCCGTCCGCCGCCGCCCCACGGTGGTGACCGGTCACGTGCCCCATTCTCCCACAGCCGGCGGCGGGGGCCCGCCACGCCGGTAGGGTGCCGGCCCGGTGATCGACCTGCACACCCACTCCACCGTGTCGGACGGCTCCGACCCGCCGGCGGCGGTGGCGGCCCTCGCCCACCGGGCCGGCTGCCGGGCCTTCGCCCTCACCGACCACGACCGCCTCGACGGCATCGCCGAGGCCCGGCGGGAGGCCACCCGGCTCGGAGTCGAGCTGGTGCCGGGGTGCGAGCTTTCCTGCCAGTGGGAGCCGGGGACCTTTCACCTGCTCGTCTACTTCGTGGAGCCCGGCGACGGGCCCCTAGCCGACGCCCTCGCCCGCCTGCAGCAGGTGCGGGCCGACCGCAACGTGACGATGGTGGCGCGCCTGGCCGGGCTGGGCCTTCCCATCACCATGGAGGAGGTGGAGGCCGAGGCCGGCGGGGAGGGGGTGGGCCGGCCGCACATGGCGGCGGTGCTGGTGGCCAAAGGGGCGGCGGACTCCGTGCAGGACGCCTTCGACCGCTGGCTGGCCCGGGGCCGCCCCGGCTACGTCGACAAGGCCCGGCTGTCGGTGACCGAGGCGGCGGCGCTGGCCCGCCAGGCCGGGGGCGTGGCGGTGATCGCCCATCCGGTCAGCCTGGGATTGGAGGGGTCCTCCCTCGAGTCCACCCTGCGCCAGCTGGCGGAGGACGGGGTCGCCGGCCTCGAGTCCTACTACGGCCGCTACTCACCGCCGCGCCGGCGTGAGCTGGTCGAGCTGGCCCGCCGCTGCGGAATGGTCGCCACGGGGGGCTCGGACCATCACGGTCGCTACAAGCCCGACCTCACGGTGGGCCGGGGCACCGGCGACCTCGAGGTCCCCGACTCGGTCCTGGAGGAGCTGGAGGCCCGCCGGCCCCGTTGACGGCGGTCGCTCAGCAGGGCCCCCGCCGGGCGGCGAGGGCGAAGGGCGTGCGGGCGATCAGCCACAGGTCGCGGGTGACGGTCCAGCCGGCGAGGTAGGCCAGGTCGAGCTGGACCATCTCGTCGTAGGTGAGGCGGTTGCCTCCCTCCACCTGCCACGCCCCGGTCAGGCCGGGCACGACGCAGTGGCGGCGGGCGGCGGCGGGGCTGAAGGTGGCCGGGTCGACCGGCAGCGGGCGGGGCCCGACGAGGCTCATCTCACCTCGCAGCACGTTCACCAGCTGGGGCAGCTCGTCGGCAGCCAACCGGCGGATCACCGCCCCGACCCGGCTCACCCTCGGGTCGCGCTCCAGCTTGAACAGCAGCCCGGTGCAGGCGTTGCCGGCGGCCAGGGCCCCGACCAGCTCGTCGGCGCCGACGACCATCGACCGGAACTTGAAGATGGTGAACAGCCGGCCGCCCCGTCCCACCCGGGCCTGGCGGTAGACGACCGGGTGGCCGTCCTCGAGGCGTACGGCGAGGGCGACGGCCGCGGCGACCGGGGCCAGCAGACCCAAGAGGAACAGGGCGCCGGCGACGTCAAGAACCCGCTTGGCCGGGCGCCGGCGACGCAGGTCGTGCAAGTCGGTCAGCCGCAGGGCGGCCAGGTCCCCCAGGCGACCGCGGAGCGGATCGGCGGCCAGCCGCCGCCGGGGCAGGAGCAGGGTGTGATGGGGGCCGCCACGACGGGCCCAGCTGAGACAGGCGCCCATGGCCGCCTCACCGGCCGGCCCGGGCGCCACCAGCACCTCGGCCACCTCCCCGCGGGTGAGAAGGGGGCCGACGGTGGCGGCGGCGGGGCCGTCCAGTTGGGCGTCGTCGGGGTGGGGCCGGTAGACGGCGACGGCGGCCAGCCCCCATTCGGGGTGGGCGCCGAGCAGGCGGACGACCCGGGCGGAGTCGGCCTCGCCTCCGACGACCAGCGCCGGTCGCAGTCCGAGCCCGCAGTCGCGCCGGGCCCACCGGACGAGCGGCCACAGCGCCGCCCGCACCGACACCAGGGCGGCGCCCACGGCGGCGGCCGAGGCCAGCGACATGGCGACGACGGGCCGGCCGCTCACCACCGGCGGGGCGACCCAGGCGATGGCCGCCAGCACGGCGACGGGAGGCAGCACCCGCAGGGCGTACCAGGCCCCCCCGACGGTCTCGGTCCGGCTGCGGTGCCGGTAGAGGCCGCACAGGATGGCAGCGACCACGAACACGGTGGCGGCCTGGGTGCCGCCCCGGCGCACCCCGTGCACCGTCCAGGCGACGACGCCGGCCACGGCCGCGTCCAGCACCATGACGGTCAGCGAAGGGGCGGCGCCGTGCACCGCCTCGGCCAACGCCAACCAGGCCGGGAGGCTCCCGACGGCCGGGCGCGCACCGACCCGGCGCAGGCCCCATGGGGCCGGAAGGGCCGGGGTAGGGCGGGTGGTGGCGACGGCCGGCATCGTCCACATGTTCGCCGAGGCCGGGCGCCCACCCTGCCCGGGGGCGGCCCTGGCATGCTGGCCGGCCCATGGGAGGCGAGGGAATCACGGTCGTCGTGCCCACCTGGCGCCGGCCCGTTGGGCTGGCCCGGGCCCTCGACGGCGTGGCCCGCCAGCACGACCCCGGCGTCCCGTGGGAGGTGGTGGTGGTGGCCAGCGCGGCCGACCCCGACGCCCACCGGGTCGCCGCCTCCTCGACCGTGCCGGTGCCGCTGCGGGTGGTCGACGAGCCCCAGCCCGGGGCGTCGGCCGCCCGCAACCGGGGCCTGGCCGTCAGCCGGCCGGTCGTCGCCTTCCTCGACGACGACTGCCGGCCCGAGCCGACGTGGCTGACCCGCATCACCGCCCCGGTCCTCTCCGGGGAGGCCGAGGGGGCGGGGGGCCGGGTGGTCGCCGACCCGGCGGTGCCCCGGCCCCGGTGGCTCGGCGACGCCCTCTTGTCCTACCTGGCCGAGTACGACCGCGGCGGCGAGACCGTCCGCCTGCCCCCCGGGGACTGGGTGCTCACCGCCAACGCCGCCTTCCAGGCCGAACCGGTCACGGCCATCGGCGGCCTCGACACTGTCCTCGGCCCCAACGCCGGCCGGCCCATGGTCGACGACGACGTCGACCTGTGCCGCCGCCTGGCCGAGGCGGGCGGGCGGCTGGTGTACGTGCCCGACGCCGTGGTCGTCCACGACCTGCCGGTGGGCCGGCTGTCCCCCCGCTACCTGTTGCGCCGGCTGTACAACCAGGGCCGCTCCGACTGGCTTCTCGACCGGCGCCAGTTGGCCGGGGCGCCGGCGGCCGGGCTGGCCCAGGCGGCCCGCCAGCTGAGCCAGGAGCTGGCCGACATCGTGCCCCAGGGGCCGTGGCGACCGGCGGTCGCCCTCCACGCCGCCGGGGCCGTGGCCCGGGCCGCCGGGTTCTTCCGCCAGGGGGCCTCCGCTCTGGTGGCGAGGGACCCCGGGGCGCCGGGCAGGGGCGGCGGCTCAGCCCCGGGGGGGACGGGGACGGGCCCGTAGGGCCCGGGTGAGCAGGCCCCGCTGGCCGGGTCGCCCGGCGACCAGCCCGCCGAGGGCCGACAGCTTGTGGTCGGCCGGGGCGCCGGGCCCGTGGGGGACGACGAAGCGGGGACCGACCTCGACCACCTCGAAACCGGCCGTGTCGGCCATGGTGAGCAGCCCGGCGGTGTTGACCCTCCACCATTCGTCGCTCTCCGGGCGCAGGCGGGCGCAGGGCACCTTGCGCGCCACCACGTCGAGCAGCGGGTCGACCGCCTCGACCAGGATCAGGTGGCGGGAGCACACCTCGCGCATCCTCTCCAGGGCGAGGACGGGGTCGCGCAAGTGGAGCAGAAGGGCGCCGCACAGCACGACGTCGAAGGTCCCGTCGCGGCCAGGGTCGAGCTCGTAGACGGAACGGGGCCTCCACTCGACGTGGGAGCCGAGGGCGGCGGCCGCCTCGGCGAAGCCCGGACCCCTGCCCGATCCCCACTCCTCGACCGCGGCCGGCCCCCGGGCGCGGTGGTCGTAGGCCCAGTCGATCTTGGTGGGGTCGTCCAGGTCGACGGCGACGACGTGGGCGGCGCCCCGGCGCTCCATCTCGAAGGCCCAGAAGCCGTCGAAGGTGCCGACGTCGAGGCAGCGGCTGCCGGCGAGATCGGCGGGCCAGGGAACGTGGGCCGGCGCCTGGCGGGTGTCGAACCAGCCGGGGGTGGCCCCGCCGTCGGGCAGGTCGATGGTGTGGTACCAGGTCCGTCGGGCGCTGGGCACCGCCGGAGTGTAGGGGTCGTCCTGTCACAATCGGGCCGTGCCCGGCCCGCCCCCGACCGTGTCAGTGGTGGTGGCAACCCACCGGCGCCGGCGCCTCCTCGCCCGCCTCGTCGCCGCCCTCGAGGCCCAGCAGCTCCAGCCGGCCGAGGTGGTGATCGTCGACGACGGCTCCGACGACGGCACCATGGAGGAACTCGAGGCGCTGCAGGCCACCGCCCGGGTATCCGTCGTCCCCCTCCGGCTGGACCGGGCCTCGGGCCCGGCGACGGCCCGCAACCTCGGCTGGCGGCGGGCGACGGGCGACATCGTCGCCTTCACGGACGACGACTGCGTGCCCCAGCCCGGCTGGCTGAAGGCGCTCGCCGCCGCCCTCGGCCCCGACTCCGGCTACGACCTGGCCCAGGGCCTCACCGAGCCCGACCCGGACCGGGCGCCCGGCCGGGGCCCCTTCGCCCGGACCATGTGGGTGCTCGAGCCCGACGGCTTCTACGCCACCTGCAACATCGCCTACCGCCGCCGGGTCCTCGAGGAGCTCGGGGGGTTCGACGAACGCTTCCGCCGGCCGTTCGGCGAGGACACCGACCTGGCCTGGCGGGCCATCGAGTCGGGCAGCCGGGACACCTTCGTGGCCGAGGCGGTGGTGCACCACGAGGTGTGGCCGTCGAGCTGGCCCCAGCACCTGCGCGACCGGGGCCGGCGGGAAGGCATCGTCCTCGCCGCCCGCCTGCACCCCGGCATCCGCCACCACTTCTACCGGCCCTACTGGTACCAGGGCTCCCACCCCCGGGCGTTGCTCGGCGCCCTCGGCGCCGCCGTGGTGGCCTCCGGCCCCCGTCGTCCGGCGGCGTGGCTGACGGCGGGCGCCCTGGCCGCTCCCTACGTCCACCACCGGCTGGTGGACCGGCCCCTCCCCTGCCGGCGGCGCAACCTGGCGCCGGTGATCGCCCTGGCGTGGCTGGCGGACCTGGCCGAGGTGGGGGTGCTGGTGGCGGCCTCGGCCCGCTACCGGGCCCTGCTGCTCTGACCGCCACCGGGCGACGGCACCCCGCCTGACGGATGCTCACCCGGACGGCGGGCCAGGTGGGCCCTCGCCCGCCGGGCCCAGTGCTCGGCCGCCCCGTGGTCGCCCCGGGCCCGCGCCCGGGCCCACAGCTCGGCGGCGGCCACCGCGCTGACGGCCCGGTAGGCGGCGGTAGCCACCGGCCCGTGGGCCATGCGGTGGAAGCGGTAGGCGCTCTGCGTTTCGACCTCGATCCGTCCGGTGCCGTAGGCCCGGGCGCCGGACACGTTGCCCACGTGGCGGAACACGGACGACGGCTCGAAGACGACCCCCCAGCCGCGGCGGCGGGCCCGCCAGCACCACTCGAGGTCCTCGGCGTACATGAAGAAGCCCTCGTCGAACGGGCCCACGTCGTCGAGGGCCCGACGGTTGAGAAGCAGGGCGGCGCCCACCGCCCAGTCCACCCACCGCACCCGGTCGTGGTTCCACCTGCCTTCGAGCATCAGCCAGTCCTGGACCCGCCGGGGCATCCAGGCTCGGCCGCCCGTGGCGTGCAGCAGGGCGACCGGCAGCGACGGGAACGGGTGGGTCGAGTGCTCCAAGGTGGCGTCGGGGCGCTCGATGCGAGGAGCGACGGCGCCGGCGGAGGTGTGCTTGAGCCCGGCCGCCACCAGGCGCCCGACGGCGCCCGGCTCGGGCCAGGCATCGGGGTTGAGGGCCAGGAACCACGGGGCGGTCGAGCGGGCGATGAGCCGGTTCATGCCGGCGGCGAATCCGAGATTGCGGTCGTCGGCGTCGATCTCGGCCTCGGGCACCCGCGCGGCGACAGCCTCCACCGTGCCGTCGGTGGACCCGTTGTCGCGCACCAGCAGGCGGATGTCGCACCCCTGGTCGGTGTCGAGCAGCCGGCGGAGGGCATCGGGGGTGACATCAGCCGTGTTCCAGGTGACGACCCCGACGTCGACCTGGGCCCGGTCCCCGCTCACCGCCGCACCACCCGGCGGTAAAGGTCGACGTAGGCCGGCCCCACCGACTCCGCCCACCCCCAGCGACGGGCGTGAGCGGCGCAACGGGCCGGGGTGGCCGGATCGGCGGCCAGCTCGGCGGCGCCGGCGATGGCGTCGGCCAGGGCGTCGGGGTCGCCGAACGGGGCGGTCCGGCCCACCTCGGGGGTGTCGACGACCTCGAGCATGCCGCCGTCGTCCGCGCAGGCGACGGGCGTGCCGCACGCCAGCGACTCGGCGAGGACCAGGCCGAAGGCCTCCTGCCATGAGGGCAGCACGGTGACGGTGGCGGAGCGGTACAGCTCGGGCATGGCCGAGGAGTCTGCCTCCACCTGCTCGGTCGCCTCCAAGGCCGCCTCGCCGTCGGCGCCGAGCCCGGCGACGGCCAGCGGGTCGACCCGCGCCAGCACCGGGCTGGCCCCGGCCCCGACACCGGTGAGCGCCCACCGCGGGTCGCCGGGGCCGGCCAGCACCAGGCGGGCGTCCACCCCGCGCCGGCGCAGCCGGACCACGGCGGCCATGGCCACGTGGACCCCCTTGCGGATCTCCGACGCGTCCGAGGCGAACAGCACCCGCACCGGGCCGCGCCGGGCCGCCAGGTCGGGGGTGAAGCGGTCGAGGCGCACCCCGGGAGGTATCACCTCCGGAGCGTGGCCGGTGTGCTGCTCGACGCGTGAGGCGGCGGAGCGGCTGAGGGCGACGGTGGCCGCCGCGGCCCGCACCCCGGCCCGGAACAGGGCGAGACTCCCCCGCCGCAGGGCGAAGTCCTCGGCGGCGGGGTGACCCAGCACCGTGTACACCGGTCGGTGCCCGGAAAGGCGACCGGCGATGGCGCCCGTCGGCGTCAGCGAGTGCACCACGTCGTAGCGCCGGCGGGCCAGGGCGAGGAGGGCGGGGGCGCCGAAGGTGTCGATCGGCCCGAGGCCGCGACGCTCGAGGACGGCCGGCCGGGGGAGTCGCAGCCGGCGGAACACGACGCCGTCGACCTCCTCGGTGACCGGCTCGCCAGTGGCGGCGGTGACCACCTCCACGTGGTGGCCGGCGCTCTGCAGGTACCAGGCCAGGTCGTGGAGGAGCCGCTCCCCGCCCCGGCGCACCTCGGGCCAGGAGAACGGGTGGACGAGCGCCACCCGCAAGCTGCCCATGACCGCCGGACGGTAGCGCCAGAATTGGCCGATGGCGCCGACCAGGGTGGTCTGCGACGGCCGGGCCCTCGGTGACGCCTCGGCCCTGCGGGGTGTCGGCACCTACCTGCGTCAGCTCCTCGCCCAGCTCGCCACCCGTTCCGACGTCGAGGTGACCGCCCTGGTCCGACCGGGCGTGCCGCTGCCCCCCGGCGTCGGGCGCTTGGCCCTGCGCCGGCTGGCGCCCGACCGCTGGGCCACCGCCGAGCACCACCTCCTCCTCCCCCGCGACCTGGCGAGGGGCGGTGCCGACGTGGCCCACAGCCCGGCCCTCGACCCTCCCCGACGCTGCTCGACCCCTTGGGTGCAGACCATCCACGACGTGCTGCCCTTGGCGGTGTCCGACCCGGCGCTGGCCGTCGAGCGCCGGCGGTGGCGGCGCTTTGCGCCCCGGGTGCGCACGGCGGCGGCGGTAATCACGCCCTCGGCCCACTCCGCCGGCCAGGCGGTCGAGCTGCTGGGTGTCGATCCGTCGCGGGTGCACGTCGTCCCCCACGGCGTCGATCCCCGCTTTCGTCCCGGGTGCGGGGACCGCGACCGGTACCTGCTCATGGTGGCCGAGTACGGCCCGCACAAGGGTTTCGCCGAGGCGGCGGAGGTGGCCCGCCTGCTGGCCGCCGCCGGCGTCGACCACGAGCTGCGCATCACCGGGCGGGTGGCGGCGCCCAACCGCCACGCCGTCGAAGCCGCCGTCGCCGGTAGCCCGGTGCGCCTGCTCGGGTGGGTGCCGGACCTGCTGCCCCACTACCAACGGGCCTCCGTCCTCATCGTGCCCAGCCGGCACGAGGGCTTCGGTCTGCCGGCCCTCGAGGCCATGGCGACCGCCACCCCGGTGGTCGCCTTCGCCAACACGGCAACCAGCGAGGTGGTGGCCGACGGCGGCATCCTCGTCCCCGACGGCGACACGGCCGCCATGGCCGGGGCGGTGGGCCACCTGCTGGCGGACCCGGCGGCATGGAAGCAGGCCTCCGAGGCGGCCGCCCGGCGGGCGACCCGCTTCGACTGGGCGAAGAGCGCCGAGGCGCACGCCGAGATCTTCCGGTCGGTGGCGTGAGCGAACCGAAGGTCGCGGTGGACGGCCGCACCCTGCAGCAGAGCCCGCTCGGCGGAGTGGGCCGCATGCTGGCCGGGGTCCTGCCCCGCCTCGCCGGCCGGTTCGCCGTCGACCTGCTCCTCGACGAACGCCGTCCGCAGCCGCAGGGCACGGGGGGCGTTCCGCTGGTCCCCCACCGGCTGCGGGGCCCCCTGTCGGCATCGGCCACCGCCTGGCTGCAGCTGGCCGTGCCGCTGTGGCTCCACCGCTACCCGGGCGTGTTCCACTGCCCGTTCTACGGGCTCCCGTATCGTCAGCCGGTGCCCATGGTCGTGAGCATCTACGACCTGACGTTCGAGACCAATCCGGAGTGGTTCAGCCGGCGCCGGCTGGTCGCCTTCCGCGCCCAGGCTCGCCACGCCGCCCTCACCGCCCGGGTGGTCCTGACCTCCTCCGAAGTGGTGGCGGGGCAGCTGACCGACCGTCTCGGCGTGCCGGCGGGCCGGGTGCGGCTGGCCCGTCCGGCGGCCGACGCCTGCTTCTTCGCCGCCGGCGCTCGGCGGGCCGAGCTGACCGGCGCCGGCCGCCCCTATCTGGTGGCCATGGGCGGGGCGCCCCGCCGGCGGCTGGCCGCGGCGGTGCAGGCCTGGCGCCAGGCCCGCCGCCTGGGAGCCGATGTCGACCTGGTGGTGGTGGGCCCCGAGCCGCCCGGCGGCGGGGCCGAGACGCCGGGGCTGTCGCACGCCGGCCCCGTCGACGATGCCGCCCTGGCCGAGCTGCTGGCCGGGGCGGTGGCGTTCGTGTACCCGACGGCCTACGAAGGGTTCGGGTTGCCGGCGTTGGAAGCGGCGGCAGCCGGGTGCCCGGTGATCTGCGCCCCGGTGGGGGCGCTGCCCGAAGTGCTGGGCGTCGACGCCGAATGGTGCGAGGCGCCCGAGCCGGGGCCGCTCGCCGACGGGATCGTGCGCCTCAGCGGCGACGGCGCGAGAGCGGAAGGGCTGTCGCGGCGGGCCCGCCAGCGGGCCGAGGCCTCCCCCGGCTGGGACGAGGCGGCCGACCGGGTGGCCGACGCCTACGCCGCCGCGGCCGCCGGTGAGTGACGGTCCCGCCGTATCGGTGGTGATCGTCAACTGGAACTCGGGCCCGGCCCTGGCCGCCTGCCTCGACTCACTCCAGCGCTTCGCGCCGGCATCGGAGTGGGAGGCGGTGGTGGTCGACAACGCGTCCGGCGATGGCAGCGATGCCGCCGCCGGCCGACCGGGCGTGCGCCTCGTCCGCAACCGGCACAACCGGGGGTTGGCGGCGGCCAACAATCAGGGCATCTCCACCACCAGCGGCGAGTTCCTGATCATCGCCAACCCCGACGTGGTGTTCGGCCCGCGCTCGATCGACGAGCTGGTGGCGTCGCTGCGGCGCCACCCGGGCGCCGCCTTCGCCGTTCCCCGCCTGGTGTTCCCCGACGGGGCCCCGCAGACGAGCGCCGGCGACCTCCCGTCGTTGGGCGATGCCCTGGTCGGCCGGAGCTGGTCGCTGGCCCGGCGGAGGTGGGCGGCCGGGCGCGGGGGACGCCACCGCCGGGCAGAGCCGTCGGGCCCGTGGTGGCACGGCTGGTCCCACGACGAGGACCGCCCCATCGGGCGGGGGGCGGAGGCCTGCTACGCCGTGCGCCGGTCGGCTCTCGCTTCCATCGGGCTGCAGGACGAGCGGTACCGGCTGGACTGGGAGGGCGTCGACTGGGCCGAGCGGGCCGCCCGGGCGGGGTGGGAGGTCCGCCTCGCCCCCGACGCCGTCGTGACCCACGTCGGCGGGGTCAGCGTGGCCGGGGCGCCGCTGCGCTGGGTGGTCCAGTCGCACCTAGGCATGTACCGGTACTTCGCCGACCGGTCCGCGCCGGGGGCTCGCCCCTTCCTCGCCGCCGTCATCGCCGCCCGGGCGTTGGCCAAGCTGGCGGCCGTGGCCGCCGGCGCCCCCGTCTACCGCTGGGCCCAGGGGCGGCGATGAGCCTCGTCGTCACCTTCGACGCCCGCGCCGTCGCCCTGCCCGGGGTCGGTCGCTTCGTGACCGGGCTGGGGGCCGCCCTGGCACGGCGGGCGCCGGCGCACGACACCATGGTCGTGCCCCTGGTCTCGGCCCGCCGGCCGCGGGGCTGGTTGGGGCCCGCCGCCCTGGCCGACCCGGCGGGGGGGCGGCGGGTGCGGGCCCGTCCCTTCGGTGTAACCGAGCAGTTCGAGCTGCCCCTCGCCATTCGGGCCGCCCGGGCGGGCGTCCACCACTCGCCGCATCTGTCGGTGCCGTGGTCGGCTCCGGCTCCGGTCGTGCTGACCGTCCACGACCTGTTCCCTCTCACCCACCGCCGCCACGCCCGCTCGGCCGCGGCGCGCGCCTACTACCGGGCGGTCATGCCGGCGGCGGTGAAGCGGGCGGCGACGGTGGTGGCCGTGTCCGACTTCGCCGCCGCCCAGCTGGAGGAGGTGCTCGACGTCTCCGACGTGGCGGTCGTCGAGCACGGCGTCGATCACCAGCAGTGGCGCCCGCTCGACGAGGAGACCGTCACGCGGGGGCTGGCCGTGGTCGGCGTGCGCCGCCCCTACCTGCTGTACGTGGGCACGACCAAGTGGCACAAGAACCTGGCGACCCTGCTGGCCGCGGTGGGCCCGGGCCTGCCGCCGCTGGTCCTCGCCGGGCCCACCCCGGGCGAGCTGGCCCGGGCCGCCGGCGGCCGGGTGAGCGGAGCGAGGGCGCTCGGGCGGGTCGCCGACGGGGTGATGCCGGCCCTGTACTGCGGGGCCGAGGCGGTGGCGGTGCCGTCGCTGTACGAGTCGGTCGGCCTCACCGCCCTCGAGGCCATGGCGTGCGGCACTCCGGTCGTGGCCAGCGACGCGCCGGGGCTGGCCGCCACGGTCGAGGACGCCGCCGTGCTGGTGCCGGCGACCGACGCCGCCGGTTGGGCCGACGCCCTCGAGCGGGTGTGCGCCGACGAGGAGCTGCGGGCCCGGCTGACCGGCGCCGGCCGGCGGGTCGCCGGGGCTCGCAGCTGGGAGCGGGCGGCCGACGCCTACCTCGAGATCTACCGCCGGGCGGCGGCCTGATGCGGGTCCTGCACGTGTTGGAGGCGCTGGAGGGCGGCACCGCCCGGCACGTGACCGACGTGGTCCGCCACGTCGGCGAGGTGGAGCATCACGTGGCCGTGCCCGACCGGCGGGTGGGGGGCGGCGCCACCGACGAGACGGCAGTGCCGGCGATGGGGGCGGCGGGGGCGACCATCCACCGGGTCGAGATGCGCCGCCTGCCGGTCAGCCCCCGCAACGCCGCCGCCGTGGCCCAGCTGGGGCTTCTCGTCCGGCGGCTGCGCCCCGACGTCGTCCACGGGCACAGCTCGGTCGGCGGAGCCCTGGCCCGGCTGGCCGCCGGGGACAGCGACGCCTTCCGCGTCTACACCCCCAACGGACTGCACCCCTCGGCCCTGGCCGGCGGCGCCGAGCGCCTGTTGTCGTCGAGGACGGACCGGTTGGTGGCGGTGTCACCCAGTGAAGCCCGCATCGCCGCGGCGCGCGGAGTGGCCGACCCGCACCGCATCGCCACCATCCCCAACGGCGTGGACCTGGATCCGGCGCCGGCCGAGGCGCCCAGCCTCCGGCGGCTGGCCGGGCTGCACGGCGACGGACCGCTGATCGGCTTCGTCGGCCGACTGGTGCCCCAGAAGGCGCCCCTCGACTTCGTCGCCGCCGCCGCCTCGGTGGCCAACCGCCGCGGTGACGCCGCCTTCGTGCTCGTCGGGTCCGGCCGGCTGGAGGCGAGCGTGAGGTCCACCATCGGCGCCCGTTCCCTCGACGGGGTGGTCGGCGTGGCCGGACACGTGCCCCGGGCGGCGGCGGCCATCGACCAGCTCGACGTGCTCGTGCTCCCCTCGCGCTACGAGGGCTGCCCCTACGTGGCCCTCGAAGCCATGCGGGCCGGGGTGCCGGTCGTCACGACCGACGCCGTCGGCTGCCGCGACGTGGTGGAGCACGGCGTCACCGGCCTGACCGCCCCGGTGGGTGACACCGAGGGCCTGGCGAGCGACATCCTGCGGGTCCTCGCCGACCCGACCAGCGCCCGGCGGATGGTCGAGACGGCCCGGCGCCGGCTGGCCGAGCGGTTCGACGTGCGGACTATGGCCGGCGACATCGCCCTCATGTACCGGCTGGCGTCGCGATGAGGGCGTCGGCGAAGACGGCGCCGATCCGCTCCCACCGGTAGAGGCGCTCCACCAGGTCTCGTCCCGAGGCGGCCAGCCGCCGGGCCAGAGCGTCGTCGGTCAACAGCTTCGTCACCGCCGCCGCCGTCCCCGCCACGTCGTCGGCCACCAGGGCGTGGGTGCCCGCCTCGATGGCCAGGCCTTCGAGGCCCACCGGGTGGCCCACCACCGGCCGGCGGGCCGCCATGGCCTCGAGCGCCTTTAGGCGGCTGCCCGAGCCGATGCGCACCGGCACCACCGCCACCCGGGCCGCGGCCAGGTGGGGGGTCACGTCAGCTACGTCGGCGCGCACGGTGACACCCGGCAGCCGGGCCAGCGCCCTGACCTCGGCCGTGGGTGACCGGCCGACCACCTCGAGGGTGGCGGCCGGCACCGCGGCGCGCACCTCGGGCAGGACGGAGGTGGCGAACCACACGGCGGCGTCGACGTTCGGTAGGTAGTCGAGGGTGCCGGTGAACACCAGCCGCGGCTCTTCCGGTAACGGCCGGGCCGCCGCCCCCTCGAAGCGGCTCACGTCCACGCCGTTCGGCACCACGACCGTGCGCCCGGCGGCGAGGGCGGCGGCGTCGTCGGCCGACACGCAGCAGACCACATCGAAGGAGTGGAGGAGATTGCGCTGGAACCGGCGGGCGGCCGCCTCCTCCCCCGCCCAGAGCAGCCGCTGGCGTCCACCGGGGGCGAGCCGACGGGCGTGGGCGGCCATCAGCGACGGGACGTTCTGCACGTCGATCGACACCCGGCCCCCGACTGCGGCCGCGGCCCGGGCCGCCCCCGCCAGGCCGGCCAGCCCGAGGTGCTCGACGTGCACCACGTCGTAGCGGTGGCCGCGCCGGCCGTCCAGCGCGCCCGACAGCAGGCGGCGCTCCCCGGCGCGGTCGGCCGCCTCGGACGGAAGGCGGGCCACCGCCACCCGCCACAGGTCGCGCACCCGCCGGGCGAACACCGACTCGGGCGGACGCGGCGGCGGGGCGGGAAGGGCGACGGTCGAGCGCAGCCGGACGCGCAGCTCGTGGTCGGCGAGGTCGCCGACCAGCAGCAGGTCCACCTCGGCCCGGTCGGCGAGGGCGTCGATGAGATGGGCCTGGCGGACCGCGCCGCCGCCTCGCTGGTGGTCGGGCGGCTCCGAGGTGACCCACAGCGCCCGGGGCCGGTTGGGCGGGGACGCGTCGGTCACGGCCGGGCGAGGCTAGACGGGGGCCCGGATGGGTACGGACCGGTCACCCGCTCGGCTGGCAACCCGAACCAGCCGACCGGGGAGGGGGAATGGTGGCCGGCGCAGAATTCATGGGGGTGACCAACCGCAGCATGGTCGAAGCAGGTCACGAACGGACACGGCGCGCTCGGATCCTCCTGGCCCTGGCCGTGTCGGTCCTCGTGGTCGCCCTGACCGGCCTGGGCGCCGGGCGACCGGCCGCCGCGGTCGGAACGACGCCGCCGCCGCCGAACGCCCCTGCGCCGCCCCAGGGTGTGACGGTCGTGCCCAACGGCACCATGGGCAAGGTGGCGGGGATGTCGATCCCCAACGTCGACCCGCAGAGCAGCGCGGCCGAGGTGCAGCGCCTCCACCAGGACGGGATCAACACCATCAGCCTGTTCGTGTGGTGGTGGGCCGACAAGCAGGACTCCAACACGGTGTACCGCTGCAACAGCGCGGCCAACGGCTGCAACCCCACGGAGTCCGACGCCAACCTCGAGCTGCAGATCGCCGCCGCCCACCAGTTCGGCATGAACGTGATCCTCGTGCCGATCTTCTACTGCGGCGGGTGCGAGGGGGGTTGGCGGGGCACCATGCAGCCCAGCGACCCCAACGCCTTCTTCGCCTCCTACCGCCAGTTCATCGATCACTACGCCCAACTCGCTCAGGCCAACGGGGTCAACACCCTGTTCGTCGGCAGCGAGATGACCTCGCTCGAGAGCCAGACCCAACAGTGGCATCAGGTGATCAGCGAGGCCCGCACCTACTTCACCGGCCAGGTGGCCTACGAGGAGAACTGGGACGTACTCGGCAACGCCAGGTTCGTCGACGCCCTCGATGAGATCGGCGTCTCCGCCTACTTCCCGCTGGACGACTCACCATCGCCGACCCTCGCCGACATCCTCAACGACTGGAACAACAGTCAGGCATCGGCCACCCAGGGGCACAACTGGGTGGGCGCCGTCACCCACCTGGCTCTGTCGACGGGCAAGCCCATCCTCTTCGGCGAGGTCGGCTACCTGTCGAGCGACTACGCCGCCCGCCAGCCGTTCCTCAACTACTACTCGAACGTGAACCTGCAGCTGCAGTCCGACCTCTACCAGGCGGTGCTGCAGACCTTCGAGTCGAAGAGCTGGTGGCTGGGCGCCAGCTGGTGGGAGTGGTACATCCCCACCCAGGCCCCGCAGAACGACGACACCCGCACCCCGCGAGGCAAGACGGCCGAGCAGCTTCTCTTCCACTGGTACGCCCAGGGTTGGCGGCCGGAGAACCCGACGCAGCCGGTCGTGCTGGCGCCCAACGCATCACCGGAGGGGACGCCGAGCCGGCCCGGTGCCGCAGCCACCCCCACCCGGCCCGGCGTGGCGCGACCCGGCGCGCCCGTCCCGTCCCGCCCGGGCGCCGCCGCTCAGGGTGCGCGACCCGGTGCGCCGGCCGCCGCCGCGGCCGCCGGCCAGCCGCAGTCGCGGGCCGCGGGTGGATCCCACTCCCTTCTCGGGCGCGGGAGCAGCCGGGTGCCGCTCCTGATCGCCGCCATCGCCTTGGTCGTGATCATCGCCCTGGTATCCAGCCTGGCCTTCGGACGTCCGCCCCCGCCGTCCGGCCCCATCTCCTAGGGCGCCCCCTCGGCTAGGGGCCGATCAGTGGGCCAGGGCGGCCGGCGTCGCCAGCGCGGCCCGCCAGGCGGCGGTGGCCTCCTCCACCGCCAGGTCGACCAGACCCTCGACCACCAGGCGGTGGCCGCCGGTCACACCGAGGTCGACGGCGGGCACGCCCGCCTCGTGGGCCCGGTCGATCACCTGCGACGGCTGGCTGGTGCACACCACCACCCGCGACGGGCCCTCGGAGAACAGGGCGCCATGGCCGTCGACGCCTTCGACCCGGAAACCGACCCCGGAGCGGACCGACATCTCGGCGAGGGCCACGCCCAGGCCGCCGTCGGACACGTCGTGGATCCCGACGGCCAGCGCCTCACCGACCAGCGAGACGACCAACCCCAGCAACCGGTTGTGCAGGTCGTAGTCGACCGGCACCAGGGCGCCGCCCCGGTGGCGACGCAGCCCCGCCCACGCCGAGCCGTCGAGGCTGTCCGCCGGGGGCCCGAGCAGCACCAGCCGGCACTCCGGCTCGAGGGTGGCGGTGGCGGGCCGGCGCTCGAGCCGGTCGATGAGCCCGAGCACGGCGACCACGGGCGTGGGGTCGATGTCGCGCCCGTTGCTCTCGTTGTAAAGGCTCACGTTGCCCCCGACCACCGGGGTCCCCAGTCGCCGGCAGGCCTCGGCCATGCCGTCGATCGACTCGGACAGCTGCCACATCACCTCGGGATGCTCGGGGTTGCCGAAGTTCAGGCAGTTGACCAGGGCCACCGGGGTCGCCCCGGCGCAGGCCACGTTGAGCGCCGACTCGGCGACCAGCAGCTCGGTTCCCACCCGGGGATCGACGCTGCACCAGCGGCCGTTGCCGTCGGTCGAAAGGGCGATGGCCGAAGGCGGCCCCGGACGGTAGAGAGGGTCGGCGCTGGTGGCGTTGACGCCCGGCGCCTTGAGCTTCAGCACGGCGGCGTCGGACCCGGGGGCGACCACCGTGTTGAGGAACAGCTGATGGTCGTACTGGCGGTACACCCAGGAAGGGTCGACCAAGAGGGCGAGGATGTCGGCGCCGCAGTCGGTGGGGGGAGCCAGCCGGGCGGCGCCATCGGACCGACGGGCGTCGAGATCCGCCGGCGGCGCCGCCGGCCGCCGGTAGAGCGGAGCCGCCTCGTGCAGGGACACCGCCGGCACCTCGGCCAGCACCTCGCCGCCGAACCGGTCGAGGACCCGCAGGGCGCCCCCGTCGCCGGTCACCTTGCCGATGACCGATGCCCGCACCTCCCAGCGCCGGCACACCTCGAGGACCCGGTCGGCGTCGCCGGGGGCGACGATCGCCAACATCCGCTCCTGGCTCTCCGACGTCATCACCTCGAACGGCTCCATGCCCGGCTGGCGCCGGGGGACCTCCTCCAGCGACACGTCCATGCCGACCCCACCACGGGAGGCGGTCTCGGAGGTGGCGCAGGTGAGCCCGGCGCCGCCGAGGTCCTGGATGCCGACCACCAGCCCTTCCGACAGCAGCTCCAGGCACGCCTCGATGAGCCGCTTCTCCTCGAACGGGTCGCCGACCTGGACGCTCGGGCGCTTGGCCGAGCCTTCCTCGTCGAAACCGGCGGAGGCGAGGACGCTGACCCCGCCGATGCCGTCGCGACCGGTGCGCGACCCAAGCAGCACGGCCAGGTTGCCCTCGCCCGACGCCCGGCCCAGCACCAGGCGGTCCTTGGGCATGATGCCGACGCACAGCACGTTGACCAACGGGTTGCCGGCGTAGCAGTCGTCGAAGGCCAGCTCCCCGCCCACGGTGGGGACGCCCACCGAGTTGCCGTAGCCGGAGATGCCCCGCACGACGCCGTCGAAGATCCAGCGGCTGCGGGGATCCGAGAGCGGCCCGAAGCGGAGCGCGTCCATCACCGCGATGGGGCGGGCGCCCATGGTGAAGATGTCGCGCAGGATGCCCCCCACCCCGGTGGCCGCCCCCTGGTAGGGCTCGATGGCCGAGGGATGGTTGTGGCTCTCGATGCGGATGGCCACGGCGATGCCGCCGCCGGCGTCGATGACCCCGGCGTTCTCCCCCGGACCGACCAGCACCCGGTCGCCCTGGCTGGGCAGCCGGCGCAGGTGCACCCGGCTGGACTTGTAGGAGCAGTGCTCGCTCCACATCACCGCGTACATGGCCAGCTCGAGATGGTTGGGCTGCCGGCCGAGGATGGCGGCGATCGACTCGGCCTCGTCGTCGGTCAGCCCGAGAGCCCGGTGGATGTGCTCGGCGTCGACGGCGTCCACCCGGCCCACGGTATCCCCCTTCCACCCGGCCGGCGGGCACCGCCGTGAGGGATTCCGCCCGCCGGTAATTCCGTCAAGAGGGCCGGCGGGAACCGCGCTTCATCCCGGAAATAGGCGCCGCTCCGACCGCCTCAATTCCGTCTTGTGGTCCGTGCAATAATGACCAAATGGCACAGGCAGCGAAGAACAAGTCGGCCATGTCGGCCGAGCACAAGGAGGCCCTGGCGCTCGGGCGCGAGCAGAGCCGGGCGGTCCGCCGCTACCTCGAGGCCCTCGAGCGTCACCGCCCCCGCCGGGGCCGCAAGCGGACCCCGGACTCGATCCGCCGTCAGTTGGGCGCCATCGAGCAGAAACTCGCCGACGCCGACCCGCTGGAGCGCCTCAACCTGCTCCAGGACCGCGAGAACCTCCAGTCCGAGCTGGCGTCGATGGAGGAGGGAGTGGACCTCACCGCCCTCGAGGAGGAGTTCGTGAAGGCGGCCAAGCCCTACAGCGAGCGCAAGGGGATCAGCTATTCGGTGTGGCGCGAGATCGGGGTCGACCCCTCGGTGCTGCGCCGGGCCGGTATCGGCCGGGGCTCGCGCGACTGAGGCCGCTACAGCCGGACGGGCTGGCCGGCGGTGGCCGCCGCCAGCAGCGCCCCCAAAAGGACGGCGCCGTCGGTTCCCCCGGTCAGCGGGTCCGTCGCCCGCTCGGGGTGGGGCATCAGACCCACCACATTGCCTTCGGGGTTGCGGACCCCGGCGATGTCGTCGGCCGAGCCGTTGGGGTTGTCGAGGTAGCGCAGCACGACGAGGTCCTCGTCGCGCAGCCGGGCCAGCGTGTCGGGGTCGGCTAGGTAGTTGCCCTCGAAGTGGTTGATCGGCAGCTCGAGCACGGTGCCCGGCTCCACGCCCTTGGTCAGCACCGAGGCGGACGTCTCGACCCGCAGGGCGGTCGGCGCGCACACGAAGCGCAGCCCGGCGTTCTTCTGCAGGGCCCCGGGCAGGAGGCGGGCCTCGGTGAGGACCTGGAAGCCGTTGCAGATGCCGACCACCGGTCCGCCGGCGGCGGCGAACTCGCCCACGGCCGCCATGACGGGCGAGAAGCGGGCGATGGCCCCGGGCCGGAGGTAGTCGCCGTGGGCGAAGCCGCCGGGCAGGACCACGGCGTCGAACCCGGAGAGGGCGGCGCTGGTGTGGAACACCACCTCGGCCCGGCCGCCGAGCCGCTCCACCGACTCGACGACGTCGTGCTCGCAGTTGGAGCCGGGGAAGACCACCACCGCCACCCGGACCGTCACCGGCTCCCTCCGGCCCCGGCCGGTGACCGCTCGAAGGTCACCGACACCTCCTCCATCACCGGGTTGGCCAGCATGGCGGAGCACAGCTCCTCGATCCGCCGGCGGGCGGAGTCCTCGTCGGGCGCCTCGACGGACAGGCGGATGGCCTTTCCCACCCTCACCCCGTTCACGTCGGTGAACCCGAGGGCGGGCAGGGCCGCCTCGATCGTGGCCCCCTCCGGGTCGGCGATACCGGCCCGGGTCCGCACCTCGACCAGCGCCTCGTGTCTCAACCGCCCGCCCCGTACCACTCGGAGAAGCGCCGGCCGGTGATCGTCTGGTAGGCGGCCACGTACCGCTCCGACGTGGCCGCCACCACCTCGTCGGGCAGAGCCGGCGGGGGCGGGGTCTTGTCCCAGCCGGTCTCCTCGAGCCAGTCGCGCACCGGCTGCTTGTCGAACGACGGCGGGGTGGAGCCAGGCTCCCATCCGGTCGCCGGCCAGAAGCGCGACGAGTCCGGTGTCAGCACCTCGTCGCAGATCGACAGCCGACCGTCGATCAGGCCCAGCTCGAACTTGGTGTCGGCGATGATGATCCCCCGCTCTGCGGCCCAGTCGGCGGCCCGGGTGTAGGCGGCCAGCGAGATGTCGCGGGCGGCCTCGGCCTTCTGGCGCCCGACGAGCTCGACGGCCTCCTCGAAGCTGATGTTCACGTCGTGGCCCTCGGTGGCCTTGGTGGACGGGGTGAACACCGGTTGGGGTAGCCGGTCGGACTCGCGCAACCCCTCGGGCATCGGCGTGCCGTGCACGGTGCCGGACGACTTGTACTCCTTCCACGCCGATCCGGACAGGTAACCCCGCACGATGCATTCGATCTCGAGCATCTCGGCCCGGTGGACGAGCATGGCCCGGCCCGCCACGTCGGGGACCGCCGCCGCCACCTCCGGGAAGCGGCCCGGGTCCACGGCGACCAGGTGGCTGGGAGCGATGTCGGCGAGCTGCTCCAGCCAGAAGTCGGTCATGGCCGTCAGCACCCGGCCCTTGTTGGGCACGGGCTCGGCCATGATCACGTCGAAGGCTGAGATGCGATCGGACGCGACCATCAGCAACAGGTCGTCGCCGGCGTCGTAGACGTCGCGGACCTTGCCGGAATAGACGGGGGCGGTTGGGCTCACGGCTGGACCTCCTCCAGTGCGTCGAAGACGCGGTCGGTGTTACGCAGGGCCCGCTCGAGGCTGAAGGCGTCGTCCAACGCCTCGGCGGAAAGGGAAACCTCGGGGTCGGCCTCGAGGAGCGAACGGAACGAGACCCGCTCCTCCCATGCGGCCATGGCGTTGCGTTGCACGATCCGGTAGGCCGTGTCGCGCTCCATGCCCGACGCCACCAGGGCGAGGAGCACCGGCTGGCTGTAGACGAGGCCGTAGGAGGCGTCGATGTTGGCCAGCATGCGGTCGGCGTCCACCACCAGGCCGTCCACCACCGCGGTCATGCGGCGCATGGCGTAGTAGGCGAGGATGCTAGCGTCGGGCAGGATGATCCGCTCGACCGACGAGTGCGAGATGTCGCGCTCGTGCCAGAGGGCGACATCCTCCAAGCCGGCGCCCAGGTAGCCCCTCAGGACCCGGGCCAGCCCCGAGAGCTGTTCGGTCTTGATCGGGTTGCGCTTGTGGGGCATGGCCGAGCTGCCCTTCTGGCGCCCGGAGGCGAAGGGCTCCGACACCTCTCCCACCTCGGTGCGCTGCAGGTGGCGGACCTCGGTGGCGAAGGCCTCGATGCTGGCCCCGACCGAGGCGCACGCCCACAGGTACTCGGCGTGGCGGTCGCGGGCGACCACCTGGGTGGCGGGCACGGGGCGCAGCCCCAGGGCGGCGCACACGTGGTCCTCGACGGCCGGGTCGATGTTGGAGTAGGTGCCGACGGCACCGGAGAGCTTGCCCACCGCCACCGCCCGGCGGGCGGCCCGCAGCCGGGCCCGGTCGCGGTCGGCCTGCAGGCACCACAGGGCGAGCTTGGCCCCGAAGGTGGTGGGCTCGGCGTGGATGCCGTGGGTGCGACCGACCACGGGCGTGCCGCGGAACTCGCGGGCCCGGCGGCGAAGGGCGTCGACCAGGGCGGAGCTGGCCTCGATGAGCAGGTCGGCCGCCTTCACCAGGGTGGAGCACAGGGCGGTGTCGACCACGTCGGACGAGGTGAGGCCGTAGTGCACCCACACGCCGGCGGGGGGGCCGATCGACTCCTGGATGACATCGACGAAGGCGGCCACGTCATGGTCGGTGACCGCCTCGCGCTCGGCGACGGCCCGGACCACGTCGTCGCCCAGCACCTCCCCCTGGAGGAGTGCGCCGGCGCCGTCGCGCACGGCGGCGGCGTGCTCCGGGGGGACCACCCCGACCTTGGCCCATCCCTCGACGGCCAGGACCTCGACCTCCAGCCAGCGGGCCAGCCGGGCGCCGTCGGTGAACAGGCCCGCCATCTCCGGCGGGGAGTAGCGAGGGATCACCGGGCCCCTTCGGCCCGGAACTTGGCCAGCCGGTCGGCGAGGGTCTTGTCGGTGATCGCCAGCATCTCAACCACCAGGATGGCCGCGTTGGCGGCCCCATCGATGGCAACGGTGGCCACGGGTATGCCCCGGGGCATCTGCACCGTGGCGTACAGGGCGTCGACGCCGTTGAGCGCCCCGCCCGACAGGGGCACGCCGACCACCGGCAGGGTGCTGTGGGCCGCCACCACCCCGGCCAGGTGGGCGGCCATCCCCGCCCCGCAGATGACGGCGGCGTAGCCCTCGTCGCGGGCGCTGCGGGCGAACTCGGCGACCTGGTCGGGGGTGCGGTGGGCGGACATCACCCGCTCGTCGGCGGTCAGCCCGAAGCGCTCGAGCATCTCGAGGGCCGGGGCCAGCTTGGCGGCGTCGTTGGGCGACCCCATGAGCACGGCGACCTTGCGGGGCCTCGTCGGGCTCACTTGTTGTTACCTCCATTGGTGTCAGCGGCCTTGGTGTCAGCGGCCTTGGTGTCAGCGGCCTTGGTGTCAGCGGCCTTGGTGTCAGCGGCCTTGGTGTCAGCAGCGTTTGCGGCGATGTCGGTCCGGTAGTGGAGTCCGGGCCAGGAGATCTTGGCGGCGGCGGCGTAGGCCCGGGACCGGGCCTGGGCCAGGTCGGCCCCCATGGCGGTGACGTTCAGGACCCGGCCTCCGCCGGTCACCAGGCGCCCGCCCGGGCCGGCCCGCGTGCCGGCGTGGAAGACGGTCACCCCCACCAGCCCGGCCACCTCCTCGAGGCCTTCGATGTTGTCGCCCACCCGCGGCGAGCCGGGGTACCCCTCGGAGCACAGCACCACCGTCACGCACGCCCCCGGCGCCAGCTTGGGCTCACCCTCCAGCCGGCCGGCCGCCGCCGAGGCCAGCAGGCCGGCCACGTCGCCTTCGAGCAGCGGCAGCACGACCTGGGCCTCGGGGTCGCCGAAGCGGGCGTTGTACTCGAGGACCTTGGGGCCCTCGGCGGTGAGCATGAGCCCGGCGTACAGCACGCCTCGGTAGTCGACGCCCCGGCGACGCAGCTCGGCCAGCGTCGGCTCGATGGCCCGCTCCATGACCGCGTCGAGCAGGGCGGGCCCCGCCTCGGGCACGGGGCAGTAGGCGCCCATGCCGCCGGTGTTGGGACCGGTGTCGCCGTCACCGACCCGCTTGTGGTCGCGGGCGGCGGGCAGGGGGACGACTCGGCTTCCGTCGCACACGGCCAGCACCGACAGCTCGGGCCCGGCCAGGCCCTCCTCGATGACGACCCGGCGGCCGGCGTCTCCGAAGGCGTCACCGGCGAGTTTCTCGCGCACGTCGGCCTCGGCCTCGGCCCGCGAGTCGGTGACCAGCACCCCCTTGCCGGCGGCCAGGCCGTCGGTCTTCACCACGAACGGCCCGGGCAGCGAGGCCAGGAAGGCGCTGGCGGCCTCGGCGTCGTCGAACGCCCCCCAGCGGGCGGTGGGCACGCCGGCGTCGGCCAGCACTTCTTTCATCCAGCGCTTGGAGCCCTCGAGGCGGGCGCCGTCGGCGCCCGGCCCGAACACGGCCTTGCCCGCCGCCCGCAGGCGGTCGGCCAACCCGTCGACGAGGGGTACCTCCGGGCCGATCACGAACAGTTCGGCGTCGAGCTCCTCGGGGGGGGTGGAGACCGAGCCGGGGATGCCGGCGTTGCCCGGGGTCACCACCACCTCGGTGGTGCGCGACAGAACGTGGGCCAGGGCGTGCTCGCGGCCCCCGGAGCCGACGACGCAGACCTTCATGCCACGAAGTGAACGAACTGCTCGCGGCCGGGGCCGACCCCCACCAGCTTGACCGGCACGCCGACCTGGTCGGCTAGGAACTCGACGTAGCGGCGGGCGGCGTCGGGCAGGTCGGCGACGTGGGTGGCACCGGAGAGATCGGTGCGCCACCCCGGCATCTCGGAGTAGACCGGCGTGACCTTGTGCAGGGTCGACTGGTGATAGGGCAGGTGCTCGAAGCGCCGGCCGTCCGCCTCGTAGGCCACGCACACCTTCACCGACTCGAGGGCGTCGAGCACGTCGAGCTTGGTGAGGGCGATCTCGCTCAGCGAGTTGAGCCGCACGGCGTGGCGGACCATCACCGCGTCGAACCATCCGGGCCGGCGCCGCCGGCCGGTGTTGGTGCCGAACTCGTGGCCCCGCTCGACCAGCAGCTCCCCGACGTCGTCGGTCAGCTCGGTGGGGAAGGGTCCGGACCCGACCCGGGTGACATAGGCCTTGGCGATGCCGATTACCCGGTTGATGTGGAGCGGGCCGACGCCCGAGCCGGTGCACGCCCCTCCGGCCACCGGATTCGACGAGGTCACATAGGGATAGGTGCCGTGGTCGAGGTCGAGGAAGGTGGCCTGGGCCCCCTCGAGCAGGACGTGCTGCCCGGCCGCCAGCGCCTCGTGCACGAAACCGACGGTGTCGTCGATCATCGGCGCCATGCGGGGGGCGTACTCGTCCAGGTAACGGGCGGCGATCTCGTCGGCCGACAGCGGAAGCCGGTTGTACACCTTGGCCAGGACGAGGTTCTTCTCCTTGATGGCCACGTCGAGCTTCTCGCGGAAGATCTTGGGGTCGAGCAGGTCCTGAACCCGGATGCCCACCCGGGTGGCCTTGTCGGCGTAGGAAGGGCCGATCCCCCGCTTGGTGGTGCCGAGCTTGTTCTTGCCCAGGTGGCGCTCCGTCACCCGGTCGAGCTCCTGGTGGTACGGCATGATCAGGTGGGCGTTGCCCGACACCTTCAGCCGGCTGCAGTCCACCCCCTTGGCCTCGAGGGTGTCGATCTCGGCGAGGAGGACCCCGGGGTCGACCACGACACCGTTGCCGATGACGGGAGTGATGTGGGGGTACAGGACCCCGCTCGGCACCAGCTGGAGGGCGAAGGTCTCGCCGTCGACCACGATGGTGTGGCCGGCGTTGTGGCCGCCCTGGTAGCGCACCACCACCGACATCTCCTTGGCGAGGAGGTCGGTCAGCTTGCCCTTCCCTTCGTCGCCCCACTGGGTTCCGACGACCACGGTCGCGGGCACGCGTTTCCTCCGGTGCGAATTGACTGCGGTCCGCCCAGCATAACGGCCCGGGACCGGCCCGGCCGCCGTCTTTAACGGCCCGGGACCGGCCCGGCCGCTGTGTTTCAGCCCAGCACGAGGTCCCCGTCGACGCCGACGTCGACCTTGACCGTGGCCCCCTCGGCGTACTTGCCCTCCAGCAGAGCCAGGGCGAGCTTGTCCCCGATCTGGCGCTGGATGACCCGCTTGAGGGGTCGGGCGCCGAACGTCGGGTCGTAGCCCATCTCGGCCAGGGCGGCCATGGCGGCCGGGGTGATCTCGAGGGCCAGGCGGCGGTCGGCCATCCGCCGGCGGAGGTGGCCCAGCTGGATCTCCACGATCTTCTCGATGTCGTCGCGGCCCAGCTGGCCGAAGCGGATGATCTCGTCGATCCGGTTGATGAACTCGGGCTTGAAGAAGTCCCTCGGGTCGCCCGGCAGGTTCGAGGTCATGATGAGCACGGCGTTGGTGAAGTCGACCGTGCGCCCCTGGCCGTCGGTCAGCCGCCCGTCGTCGAGCACCTGCAGCAGGACGTTGAACACGTCCGGGTGGGCCTTCTCGATCTCGTCGAGGAGCACGACGGCGTAGGGCCGGCGCCGGATGGCCTCGGTCAGCTGGCCGCCCTCGTCGTATCCGACGTAGCCGGGCGGGGCGCCGATCAGCCGGGCGACGGTGTGCTTCTCCTGGTATTCGCCCATGTCGATGCGGACCATGGCCCGCTCGTCGTCGAAGAGGAACTCAGCGACGGCGCGGGCCAGCTCGGTCTTGCCGACGCCAGTGGGGCCGAGGAACAGGAACGAGCCGATGGGGCGGTTGGGGTCCGACAGCCCCGAGCGCGAGCGGCGGATGGCGTTGGCCACCGCCGTCACCGCCTCCTCCTGGCCGACGACCCGCTGGTGGAGGACGTCTTCCATCCTCACCAGCTTGGAGACCTCGCCCTCCATCAGCCGGCTGACCGGTATGCCGGTCCACCGGCTGACCACCTCGGCGACGTCCTCCTCGTCGACCTCCTCCTTCAGCATCTTCTGGTCGGCCTGCAGCTGAGCCAGACGCCCCGTGGCCTCCTCGACCTGGCTCTCCAGCTCGGGCAGGCGCCCGTAACGGATCTCGGCGGCCCGGGCCAGGTCGCCGTCGCGCTCGTAGCGCTCCGCCTCGCCCTTGGCCGTCTCCAGCTCCTCTTTGAGCGAGCGGATGGCGGTGATGGCCTCCTTCTCCGACTGCCAGTGGACCTTCATGGCGTTGGCCTGCTCGGTCAGGTTGGCCAGCTCTTCGTCGAGAGCGGCCAGGCGCTCGCGGGACGCCTCGTCGGTTTCCTTGTCCAGGGCGACCCGCTCGATCTCCAGCTGTCGTCGGCGCCGCTCGACCACGTCGATCTCGGTGGGCATCGAGTCGATCTCGATGCGCAGCCGGCTGGCCGCCTCGTCCACCAGGTCGATGGCCTTGTCGGGCAGGAAACGTCCCGTCACGTAACGGTCGGACAGGACGGCGGCAGCGACGAGGGCCGAGTCCTGGATGCGCACGCCGTGGTGGACCTCGTAGCGCTCCTTCAGCCCCCGCAGGATGGCGATGGTGTCCTCCACCGAGGGCTGGCCCACGAACACCGGCGCGAACCGGCGCTCGAGAGCGGGGTCCTTCTCGATGTGCTTGCGGTACTCGTCGAGGGTGGTGGCGCCGATCATGCGCAGCTCGCCCCGGGCCAGCATCGGCTTGAGCATGTTGCCGGCGTCCATGGCTCCTTCGGCCGCCCCGGCGCCGACGACGGTGTGCAGCTCATCGATGAAGGTGATCACCTCGCCCTCGGCGTCGGCGATCTCCTTGAGCACCGCCTTCAGCCGCTCCTCGAACTCACCGCGGTACTTGGCGCCGGCGACCATCGACCCGAGGTCGAGTCCGATGAGCCGCTTGTTGCGCAGGGACTCGGGCACGTCCCCCTCGACGATGCGGCGGGCGAGGCCTTCGACGATGGCGGTCTTGCCCACGCCGGGCTCACCGATGAGGACCGGGTTGTTCTTGGTCCGGCGCGACAGCACCTGGATGACCCGTCGGATCTCCTCGTCGCGCCCGATGACCGGGTCGAGCCTGCCCTTGCGGGCGTCCTCGGTGAGGTCGCGCCCATAGCGCTCGAGGGCCTGGTACTGCTCCTCGGGGTTCTCCGAGGTGACCCGGTGGCTCCCCCGCACCTCGCGCAGCGCCGACAGCACGGCGTCGCGGGACACCCCGATGCGGTCGGCCATGGCCAACAGGAGGTGCTCGACCGACAGGTACTCGTCACCGAGCTCGGTGCGGGCGACGTCGGCCGCCTCCAGCACGGAGGACAGATCGCGGCTCATCTGCGCCTCGCCGCCGTAGGCCTTGGGCAGCTTGGCCACGGCCTCGGCCGCCCGGTTGCGCTGGGAGAGGGGCGACACGCCGAGGCGCTCCAGCACCGGCAGCACCACCGTGCCGTCCTGGCCCAGCATGGCGGTCAGCAGGTGGTCGGGGGTGACCTCGGGGTTGCTGGCCGCCTTTGCCGCGCTGACGGCCTGGGTGACGGCTTCTTGCGTCTTCAGGGTCCAGCGTCGGGGGTCCACGGGCATCGGGCTCTACCTCGGTCTGTCGGTTAATGGTGCTTTATAGCGACTGAGAAAACTTGACACTATGACTAACAAGTTCGGCCCACAGATGTTCCCGTCGCTGGCCCGGCTGGCTGACCGTCAACCCCGCCCGCTCACCGGCGGAACAGCGTCGGCAGCTGCTTCACCGGCACCAGGTCGCGGCGGTACTGGCGATGGGTCGCCTCGACCGCCTCCTTGGCGTCGAGGCGGGCCTGGGCCAGCTGCTGGCGGAGCAGCTCGTTCTCGTCCTCGAGGGCCATCACCTGGCGGACGCCCTCGAGGTTGAGCCCGGCGGCCGTCAGCTCCTGGATGCGTCGCAGCCGGTCGATGTCGTGCTCGCTGTAGCGGCGGTTGCCGCCCTCGGTGCGGGCCGGGTCGACCAGGCCCCGCCGCTCGTAGATCCGCAGCGTCTGGGGATGGACGCCGGCGAGCTCGGCCGCCACCGAGATCACGTAGACGGCGCGGTCGCGCCGGTCGGAGTCCGACCGGCGCTGGAGGTCGCGCTCGGACCGGTTGCGGCGGGACGACTCGGGTGATGGGGTGCTCATGACAATCACACTCCGAGATGGGCGCGGGGCGACTCGGGCGACGCGTCGGCCAGGGCCTCGATCGCCTTGCGTTGCTCGTCCGACAGTCTTTGGGGCACCGCCACCTCGACGGTCACGAGAAGGTCCCCGCCGGCCCCCTTGGCGCGCACCCCCCGGCCCCGGACCCGGAACGTCCGGCCCGAGCGGGTGCCGGCCGGTATCCGTAGCCGCACCGACCCGTCCAGCGTGGGCACGTTCACGTCGGCGCCGAGGGCGGCCTCGGCGAAGGTGACCGGCAGTGTCAGGGTGAGGTCGCGGCCCTTGCGGCCGAACATCGGATGACGAGCCACCCGCACGGTGACGTAGAGGTCGCCGGGGGGCCCACCGTTGCGCCCCGGCGTCCCCCTCGCCTTCAGGCGGATCCGCTGGCCGTCCTCGACGCCGGCGGGCACCCTCACCTTCACCTGGCGGGCCCGACGCTCCACGCCGGTTCCCCGACACGTGGGGCAGGGCTGCTCGATACGCACTCCGCGGCCGCCGCACGCCTGGCAGGGCTGGGAGAACGAGAAGAAACCCTGGTTCTCGTCGCGCACACCCCTGCCGCCGCACACCGAGCACACCGTCGGCGTGGATCCGGGGGCGGCGCCGCTGCCCGAGCACGTGGAGCAGGCCGCCTCACTGGTGACGTTGACGGTGGTGGTGACGCCCTCCACCGCCTCGTCGAAAGAAAGATGCAGCTCCGCTTCGACGTCCTCGCCCCGCCGGGGGGCGACCCGGGTCGAGCCGCGCTGGCCGCGCCCGAAGATGCCGCCCAGCAGGTCGGACAGGTCGTCGACCCGGAATGAGCCCCCGCCGAAGCCGGCGCCCGCATCGGCCCCACCGAACCCGCCGAGCGGCCCGAGCCGGCGCACCTCGTCGTACTCCTTGCGACGGGCCGGATCGCCCAGCACGTCGTAGGCGGCGGAGATCTCCTTGAAGCGCTCCTCCGAGCCGGGGTTAGCGTCGGGGTGGTACTGCTTGGCCAGCTTGCGGTAGGCGCGGGTGATCTCCTTCTCGGTGGCCGCCTCCGGCACGCCGAGCACCTTGTAGTAGTCCTTCTCGAACCACTCCCGTTGCGGTGCCACCGGGTCGCTCCTCTACGCCGTTCTCTCGTCCATCCCGCGTTCAGCCCTTGACCTTCACCATGGCGGCCCGGATCACCCGGCCCCGCCACCGGTAACCGGCCCGCAGCACCTCCACCACCTCGGGCACCCGGCCCTCTCCCCCCTCCTCGTCGGACGGCTCGTGCATGACCGCCTCGGCCTCGGACGGGTCGAAGGGCTGACCCAGCGGGTCGACCCGCTCGAGGCCTTCCTTGCGCAGGGCGTCGACCAGCGACGCGCCCACCTGGGACAGAGCCTTGCCGTCCTCACCGTCCGGGTCGACGTGGCCCAGGGCCAGATCGAGGGTGTCGAGCACCGGCAGCAGCTTGGTCACCAGGCCTTCGGCCGCCCGCTCGAGGTGCTCGGTCTGCTGGCGCAGGACCCGCTTCTTGTAGTTCTCGAAGTCGGCCTGCACCCGCCGCAGCGAGTCCAGGTAGTCGTCGCGCTCGGCCCGCAGGACCTCGACCGGGTCGAGCTGCGGGCCGGCGACGACGTCCTCAGGGACCTCGGCCTCCGCCGGCGGCCCGTTGTCCTCGGGTCGGAGCTCGGCGGCCTCGGCGAACCCGGCCTCCCCCGGCGGCCCGCTGTCCTCGGGTCGGAGATCGGCGGCCTCGGGGTCCACCCGGCCGTCACCCGCCGGGGAGGCGACCTCCTCGTCCGGCGGGTCACCGGCTTCGGCGCCCGTGTCCGTCTCGACGAGGTGGACCTCGATGTCGGGATCGCTCATGGGACCGTTCCCGCTCACGCGCCCTTCTCGTCCACGATCTCGGCGTCAACGACCTCGTCATCAGAGGGCCCGCTGGCCGCGGCACCGGCCGCGGCCTCACCCGACGAGGTCGAAGCCTGCTCGTAGAGGCGCTGGGCGAAGCCCTGGCTGGCCTTCATCAAGGCCTCGGTGGCGTTGCGTATGGCTTCGACATCCGAGCCGTTCAGCGCCTCCTTGAGGGTGGACAGCGCCCCTTCGACCTGAGCCTTCTCGTCGCCGGAGAACTTCTCACCCTGCTCGCTGAGCAGCTTCTCGGTCTGATAGACGAGCGAGTCGGCCGAGTTGCGGGCGTCGGCCTCCTCCTTGCGGCGCCGGTCGTCGGCCGCATGGGCCTCGGCGTCGCGGACCATCCGGTCGATCTCGTCCTTGGACAGGGAGGACTGGCCGGTGATGGTCATCGACTGCTCCTTGCCCGTCGCCCGGTCCTTGGCGGAGACGTGCACGATGCCGTTGGCGTCGATGTCGAAGGT
>JAJPHE010000032.1 GCA_021325435.1 Actinomycetota bacterium | reverse complement strand
CGCGCTGATCATGCTGACCGTCGGGCCGATCACCCATGTGCTACCCCACGAGCGGGCCTTCCCTCGGGACGGCTAGAAGACCCACACTCACGCCAGGAGCCCCCAAAAAGGACGCCGCCGTCGTCATCGGATGCGGCCCAGTCGGACTCGCCGTCATATGCATGCTCAAAGCCGCCGGCGTCTCCACCGTGGTCGCCAGCGACTTCTCCCCCCGACGGCGGGCGCTGGCCAGCACCTGCGGGGCCGACACGGTCGTCGACCCCGGCGAGGGCTCCCCGTTCGCTGCCCTGTCCGGCCGTGGGTATGCCACCTCGATGACCGCCGGCGCCCTGGCCGGTCTCGCAGGCATGAAGAAGCTCCGCCAGCTCCCCGTGCCCTGGGACGCCACCCTGCGCCTTCTCGACACCGTCGGTGTCACCCGGCCCAAGCGGCCCGTCATCTTCGAGTGTGTAGGCGTCCCCGGTGTCATCGAATCCATCATGACCACCGCCCCGATCGGCTCACGGGTGGTCGTAGCCGGAGTGTGCATGGAACCCGACACCATCCGACCGGCGGTGGCCATCAATAAAGAGCTCGACCTGCGCTTCGTGGTCGGCTACACCCCAGTCGAGTTCCACGACACCCTCCGCATGCTGGCCGATGGCAAAGTCAACGCCTCGCCCCTCGCCACCGGAACCGTCGGACTCGGCGGAGTCGAAACCGCCTTCGACGAGCTAGCCAGCCCGGGCGAGCACGCCAAGATCATCATCGACCCCCGACTCTCCGGAAGCGCCGTCTCACCCACCCGGACAGGCTGAACTGCCCCGACGACCACGGGCAGGAGGTACTGGTATATCTACACCACCCGGGCGGGCCGAAGAGCGGAAGGTAGCGTCAAGGACGCTCTCTGGCTGGGATGATGGCGGTGTTGGCGATGAAGCTGGTGCTTCTACATCCATTGCCCTTCGACGGGTCAATCTGGGCCTCGGAGTTGGGAGATCTAGCTCCGATGGTGACCCCGACCCTGTATCAGATGGGCGAGTCCATCGAGGAGTGGGCGTCCGGCGTCGCGGAGCTGATCGGATCCGGTCCTGTCGTGCTTGTCGGCAACTCTGTCGGCGGGTCCTGCGCAATCGAGGTTGCCAGGCTGGTCCCTGAACGGGTGGCACTGCTGGCTCTGATAGGTACCAAGCCAGGCCACCGACCAGAGCCGGCCTTGCGGGACGATGTCATTAGGACCCTCACGGAGCAGGGGACATCCGCTGCCTGGGAGCGATATTGGGCTCCGCTCTTCGCGCCGTCAGCCGACCCTGAAGTACTAGAAGGTGCTCGCGCCCTCGCCTGTAGCCAAGATGTCGAGGACCTAGTTCGCGGGACCCGCGTATTCCACAGTCGACCGGACCGCTCCCGATTCCTTGAGGGTTACGGGCAGCGAGTGGTGATCGTGAACGGCGAATACGATCGGCCTGAGCGAGCAGCTCAGTTAGCTGCCGATCATCCGCAGGTGGCTTTCCACGGTGTGCCGGGTGCTGGGCACTATGTACCCATCGAACGCCCTGCCCTCCTCACTGCCCTGCTCAGCGACTTTGTAAGCGCCCTCTAGCGACTATTCGAGCCGAGACGGCCCGAGACCTCGAGCAGGCGGCCCCGCGAAATGTAGCTGCCCGGTCGGGTCAGCAGAGGGATCCGGGGGCGGCGGCTGCGCCCGCGTCCACTCGATCGATTTCGCGTGCATCCTGGGGGGTGTGCGAATCGCCGTGGTCGGGGCTAGCGGGTTCATTGGAAGGGCGCTTACAACTGCACTTGTTGGGGAGGGCCACGAGGTCGTCGCGCTCTCCCGCCACATGCCGGACATCACCGGCGCTGAGGCGCGGGCGGTCGACGTAGCCGACGAAGCGGCAATGCGAGAGTGCTTGACAGGATGCGAAGTGGCTTTCTATCTGGTGCACTCGCTCCGCTCTGAGGGCTATCGGGTTCGCGATCATCGTTTGGCTGAAGGGTTTGGAAGTACGGCCGCGGCGGCCGGAGTCCGGCGGATCATCTACCTCGGCGGTCTCGGCCAGGACCCTGTGTCCGAGCATCTCGCGAGCCGACAGGAGGTTGGCATCGCACTGGCTAGCGGGCTGGTTCCCGTCGTCGAGTTGCGCGCAGCGGTCGTGCTCGGCGCCGGAAGCATCTCGTTCGAGATGCTGCGTTACCTCACCGAGCGACTTCCCTTCATGGTCTGCCCGCGCTGGGTCCGTACCGCGATTCAACCGATCGGTGTCGCCGATGTGATCCGCTATCTCATCGGAGCGATCGATGTCGACCCCGGCATCTACGAGATCGGCGGCGCTGAAGTCACCTCCTATCGGGAGATGATCAATGCGTTCGCCAAGGCACGCGGTCTTCGCCGGCGACGGATCGTCGACGTGCCACTCCTGACTCCCCGACTCTCCTCGTACTGGTTGGATCTGGTCACCCCCGTCGATCGCGGAGTCAGTCACGCCCTAGTGGAGAGTCTCGTGACGGAGGTCGTTGTCCATGATCGGGCGCGCACCGACGCGGCGTTTGGCATCGACCCGGTCGGTCTCGATGACGCCCTGTCGGCCGCTCTGGATAGCCAGGCGCGAGTGTTGGATCGAGATGTCCTGAGCCTTGGCAGCGGACTCCAGGACGGTGTGTACACGGTACGCGTGGCTCTGCCGTTCCCAGAGGAGGCATCCTCGTGCCTCGACGCGGATCTCGATCGGATCGGAGGGAGCTACGGCCGGTACGGGCTCCCTTTGGCTTGGCGGATTCGCGCCCTAATCGGCCGGGTGGCTGGCGAGCGTTGGGAACTCCGCTGCCCGCGTGCGGTGGTCGAAGGCGAGGAGGTCGACTGGTGGCTCGTCACGCGGCGTGAACCCGGCACACTCGTATTGCGGAGCATTCATTGGGCTCCGGGAGACGCCTGGCTCGCCTATCAATGCCGCGGCGGCGAACTCGTCCAGGTCGGCTCGTTCCGCCCAAAGGGTATCCCTGGCTTTCTCTACTGGACGGTGCTCCGTCCCCTACATCGATACGTGTTCAAGGCGCTGAACCGGCACAGAGCCGTGAGTGCCGCCTCCGCTTCTCGTCTCGATCCTCGTGGCGATCCCCATCCTTCAACCTGAGTTGGGCAAGGGCTGACCGCGACCTCTAGCCACCTCACCCAACGCCGACGCGGAGGCAACCAGCGGCAACGACGCTCACACCGGCTCCAGCGCCTGGTAGTGACCGCTCAACGTGGTCTGTCAGGTAACGTCTGGTCGGCGATCCTCGGGTCTTCCCCCAGGATTGCCGATTGGCCGCGGCACCGAGCGCTGCTCCTGCGGTCCCTATCGCTTCGGTGCCTCTCGGCCCCGCCTCTTCCTTGGAGCCCGTCTTGGAGGACCATCTACAACTGTTGACGCGCATGTTTGGCCCGTTGCACGTCGTAGCCGATCACACCTGGCCCGAGTGGCAAGAAGCCGCGGTCGTCGAGCTGCTCGACCAGGCCGGTACCAGGATGTTCGCCAAGCAGCATCGGGGCGCCGACCGGTATCGGCGGGAGCTGACCGCCTACCAGCGCTGGGTACCCGCCCTGGGGGCCCGAGCGCCGCGGGTCTTGGCGTCCCATGACGCCGCCCAGCTTCTCGTCGTCTCCGCTGTGCCCGGCGCCCCTCCACGGAATTGGCGCGATTCGGAGGTGCTGGTCCAGGCCGGGCGGGCGCTGGCGACCCTCCACGCCGCAGAAGACTTAGGGAGGTTGGAGGACGTCGTCCCGGCCAAGCAGGCTGAGCTGGACTACTGGCTTCGGCGGGGCCCGGGACTCGTGGACCGGCCTATGGTCGACCGGCTGCGCTGCCTGCTCGCCAGTCTGGAACCTTGTCCCGCACCGGACCTGGTGCCCTGCCATGGCGACTTCAGCCCACGGAACTGGCTGGTCGACCACGGAAGGCTCGGGGTCATCGACTTCGGCGAGGCCGGTCCCGGGGCCTGGGTGACTGATCTGGGCCGCGTCCTTTTCGGCTGGCGCCTGCCCCCCGACGGTGTCGAGCCTCTACTCGACGGCTACGGTCGCCGGCCCACCGACGACGAGCTGGCGCTGCTTAGGGCGACCTACGCCGCCTCCATACCAGGCCACATTGTCTGGGCCCGAGAGCACCGCAACAACAAGTTCGAGGCCTCCAGCCGACAGTTGCTCGACTCGATCCTCGCCGGCGAGTTCGGCTGACACCAACCTCTGCGCATACCGGACCTGCAATCGTCTCTGCGCATCTCGGCGCTGGGGGAGGTTTACCGGGATTCCGGTCAGGTGGCCTAATCTCCCGAATGGTGTCGGACCGGATCACATGCAGCTTCTGTCACAAGGACCGGGACCAGGTACGCAAGCTCATTGCTGGGCCAGGAGCCGTCCACATCTGCAACGAGTGCGTTGACCTGTGCGTCGAAATCATGCGAGTCGAGGGCGTCTACGAGCCGGAGACACCGCCAGCCCGGTGATGCACCCCCGGAAGTGACCAGCTGAAAGCCATTCGATCCCCACCGGATCCCTCGACCCAGCTCGTCGCCAGCGATCGGTAGTACTCGGAGAGCGCCTCCCGCAGAATCGACCTGGCTCTATCGGCCCTGATCTCCGTCTCAAGCTTGCGAATGAGAGGGACCAGCACCACAGCCTGGGCCTTTACCTGGGTCCGCCGTTCTATCTGACGCCCACAGGATGATGGTCTCCAGTTGATCCACGGTCCTACATGCCCCAGATTGTCTGCTCCTTGCTCGTTTGGCCAAGGCTTGGTGCCGCCCATACCGCTCTTCCCGGCTCCGCCAGGAAGTCAGGCTTCGCCAGGCAGTCGGGTTCGGCATTTTGATTGCTACTCACCCTCACGGGCCTCACTGGCGTCGCTTCCACCGAGCCCGTCTCCGGATCCGGGCTGAGCCGGAGGGACCGGTGGTTCCGACGGCGGCGGAGGCTGCGACTCGGAAGAGTAGGGATCCTCTACGAGAAGCAGGTCATTCACCACAACGACTACCTGCCCGTTCTCGCCCCTACCAAGCCAGGTCGGGTACGAGCCGTCCCCCCAACCTGATCTGAAGATCGTGATTCTCGGCGAGCCCGGGGTTGGGCGAGCCACGACCGCCTCAAGTGGCGCGTCGAGCAAAGCCCTCGATAAGTCATCGTCCAGCATGCCGGCGTCGGCTGCGAACTGCGCTGTAGCAGCGGCTTGTCCCTCTGGACTGCCAAGCATCCCAACCCCAGCATCGACCCCGTAGCCGAAGAACTCGCCGGTCCCTAGGGTGGTGAGGTCCTGTCCAGCTGTGACGGCCATCTCCCACCCGATGATGCGGGCATTATCGGACCTCAGAAGGATCGCCGCGGCATTCCGTTCGTGATCCGGACCGACGTGCGACCTGGCTATGACGGCTTCGTACTCGCCGGGCGCGAGGACCGTTGTGAAGGGCGGCACATGTGCCTCAGCCACATAGGGATCGCAAGCCACCAGCTGACCATCGGGCAACTCCACGGGCCATAAGCGTTCAAGACGCGTCGGCCAGCCCTGGGGACTCTTGTCAGGGGGGGCGTGGACCAACACCCCCCGACAGAGAGCCTCGTAGAACCAGGCCGGTCGCTTAACGCGCCATGGGTCATCAGGGCTCGTCTCAACGTGTTGCTCTGGAAGGCCAGGAATCATTCCTCTGGCATACCACCGCCTGGCATATAGGAGGGCGAACCGATAAGTGGCTGCGTCCTCGTGGCCCTTCGCCGCCGAAGATCGGCCGAAGGATATTGGGCGTTGTACTCGCCAATCAGACGACGTCGCGTTGGCGGATCACGGTCTCGCTGCGCGGCGTAACAGTCGCGGCACCCACGGTCGGTGTCGTGCGGTGAAAGCCGCCCCACGTGCTCCAGAACACCAACGACAGCAGGAAGCCGACTCCACCGACAACCATCAGGATGATCCCTATGGTGTTGAGGTTGAACCCGTGTGTGTTCTTCACGTTGATGGCGAAGCTCAAGATGGCGCCAATGGCCACCACGATGAGGCTCGGGATTATTCCCATTGTGTTCCTTTCTCTTCCTCCGTGCTTCCTGGACGCGCTGTGCGTCCCGGGTGGTGCGGTGCCTGGGAAAAGCCGCGCCGAGGAGGTGAGCGTGGTGAGGGTCACTCGGGAACCTCCCTGGTCGAAGAGCGCAGCTGATGCGCTACCAGGGTCCGGAGCAACGCTCCCGGAGCCTGCCGCTGGCTGACGGCAGAATCCAACACGGTACGGGTATCGGACCCGTGTCAACACCAACCATACGCCGGATGGCCCGACACAGCAATCGGTGACCTTCTCCGCGCGCCTCGGCGAGCTCCCGAGCCTGGCGCCAGCCTCGAGTATCCGGTCGGCGCAAGTCGCCCGGAACGGAGAACTCTCTACCCAGTGTCGGCATCAGGGTGTACCGTTGAAGCGTCACGTCTCTGGTGACGTCACCCCGGACCCCGGTGGCTGCCCATTTGGCCGCGCAAGGGAGAGTCAGGTGGTGTTGCGCAAGAGAGCCAGAGGTGCCCTCCGGGAAGCACGAACGCGTCGTTCTCGACGCCCGGTTCTACCCTCGGGTTGGGCCGCCCTCGAGGGTCCGCACCTGCTCCGATTCGATCCGACCCTGTGCACCGCAGCGGAGGCGTGTGCCGACTCGGAGCTTCAGCCGGGGCAGACGGACGACCAGCGATGATCCTCGATCAGGTCCCCCCAGCCCACACGACACCCGATTGCCGAGTCACGCCTGGAACCTATGACGGGGTGGCCGTCCTGCACATCCAAGGCGAACTGGTGGCAGGCTCGGTCGGAGCTCTAAGGGCCCAGCTCGCCGGTACCCTGGGATCCTCAAGAGTGCTACTGGAGCTGTCCGGCGTCACGTGGCTCGACTCTGTCGGGCTCGGGGCCCTGATCGGGGCAGTGCGTACTATCCACGAGGCGGGCGGCCGGGTGGCGTTGGCCGGCGCCCGTACTGCGATTGACACACTCCTGCGCTCCGCCGGCATCGACCGCCTCGTTGTTCTCGCCGGGTCGGCGGAGGCCGCCTACCACTCGCTGGCGGACCCCGAGCCGCTGAGGCGTTCTGTTCCCGCCTAGACCGCACGGCGCGCCGCCCGCGGACTTCCTCCTAAGAGCGCACCCTCTGGGGTAGAGGAATGATGTGACCGTCACCTCCACCGCCAATACCGCCGCTCCGCCCCCCGGGCCCGACCTGGATCTACTCGACGGGTGGTGGAGAGCGGCCAACTACCTGTCGGTAGGCCAGATCTATCTCATGGACAACCCTCTGCTCAGGGAGAGCCTCGAGCCGACCCACGTGAAGCCGCGGCTGCTCGGGCACTGGGGCACTACACCCGGGCTCAATTTCGTCTACGCCCACCTGAACCGGGTGATCGCCGCCCGCGACCTCAACATGATCTACGTGTTCGGGCCCGGCCACGGCGGACCGGCGGCAGTGGCCAACGCCTACCTCGAGGGGACCTACGGCGAGACCTACTCGCACGTCACCCGCGACGAGGCCGGGCTGCGCCACCTGTTCCGCCAGTTCTCGTTCCCGGGGGGTATCCCTTCGCACGTCGCCCCCGAGACGCCGGGCTCCATCCACGAGGGCGGCGAGCTCGGCTATGCGCTAGCCCACGCCTACGGCGCCGTGCTCGACAACCCGGATCTCCTGGTGGCCTGTGTCGTGGGTGACGGCGAGGCGGAGACGGGGCCGCTGGCCACCGGTTGGCACTCCAACAAGTTCGTCAATCCGGTCACTGACGGCGCCGTGCTGCCGATCCTCCACCTGAACGGGTACAAGATCGCCAATCCCACCGTCCTGGCTCGGATCGGGGACGACGAGCTGACCTCCCTCCTCGAGGGTTACGGGCACACGGTCCACTGGGTGTCCGGATCGGAGCCGACCGAGATGCACCAGGCCATGGCGGCGACCTTGGACTCGGTCCTCGACCACATCGCCGCCTTTCAGGCCGCCGCCCGCGGCGGCCGCCACGTTGCCCGTCCGCGATGGCCGATGATCGTGTTGAGGACGCCCAAAGGTTGGACCGGGCCCAAGGAGGTGGACGGGCTGCCCAGCGAAGGCACCTGGCGGTCCCATCAGGTGCCCTTGACGGAGGTCCGTACCAACCCGGAGCACCTGCAGGCCCTCGAGGAATGGATGCGCAGCTACCGGCCCGACGAGCTGTTCGACGACGCCGGCAGGCTGAGAGAGGACATCGGCGCGCTGGCCCCGTCCGGGCACCGACGCATGAGTGCCAATCCCCATGCCAACGGGGGCCTTCTTCTGCGCGATCTCGACCTGCCTGACTTCCGGACCTACGCCGTGCCGGTCCACCGTCCGGCCACCACCTTCAGCGAGGCGACTCGGGTGCTCGGGGCCTACCTCCGCGACGTCATCCGGGCGAACCCTCGGACGTTCAGGATCTTCGGGCCGGACGAGACGGCATCCAACCGCCTCCAGGCCGTGTTCGAGGCGACCGAGCGGCAGTGGGAGGCCGAGACCCTTCCCACCGACGATCACCTCGCTCAAGAAGGACGGGTCATGGAGGTCCTCTCCGAGCACCAGTGCCAGGGGTGGCTGGAGGGCTATCTGCACACCGGGCGTCATGGCCTCTTCAACTGTTACGAGGCGTTCATCCACATCGTCGACTCGATGTTCAACCAGCACGCCAAGTGGCTCAAGACCACCCGCCGGATCCCGTGGCGCCGCCCCTTGGCCTCGCTGAACTACCTGCTGTCGTCTCACGTGTGGCGCCAGGACCACAACGGCTTCTCCCATCAGGACCCCGGTTTCATCGACCACGTGGTCAACAAGAAGGCCGAGATCATCCGGGTCTACCTTCCCCCCGACGCCAACTGCCTGTTGTCAGTCGCCGACCACTGCCTGCGCAGCCGCCATTACGTCAACGTGATCGTGGCCGGCAAGCAACCCGCCCTCGACTACCTGTCGATGGAGGACGCCACCCTCCATTGCACGCGGGGCCTCGGCATCTGGGAGTGGGCCTCCAACGCGGACGGAGATCCCCAGGTGGTGATGGCCTGTTGTGGGGACATCCCCACCCTCGAGACCCTCGCAGCCGTCGACATCCTGCGGAGCGAGCTGCCAGATCTCCGGGTGAGGGTGGTCAACGTGGTGGACCTGATGCGCCTCCAGCCGGAGAGCGAGCATCCTCACGGGCTGTCGGACACCGAGTTCGACACCATGTTCACCCGTGACCGCCCCGTCATCTTCGCCTACCACGGCTACCCGTGGCTGATCCATCGGCTCACCTACCGACGGACGAACCACGACAACATCCACGTGCGGGGCTACAAGGAGGAAGGGACCACGACCACGCCGTTCGACATGGTGATGCTCAACGACCTCGACCGCTATCACCTGGTCATGGATGTGATCGACCGGGTCCCGGGCCTGGGTTCCCACAGTGCCCGGTTGCGCCAGCGGATGGTGGACGCTCGGGTTCGGGCCCGCACCTACACCCGCGACTTCGGCGAGGACATGCCGGAGGTGCGGGGCTGGACCTGGTCCCACTAGGCGACTCCGGTGCGCATCCTGGTCGTGAACGCCGGATCTTCCACTTTGAAGCTGGCCGTGCTCGATCAGGACGAGCTGGTCCTGACCGAGACTCTCCCCGCTGGTGAGGCCACCGACCTCACCGGCCTGGAGAGGGTGATATCGCGGGTTGGCCCGCTCGACGGTGTCGGACACCGCATCGTGCACGGAGGAAGTGAATTCACCGGTCCGGTCCTCATCGACCGGGACGTCCGTCGGCGTATCGAGGAGTTGGCTGATCTGGCGCCCCTGCATCAACCCAAGTCCCTCCGCGCCCTGGACGCCACAGTCAGCCTGCTTCCGGACGTGCCTGCGGTCGCCAGCTTCGACACCGCCTTCCACGCGGGTATGCCGCGGGAGGCGGCGACCTATGCCCTGCCGGCCGAGTGGCGCCGTCGCTGGGCGCTCCGGCGCTACGGCTTCCACGGTCTTTCCCATGCCTACGCGTCACGGCGGGCAGCCGAGCTGGTCTCCCGTCCGGTCGAGGAGCTGCGGGTGGTGACGTGCCACCTCGGCGCCGGGGCGTCGGTCGCCGCGGTCCTCCGGGGGTCCTCGGTGGACACCACCATGGGCTTCACACCGCTGGAGGGGCTGGTGATGGCGACGCGGTCCGGCACCGTCGACCCCGGGCTGCTCCTGTGGCTGGAGGAGCATGCTGGCCTGTCCCCGGGTGAGCTGGCCGACGCCCTGGAGCACCGGTCGGGACTGCTGGGACTGGCCGGCACCTCCGATCTCGAGAGGGTGCTCGAGGGCGAGGCCGCTGGCAATCAGGACGCAGTCCTGGCCGTCGGGGTGTACCTGCACCGGCTGATCGCGGCGATCGCTGCCATGGCGGCGGCCATGGACGGCCTCGACGTTCTGGTGTTCACCGGAGGGGTGGGAGAGAACTCGGCGCCAATCCGGGCCCGGACCGCCTCCCGTCTCGGCCACCTCGGGATACAGGTGGATTCGGCGCTCAACAGCCAGGAGGGGGACGACCGCGACGTGAGTGCCCCCGCCAGCCCGGGTCGGACCGTGGTGGTCCGAGCCCGCGAAGACCGCCAGATTGCCGCCGAGGTGAGGAGCGTGCTGGGACGAGGCAGGTGACCAACGGCCCTGGCCCGGCCAGGGCGGCTGACCGAGGCTGGGGGCGACAGGAGGTCGGCCATGGATCGCGAGACGAGACACGAGTTGGCTCAGCTACTAGCCGGTCTGACGGAGGCGTTGGACGACGTGCGTATCGCGCCCAGCGACGATGAGGAGCTGGCCGCCTGGCGGAAGGTCCAGACCTACAGCTGGCGTCTGAACCAGTTGATGCCGGGGTTGACCGAGGCTCGGCTGGTCAGCTGAGCGGAGAAGTCAAGGCTCCTCCGGCGGCCGTTGAGCCAGGTCACAGGCGAACTCGGTGGATTGGCGATACGGCCCGTCGTCGGCTGCCTGGCGCAACCTGGTCCGCAGGTCCGCTTCGAACTCGGTTACCCGATCGCCGATGACGGCACGGGGCAGGGCCGATGAGGAGTACACGAAGCCCGCCAGGCTTTCGAGCGTCCAGTCGCGCTCGACGGCGGCGCTGAAACGACCGACGGGCTCGAAGCCCGCCTGCTTGAGCACCTCGAGGTCCGGCCTCGAGGTGCGAGCCTGATGCCATCCGGTGGGGACTCTGTCTCCTGCTCCGAGCCGTTCCACCCAGAGCTCGACGGTCTCCGCCAGCGCCCGCTGCCACGGAGTGGCCTCCTCGGTTGGAGACCCACCCCACAGCAGGGCGATGAACCCGCCGGGGACCAGCCACGCGAAGGCCTTGCCGGCGATCAGGCCCCGGGGGAGACGGTGGAACGCGTTGCCGAGAGTCACCAGCTGGAACGCCCTCGAGGGGGCTATGAGGTCTTCGGCGCGGGACAACAGCCAGCAGATGTGGCCGACGGCCAGGGTCCTCGCTTTCGAGGCGCCGACCCGGATCATGTCCGGCTCCTGGTCGACGGCCCACACCTCGTCGAAGTGCCCGGAGAGGGCGAAGGCGATCTGGCCCGTCCCGCACGCCAGGTCCAACAGCCGGCCACCGCCGCTCAGGCTGGCCCTCTCGACCAGCTCGCGGATCAGGGGTTGGGGGTAGGGCGGCCGAAACCGTTCGTAGTCATCACCCGTTCCGATGTACAGGTCTGACCGGAAGACGGGGTCGGGTCCTACCCGGTCCGCGGCCGAGAAGAGCGAGCCCGGGTCGTGGTTCGCCGAGCTCACGGCCCGGGCCGGGCTGGGGCCGTCAGGGCGCCGGAGTCGACGATGGCTTTCGACAGGGGGCGCACGAGCTGGCGCAACCGTTGGCAGGCTTCCTCTCCGATGGCCGAGTAGGGCCGGACGGAGAGGAGGTCAGTGCCGTCCTCCACCTGCTGACGGTGGGCCCTCCCCGCGGCGGTAAGGCGAAGCTCCGGCCCCGGCTCGATCCAGCCCCTCGCCCGCACCGACTCCACGCCGGCGTCCCAGTTGTCGTCGTCCCAGCCCCGGGTCGAGCGCAGGACGGCCGCCGGCACCTCTCCGGTGGCGGCGTGCACGACGAGAGCCTCGACGCCCGACAGTCCGGCGCCCAGCAACAGTGAGACGTGGGCATCGCCCCGGTACTCACGCAGCAGGGTCTGGGCATGCCACAGCACGAGGTGGGGCTGGTCGGGCCAGCCGAGCCCAGCGTGGGCGGCGAAGAGGGGCCGCCCCTCCCGGTCGTCGGCGGCGACCTCGGCCGCGGTCCGGGCGAGCTCGGCCGCTTCCGCCATCTCGTCGGAGTCGACCGCCGGGCCCAGGAGGCGGCGCAGCGCCCGGTCGGCGGCTTGGAGTCGGGCTCCGGTGATGACCTCGGGCGCGGCCCGGTCCCACGCCTCGGGGATGGCCGCTTCCACGAGGGCGGGGTTGAAGTTGAAGAAGGTGGCGACGACGACGCCAGCCGCAACCGGCCCCATGGCCGCCGCCCGCGAGGCGAAGTAACCCATGTGCGGTTCGAGTCCGGCTGCCGCGTACTCCTCGGCCGCTTCGGGAACGAAATAGATCATCCCGTGAAGGGGCTCGGCCGTCCTCCACGTCTTGCGGGCCAGCTCTGGCGTCATGGGCCGAAACTACGGCATCAGGCCTGGAGTAGCTCCTTGAAGACCCCGGCGAGGGCCTGGATCTCCGCCCGCAGCTTGCCCGGGTCGGGGCCCGCTCCCAGGAGGAGCCGTGACGCGCTCGGCATCACCCGGTCGGGGCACGAGCTGAAGACCTGGGCGACGTCGGACGGGGTGGCGCCCTGAGCGCCGATACCGGGGGCGAGGAAAAGGGCGTTGGCCCCGACGAGGTCGAGCTCCGGACTCATATGGTTCGGGCCGATGACCGCCCCGATCGGTCCGACCCGGCCGGGGCGCAACTGGGCGTTCCGGCTGCCGATCTCCTGCAGCAGGGCCGACTCCACCGTCTGACCCGACTCGTCGCGGGCTGCCTGCACCCGGCGGCCTTCCGGGTTGGAGGAGCGGACGACCACGAGCAGGCAGCTGCCGGAGCGGTCCGCCCGTTCGACGAAGGCGTCCATGGCGCCCAGGCCGAGGTAGGGGCTGACGGTCAGCGCGTCGGCGGTCATCGGCGCGTCGGGCCCGAGATAGGCCTCGGCGTAAGCGTCGTTGGTCGAACCGACGTCTCCCCGCTTCGCATCCAGGATGACCAACAGCCCGGCCTGGCGGGCTTCGTTGGCGAGCCGGGCGAGGGTACGGACCCCTCGCCAGCCGTGCCGTTCGTAGAAGGCGGACTGCGGCTTGACCAGCCCGATGGCCCCTGCCGCCGCCTCGATGGCCAGGTCGACGAACCGGTCCAGCCCGTCGGCGGTGTCTCCCAGCCCCCAGGATTCGAGCAGGCGGCCGGAGGGGTCCAGGCCCCAGACGAGCGGCCCGAAGGCGGAGCGGACCTGAGCGAAGCGGTCGGCGAAGGGCTCGGTCACGCGATCAGTCTGGCCCATCGACGGACGGCGAGCCGGCCACCCCGGCTCCCCGCACCAGGCCTGATAGGCCGGCCCTATCGCCGCCAGAGCCAGCGGATGTTGGACCTCCCCGTTCCCCAGCCGTACGGTGCCCTCAGCAACGGCGAAGGGGTTGCCATGGCTGGGGACGACAGGACGGCTCGATCCGCGGGGCCTCCGACAGGGAGGATCCGTCGGACGGCCCCCGTCGCCCGGCTGGCGGCCCGCACCGCCGCCGGCAAGGTCGTCGCCGCCGTCCGTCGGCGCACCGGTGGTGACATGTCCGAGTTCCACGCCCGCTCAGCGGAGCGGTACGCCGAGCTGCTGGGGCAGTCCAAGGGTGCCTTGATGAAGGCCGGGCAGATGCTTTCCTTCGTCGGCGCCGCCTTCCCCGAAGAGCAACGCCAGGTGTTCCAGTCGGCGCTGCGCGGCCTGCAGGCCGATGCGCCTCCGATGGCCTACCCGGTGGCAGCCGCCATGTTCGAGGCCGAGCTCGGACGCCGACCCGAGCAGGTCTTCGCCGAGTTTGGCGAGGCGCCGGTCGCGGCCGCGTCGATCGGCCAGGTCCACGAGGCCCGCCTGCCGGACGGGCGTCGTGTGGCGGTGAAGATCCAGTACCCGGGCGCCGCCGACGCCATCCGGGCCGATCTCGACAACCTGGAGCTCCTGGCGACGGTGGTCGGCGCCGCTCGCACGCTGGTGCCCGGCCTGTCGCGGATGGACACCCGAGCCGTGGCCGAGGAGATCGCCGGTCGGATCGATGAGGAGCTGGACTACCGCAAGGAGGCGGAGAACCAGGGCGCCTTCGCCCGGGCCTACCGGGGCCACCCGTTCATCCACGTGCCCGAGGTCGTCCCGGAGCTTTCCACCGACCGCGTCCTCACCCAGCAGTTCGTGGACGGCTGGCGGTGGTCGGACGCTCTCTCGGCCGACCAGGCGCTGCGAGACCGATGGGGCGAGGTCATCTTCCGGTTCGCCATCGGCACCCTGCGTCGACACGGCCTGTTCAACGCCGATCCCCACCCGGGCAACTACCTCTTCCATCCGGACGGAACCGTGACCTTCGTCGACTTCGGCTGCGTCAAGAGATTCGCCCGACACCAGATCGAGCTGATTCAGGACATCGTCCGCGCCGCCGTCAAGGACGACGGCGACACTCTGCACGCCAAGTTCGTCGAGGTCGGCATGCTGCCCGCCACGGGAGGGCCGTCTCCCGACGAGGTCCTGGCCTGGTACGCCGACGGGTTCGAGATGTTCCGGGGCCGGCAGCCCTACACCCTTACCCCCGAGGCGGTCGCCGCCTTCCAGACCCAGGAGATGGACCTGACCGGTCCCCACGCCCGGGTCCTCCGGTCATTGAACCCGCCTCCCGACTTCGTCTTCCTCGCCCGCATCGATCTGGGCATGTTGTCGGTGCTCGCCGAGCTGAGGGCCACCGGTTGGTGGGAGGCCATACGCGCCGAGCTCGACGACGGAGCCGACCCGGTCACTGAGCTCGGCCGAGCCGAGGCGGTCTTCCGCGCTGGCCAGGCCCCAGACCTGCTCAGGCCGGCCTGAGTCCAGGACCGCCGCCAGAGCGGGGCCGGGTTAGCTTCGGCCCCCGATGCTGGTCCTGCTGACGGACGTCGCCCACGACCGCTTCTGGCCCCTGGTGGCGCGCCCGGGCGTCGAGCCCCTCATCATGGACCGGGGCGCCCAGCTCGTCTTGGCCGACGGCAGCCGGGTGGAGCGTGAGCGAGCCGACGCCGAGGTGGCGTGGGGGACGTCGGATCTCTTCGGCGATGGGGCGCCGCTTCGGCCGTTCCTGGGCATGGTCCGCCGGGCTCCGTCGCTGCGATGGTTCCAGTCGCCCGCCGCCGGCTTCGATGAGCCCTTCTTCGCCGACCTGGTTCGCCGGGGCGTCCTGGTCACCAACGCCCACGTCAACGGCATCCCGATCGCCGAGTTCGTGCTGCGGGCGGTGCTCGACCACTTCCAGGCCGCCCATCTGTGGCGGGCGGCCGAGAGCGGCCACCAGTGGAAGCTGCACGACTACCGCGAGGTGGCCGGCACCACCTGGCTGGTGATCGGGCTGGGGTCGATCGGAGGCGGGGTCGCCCGGCGGGCTGCGGCCTTCGGGGCCAGGGTCATCGGCTGCCGCCGGCACCCCCGACCTGACGACCCGACCGATCGGACCGTCACCCTCGACGAGCTGCCCGAGGTCATCGGGGAGGCCGACGTCGTCATCCTCTGCGCCCCGGCGACCTCCGAGACAAGAGGCATCGTCGGCGAGGAGTTCCTGCGGCACATGAAGCCGGCGTCGTTGATCGTGAACGTCGCCCGGGGCAGCCTGGTCGACGAGGACGCCCTCCTGCGGGCCCTCGACCGGGGCCGGCCGGCGCACGCCATTCTCGACGTCTTCGCCTCCGAGCCCTTGCCGGCCGACCACCCCTTCTGGGACCACCCCGCCGTCACGGTCACCCCGCACAATGCCGCCGGGGGCACCGGCCGCTACCGGCGCCAGGCGGAGCTGTTCGCGGCCAATCTCGACCGGTACCTGGGCGGCCAGGACCTGCTCAACGATGTAAGCCAGGTCATCCGCGACGTGGCCGGGCCCTGAGCCACCCGGGCCAGCCCGCTCCGTAGAGCTCCGTAGACTCGGGCGTCGGGCGACTCAAGGGGCTGAGATGTCGGTAACCGTCCATGACCTGGATCTTCCCGAGGTCGATGTGGTCGACCTGGACCGCCAGAGGGCGCTGGGCGCCCTGCAGGAGGTCCAGCGTCAGCACTGGCTGGCCCGCACCCCGATGGGTTACGCGGTGACGCGTCACGAGGACGCCACCGCCATCCTGCGCGAGCGGCGGTTCCACTCCGGGCTCTCGATGCTGGGTGAGCTGTCGGGACTTCCCGAGTCCGACTTCCTGTCGCGTCGCCGCGAGTCGATCCTCGCCATGGAGGGCGAGCCCCACAGCCGGCTGCGCCGTCTGGTGGCGAGCGCCTTCACCCCCCGAGCGGCCGATCGGCTCCGCCCGTTCATCCGCGAGGTGATCAACGGTCTGGTCGACGACGTCGCCCCGCGAGGACGCTGCGACGTGGTGTCCGACATCTGCGAGCCGTATCCGATCCCCATCATCTGCGAGCTGCTAGGCGCGCCCAAGGAAGATTGGAAGCTGTTCTCGCGATGGGCGACCGACATCTTCCGCATCTTCAACAATGATCTGGCCCACGATCTGCCCATGATCGAAGCCGCCAGCGCCGAGCTGGACTCATACGTGGCGGCGATGATCGAGCAGCGTCGAACCAGCCCGGCCGACGACCTGTTGAGCGCCCTCATCGCCGCCGAGGAGGCGGGGGACCGTCTGACCTCCGACGAGCTGGTGATGATGGCCGAGGCGGTGCTGATGGCCGGCACCGACACCACCCGGAACCAGCTGGCCTGCAGCGTGGCTCTGCTGGTCGAGCGACCCGACCAGTGGCGGCTGCTGTCCGAGCGCCCCGAGCTGGCGCCCCGGGCGGTGGAGGAGACGATGCGGTATCTGGGCGCCGTGCGAGGCACGCTGCGCTTCGCCTCGGAGGACATCGAGTACCGGGGTGTCGTGTTCCCCAAGGGAACGTTGGTGAGCGTGGCGCTGGCTGCCGCCAACCGCGACCCCGGCGTCTTCGCCGACCCCGACCGCCTCGACATCACCCGCGAGTCCAAGGCGCCTCAGATGACCTTCGGCTCTGGTGTCCACTACTGCCTCGGCGCGTCCCTGGCCCGGGCTGAGCTGCAGGAGGCGCTCCCGGTCCTGGCCAGTCGGCTGCCCGACGCCCGCTTCGACGGGGCGGTCGAGTGGAAGCCGGACACCTTCGGCATCTGGGGACCCAGCCGGCTGCCGGTCGCCTTCGGTTAGCCCCGGCAGCCCCCGGTAGCCGCGGCCACGACCCAAGGACCTTCCGCTTGGGTCCAAAGACCCTAGAAGCCGCGGGCGGCAACGGCCGATGATGGGTCGACCAGGAGGTTTGCATGACAGAGGTTGTGTCCGCCGCGGCCGAGCCCCTCCCGCTCGACCAGGGACTCGAGGTGCTGACAACCCAGCAGTGCCTGGCCCGTCTGGCCGGCGCCCGCCTGGGGCGGGTCGGGGTGACGATGGGCGCCCTCCCTGCCATCTTCCCCGTGAACTACGTGCTGCGCGACGGAGCCTTGTACTTCAGAACGGGAGAGGGTTCGAAGCTCACCGCCGCGCTGAACAGCGCCGTGGTGGCGTTCGAAATCGACGAGGCGGACGGCATCGAGCACAGCGGTTGGAGCGTCCTGGTCGTGGGCCGATCCGAGCTGGTGGATTCCCACGAGCTGGAGAGCCTCGGGCCCCTGCGAGTGGCGCCGTGGCCCGGTGGCGAGCGCACCCACGTCGTGCGCATCGTGCCCCAGCACATCTCGGGCCGGCGTATCTCTCACGGCCGTACCTAGCCGGCGACCCTCGGGTCGGCGTCACGAAAGGGAACTCGAATGCCCTACCAGTTCAGTGAGCAGGGCCTGGCCATCCAGGACACGGTCAGGCGGTTCATGGACGACCAGGTCTACCCCAATGAGGAGCGTTACTACGCCGAGCTCGCCGGACTGGGACCGGACGGCTATCCGCCGGTCCTCGACAAGTTGAAGGCCGCCGCCCTCGAACGTGGTTTGTGGAACCTCTTCCTGCCCCACCTCTCTCCGGATCACCCCGGCACGCCCCTCTCGAACCTGGATTACGCCCCGGTGTCAGAGATGCTCGGAAAGGTCGCCTTCGCCTCCGAGGTGCTGAACTGCGCCGCTCCCGACACCGGCAACATGGAGATCCTGAACCTCTATGCCACCCCGGTCGTCAAGGAGAGGTGGCTCCTGCCACTGCTCGAAGGCGACATCCGGAGTGCCTTCTCGATGACCGAGCCCGACGTCGCCTCCTCGGACGCCACCAACATCGGCTTGACGATCGAGCGCGACGGCGACCACTACGTGCTCAACGGACGCAAGTGGTTCAGCTCCGGCGCCCGCTCCGCACGGTGCAAGGTCCTGATCGTCATGGGCAAGACGGACCCCGGCGCGCCACGCCACCTCCAGCAGTCGATGATCGTCGTCCCCAAGGAAACCCCCGGCGTCTCCCTCGGCCTCGACCCTCATGTCTTCGGATACGTCGATCGCGGTGGCCATCCCGAGGTCATCTACCGCGACGTCCGGGTGCCGGTCGACCACCTCCTGGGAGAGGAGGGCGGCGGATTCGCCATCTCCCAGGCCCGACTGGGACCGGGACGCATCCACCACTGCATGCGTTCCATCGGAGTGGCCGAGCGAGCCCTGGACCTGATGGTCACCCGGGCCCTCGAGCGTCACACCTTCGGAAGCAGCCTGGCCCACAAGGGGCTCATCCAGGACTGGATCGCCGAGGCCCGGATCGAGATCGACATGGCCCGCGAGTACGTCCTGCGCACCGCCCATCTGATGGACACGGTAGGCAACAAGTCGGCGGCCACCGAGATCGCCGGCATCAAGGTGGCCGTGCCCAACATGGCGCTGAAGGTGATCGACCGGGCCATCCAGGTCCACGGGGCGGCCGGGGTCACCCAGTTCTTCCCGCTGGCTCACATGTACGCCCACATGCGGACCCTGCGGCTGGCCGACGGCCCGGACGAAGTCCACAAGATGACGATCGCCCGGCGCGAGATCCTCAAGCGGCATCCCGGCTTTCGGATGAACCCAAGCTCCAACGGTGCGGTCTCCGCTGCTCGTAGCTAGGCTGACGTCTGGTAGCGCACCGCTGGCGACTGGATGGGGGGAGTTGCCGTGCCGCTGGAGATCGACCTGGGCCCGACCGCTTCCCGGTTTCGTGCCGAGCTGCGCGACTGGCTCGAGGCCAACGCCCCTGACGCCCCGACCTCGGAGGACCGCCGGGGGCTGGTGACCGACCCGGAATGGGCCCGCAGGCTGCAGGACGCCGGTTACCTGTGCGTGTCATGGCCCAAGGAGTTCGGCGGACGGGGCCTGACCGGCCTCGAGGTCGCCGTCATGAACGAGGAGTTCGCCCGAGCCAAGGTTCCCCGGGTGACCCGCGGCATGGGCGAGGGACTGGTCGGGCCCTCGATCATCGTGTGGGGCACGGACGAGCAAAAGGCCTACTTCCTGCCCCGCATCATCGACGGCACCGACGTTTACTGCCAGGGTTTCTCCGAGCCAGACGCCGGATCCGACCTCGCCGGTCTCCAGACTCGGGGGGTGGTGGACGGCGAGGAGGTGGTGATCAGCGGGCAGAAGGTGTGGACGTCCGGCGCCACCCGGGCCAACATCATGTTCTGTCTCTGTCGGACCGATCCCGACGCCCCCAAGCACCGCGGGATCTCCTATGTCCTCGTGCCCATGAAACGCGAGGACGGCGCATCCAACGGGTTCGACCTCAGCCCCATCAAGCAGATGACGGGCCTGGCCGGCTTCACCGCCACCTTCATCAACGAGGCCCGGGCGCCGTTGTTCAACGTCATCGGGGGGCTCAACAACGGCTGGCGGGTGGCCATGACCACCCTGGGCAACGAGCGGGGCGGCAACGCCACCACTCAGCACGTGCAGCACGCCCGCGACTTCTGGGCCTTCGTCGACAAGGTGCGCCAAATCGGCAAGGCCAACGATCCCGTGGTCCGACAACAGCTGGCGTGGGCCTATAGCCACGTCGAGATCATGAGATTCCAGGGGTTGCGACTGCTGTCGGCCCTGGCTGACCGACGCGATCCCGGGCCGTCCAGCTCCATCAACAAGATGTTCTGGTCGGAGTACCAGCGGCGCTTCGGCGAGATCATGATGGACACCATCGGCATGGCGTCGACGGTGACGGACGAGGACTACCGACTCGACCGGTGGCAGAGCATCTTCCTCACCTCGCGTTCCCACACCATCTGGGGGGGCACGGCCCAGGTCCAGCGCAACATCGCCGGGGAGCGGGTGCTCGGCCTGCCGAAGGAGCCGGGGATGGAATCGGATCGGGGCGAACCGGTCGGGTGACCTTGCAATCCGGCCGCTGACCGTGCCATTGTTCGGCCAGCGGTGACAGGTTGTCACTGTTCCGCTCGCTGGGGAGGTATCTGGGGGGATGACCGTTAGTCGGGGAAGCCGGCGGCTGGTCTCTGAACGTCGGTGACGACTTCCTATCGACAGCGACCCGGCGTCTCGCGGGCGGTAGCCCAGAAACGGCCGGCCCAACCGACGTCCGGTGGACGGGCGGCGCCGCCCCGTCGGCCCCTGCTGGCTCGGGCGCCCCGACGCCGGCGCTGGCGTCTGGTCACGGTCGTGGTGGTCGTGGTCCTCGCGGTCGGGGGGCTGGTGACCTGGCTGATCGGGCCCGGGTCGGGTGCAGCGGAGCCCGGCGTGGCGGTCCCCTTGCCGCACTTTGCCCCGGCCCCCTCCACGTACCACATCACCTACCGGGTGACGGCCTCGGGGGCTCCAGCGGGGATTGAGCAGCTCTGGGTGTCGAGGCCATTCGACAGCGTCGACGAACAGCTCAGCGCCCCCGGTGCCGTTCCCTACCTGGTCACCGTGGGCCGGGTCGGGGACCAGGTTCTGAGGTCCGGATCCTCGGACGGGGCGCTCTTCCACGTGGCCGCGACCCTGGCGCCCCACGACATCAGACTGGACGCCGTCATCGGGCCGGCCCTGCGCTCCGACCGGCTGCGGGTCGTCGGGGCCGCCACCGTCGCCGGCCGGCGCTGCCGGGTGTACCGGAGCGCGGCACCGTTGGGAGCGGGGCCCCTGACCCCCCTCACGCCCGGCAACACCTACGCCGACACCTGCGTGGATGACACCGGACTGATCCTCAGCGAGCGGGTGGTGAAGTCCGGTGACGTCGCCGACGAACGGGTCGCCGAGTCCGTGGAGATCGGCCCCGCCGCCCTTTCCGGCGCCGACTTCTCCATGACGGGCACCCCGACCGCCCCGAACCAGGGCGGGGGCTCCATCCACGCCCTCACCCTGGACAGCCGCCCGGCGAAGACGCCGTTCTGGGGCTTCACCCGCACCCCCGCCGGCTTCCAGCACACCGGCCGCTACGCGGTGGTGCCGGCGCAGCCCGACGCCTGGACCACCCCCTACTCGGGCCCCGCCAATGGGCTGGGAGTGCCCGGCTGGGTCGTCTCGGCCCTCGACGACACCTACGAGAGGGGTCCGGACGCGGTGGTAATCGACCAGGGTGCCACCCTGGACGGGTCGAAGTTCGCCCCCCCGGCCGGCGG
>JAJPHE010000055.1 GCA_021325435.1 Actinomycetota bacterium | reverse complement strand
CTGGTAGGCGCCCGGTCGGGGTTGGGGATAATGCGGCCGTGGCGATCGCCGGGCTGCTCCTCACAGGTGGTCGCAGTCAGCGCATGGGCGCCGACAAGGCGACCCTCCCCCTGGCCGACGGCCAGACTCTCGCCGGGGCGGTGGGCGCCGTGCTGAGGGCGGTGGCCGACCCCGCCCTCGAGGTCGGGGCCGGGGCCTCGGGCCTCCGGCACGTCTCCGAGCGGGTGGGTGGGCGGGGGCCCCTGGCCGCCGTGGCCGTGGGGTGGGAGGCGCTGAGCTCGGCCGGTTACCGGGGTCCGACCCTGGTCCTCGCCTGCGACATGCCCTTCGTCACGACCGGGCTGCTGGAGCTGATCGCCGGATGGCCCGGCGAGGCCTCGGTCGTGCCGGTCGTGAGCGGGCAGGCGCAGCCCTTGTGCGCCCGGCTGTCGGTCGCCGCCCTCGAAGAAGTCGGGTCGCTGGTGGCCGCCGGCCGACGTGACATGGCCGCGGTCTTCGACGCCGGGCCAGTGGACTGGCTCACCGGCGCCGACTGGGGCCGGGTGTGCGATGCGGGGGCGTTCCGCGATCTCGACTACCCGGCGGACCTGGCCGCCCTCGAGGGGACGGTGACCAGGTGACCGTCGACCTGCCCGGCCGGCGGCGCCTGGTCGCCGGCCGGCGGGTCATCGCCCTACGCCCGGGCCGACACCTCGAGCTGCCCGACGAGGTGGTGACCGAGGAGCCCATGGCGATCCGCCTGGCGGGACCAGGTCAGGACCCCGCCAGCGTGGGCGTGACCATGCGCACCCCCGGCCACGATTTCGAGCTGGCGGTCGGCTTCCTGGCCTCGGAGGGGCTCATCGGTCGCGACGACCACGTGGAAACCGTGCGCTACTGCGAGCGGGTGGCCGACGACGAGCAGCGCTACAACGTGGTGACCGTGCGGATCGACCGCCCGGTGGACGTGTCAGCGCGCGCCCGCCAGCTGCCGATCAGCTCCGCCTGCGGGGTGTGCGGCACGGGCTCGGTCGATGACCTGGCCAGCCGCTGCCGGCCGGTGGCCAGCGACCTGCGGATCACCTCCTCGCTCCTGCTGTCGCTGCCGGAACGTCTGCGGGCCGGCCAGCGGGTGTTCGACAGGACGGGCGGGCTGCACGCCGCCGGGCTGTTCGACGGCGCCGGCGCCCTGCTGGAGGAGCGCGAGGACGTGGGACGCCACAACGCGGTCGACAAGCTGGTCGGCTGGGCCGTCCTGCGAGGGGGCCTGCCCCTCTCCTCCCACGTCCTGGCCGTCTCCGGACGGGTCGGGTTCGAGATAGTGCAGAAGGCGGCCGTCGCCGGCATCCCCGTGGTGGCGGCGGTCTCGGCACCGAGCAGCCTGGCGGTGGAGACCGCCGAGCGGCTCGGGATAACCCTGGCCGGGTTCCTGCGCGGCGACCGGGGCAACGTGTACACCGCTCCCCACCGGGTGGATCTGGACGGCTGAGCCGGCGCTAACCGGCGGCCGCCCGGGCGACGATCGCCGCCACCTCGGCAGGGCACTGCCAGGGCAGCAGATGGCCGCCCGGTAGCCACACCAACCGGGCGCCGGGGACCAACCGGGCCAGCTCCTTAGCCGCCCGGGGCCGCACCACCACGTCGCGCCGGCCGGCGATCACGTACACCGGCACCCCGATGGAACCGAGGCCGGCCTCGACCAGGGGCGTCTCGGCCAGCAGCGACCTCTGCTCGGCGGCGAATGACCGCCACATCGGCCCCGACCGCCAGGCGGCGGCGTGGGCCTCCAGCCTCTCGGGAGGCAGGCCAACGGCGCCGCCCAGCTCGACGAGGCGCTGGGCGGCCATGCCGCTCCTCGCCCAGGCGGCGAGGTGGCCCAGCCCGCGCATGCCGGCGAAGGCGAGGGCCTCGCCGACCCCGGGTACGCCGAGCACCCGGTCCGACCAGGTGAGGGCCGACCGGGTGCCGGCCGAGGCCACCAACACCAGGCTGTGGGCCAACTCCGGCGCGATCTCGGCCAGGCGCAGGGCGACCACGCCCCCGTAGCTGTGGCCGACGATCGTGGAGGGGCCGAGGGCCAGGTCGTGCAGGAGCCGGGCAACCTGGCGGGCCCCGTCGGTCAGCCCCAGAGCGGCCCCGCCGGTCTGCCCGTACCCGGGGCGGTCGGGGACGACGACCCGATGATCGACCTGGAGCAGCTCGGCCACGGCCGACCAGTCCGACCCGTCCCCCGGCTGGCCGTGGACGAGGACCACCGGGGGGCCTTCGCCTTCGACTGTGGCGTGGATCGGCCGGCTCATGCGACCCTCACCTCCTGGTCGGCCGGAGGCGGGGAGGCGGGGACCACGACCGGCGACCGGGTGAGGGCCACCACCCCGACGGTCAGCAGGACCAGGCCGAGGCCTTCGAGGAGGATGCCCGCCGGCGAGTCGGAGATCGGTTCGGCGAAGGCGACGGCTCCGATGATGATGCTCACGACCGGATCGACCACGGTGAGCGCCGGCAGGGACCACCCAAGGGGGCCGGCCTGGAAGGCGCTCTGGGCGAGCATCAGGGTCACCAGCCCGGTGATGATCACGCCCCAGGTCTGCCAGGTGACCGCCAGCTGGGCGACCGTGTGCCAGAACCCCCCGGAGCTGTCGGTCACCACGTGGGCGACGGTCTTGGTCAGGGCGGCGGCGAGTCCGTACACCGTGCCGGCCGCCACCGCCTGCAGGCTGGCCCGGGCCGGGCCGCTCCGCCCCCGGGACAGCCACACGAGGATGACCGAAGGCACGATGGTGCCCACCGATACGATGGCCCATCCCATCGAGGAGGTCGTCGACGAGCCCGCGTCGGGGTTGGCGACCACCAGGAACAGGGCCAGGCCGCCGCAGACAGCGGCTGCCCCCGCCCACTCGCGCCAGCCGGGCATCCCGCGGCCGGCGAAGAGCGCCCCTAGGGGCAGGGCGAACAGCAACCCGGTGACCAGCAGGGGCTGGACCAGGACAAGGGAGCCATGGCCGAGGGCGATGAACTGGAGGGCATAACCGGCGAGGTCGGAGAGGATGCCGACCAACCAGAGGGGCCGGCCGAGCAGGTTGACCAGCAGGCGCATGCGCAGGGCGTGGGACTTGGGCGCCCTCGACGCCGCGTGCTGCTGGAGCACCGACGCCAGGGCGTAGGCCACCGACGCTCCGAGGGCGGCGAGGACGACCATGCCCGGGCCAAGATACGGGGCGCCCGGCTGCCGGCCGCCCTGCCCGCCGTGTTGATCCTGTCGGCCAGCATGGGCGCAGGCCACGACGGGGCGGCCGCCGAGCTGGCCGTCCGGCTGCAGTCCGCCGGCTACCGCGTCCGCACCGCCGACTTCCTCGAGTGCTTCCCGTGGCGGCTGGGGCGGCTGATGCGCTGGGTCTACACCGTCCAGCTCAAGGCGGCCCCGTGGGCCTACGAGGCGACCTTCCGGGTGTGGTACCTGACCCCCCTGCTGGGCCGGGCTCTCGAGGTGGTGTTGACGGTGCTGACCGGGCGCCGCCTCCGCCAGCTGCTGCGCTCGGAGCCGGGGCTGGCCTGCGTGGTGTCCACCTACCCGCTGAGCTCGCTGGTGCTGGGGCGGGGCCGACGCCGGGGCTGGGTCGGCGCGCCGGTGGCCACCTTCGTCACCGACTTCGGGGTCCACCCCCTCTGGATGCACCCGGCGGTCGACCTGACCATGTGCGTCCACCGGTCCTCGGCGGAGGTGGCCGCCAGGGCCACCGCCCGGTCGGTGGTGACCACCGGGCCCATGGTGTCCGCCGCCTTTAGGCGGGCTCCGATCACCAAGCTCGCCGCCCGCCAGGCCCTCGGCCTGCCCCAGGAGGCGAAGATCGCCCTGGCCGTGTCGGGCTCCTGGGGGGTCGGGGACCTTGAGTCCACCTTCGACGCGCTGCTCCACACCGACGACTGGCTGCCGGTCGCCGTCTGCGGCCGCAACGACGACCTCCGGGCCCGACTGGCCAGCCGCGGCGGCGGCGTGGTGCTGGGCTGGACGGACCGCATGCCCGAGTTGATGGCGGCGGCCGACGTCCTCGTGCAGAACGCGGGAGGGCTGTCGTGCATGGAGGCCTTCGCCGTGGGCCTGCCCGTGGTGACCTTCCACCCCATCCCCGGCCACGGCCGCGAGAACGCCTCAGCCATGGAGACCGCCGGGGTGACGGCGACGGCCCGCGACCCCCGCCGCCTGGCCGAGGTCCTCGACCGGGCCGTCACCGTCGACCGCCACGCCCTCGTGGCCGCCGGTCGCGCTCTCTTCGTCGGCGACCCCGCCGGTGAGGTGGTCTCCCTCGCCACCCCGTCGGCCCCGGCCGACCAGCCGGCGGCCCGCCGGCACCGACGGCCACGGCGTCGCCGGATCGCCGCCTGCGGGCTGGGGCTGGCCGTCGCTTACGGCGGGCTCAACCTGGCCGCCGACGCCGCCACGGCCCACGGGGTGGATACCGCCCACGCCGAGCGGGGCACCGCCGACGTCTACGTGGCCGTCCGGGTCGGGCCCGCCGCGCTCGCCTCCCCGGACCTCGCCCCGGTGTTGGCCGCCGACGGGGTGACGGCCGTCGTCGACGGCCGGACCGCGGCCGCCGACCCGGCCGGGGTCAGGCGCCTGGTCCGCGCCGCTGTCGACGTGGCCACCGGCGGCTGGCAGGCACCGCAGCGGTTCCATTGGGAGTCCGCGTCCGACGGGTTGCTGCGGTCGACCCGGGCCCTCCGGCTGGCCGCCGGGCGCAACTGCCGGGAGTACGCCCCCATCTCCGGCGTGAGCGGGGTGGATCTGGCCTCCGCCCTGATGGGCCACGTCCGCATCGTCAGGGGATCGCGCCTGGTGGCGCTCGGAGGCCCGGTCCGGCTCAGGCCGCTTCGGGTGTACATCCTGAGGGGTGACCGGGCCGACGCCGGCACCCTCGAGCGGGCCCTGAACGAGCTGGTCATGGGGGCCGACCGGGCCGGGCTCGTCGTCGAGCCTTTGTCGGACCTGCGGTGAGGGTCCGCACCGCCGCGGCCCTGGCCACCGCCGGGTTCGTCGCCCACGCCGCCCCTTCGGTCACCGCCCTGCCACCCGTGCGCCGACGGGTCGCCCCGGCATGGCATGCGGTGGGCGCGCCCGGTCATGTCGCCCTGACGTTCGACGACGGTCCCGACCCGGTGTCGACCCCCCGCGTCGTCGACGAGCTCGACCGGCTGGGCGTCAAAGCCACCTTCTTCATGCTCGGGTCCATGGTCCGCCTGTCCCCGGGGCTGGCCGCCGAGGTGGCGGCGGCCGGGCACGAGGTGGCCGTCCACGGGGACGTTCACGTGTCCGAGCTGTGGCGGTCGCCCGGTGCCGTGGTCACCGACCTTCTCCGGGCCCGCGACGCTGTCGCCCACGCCACCGGGTCGACCCCCCGCTGGTTCCGGCCGCCCTACGGCATCGTCTCCTCCGCCGGCCCCGTCGCCGCCAGGCGGGCCGGGTTGCGGCTCGTGCTGTGGACCACGTGGGGTCGCGACTGGAGGGCAGCCGCCACCCCGTCCTCGGTGGTCGCCGACGTGTCACGGGACCTGTGCGACGGGGCGACCGTGCTGCTGCACGACTCGGACTGCACCTCGGACCCCGGGGCGTGGAGAGCGGCGGTCGGAGCCCTCCAGCCCCTGACCGAGCTGGTGCGGGCGAGAGGCTGGCGAATCGGCCCCCTGGCCGAGCACGGCCTCTAGAGATCAGGCGGCGGTGGAATGGGTCGGCGCCCCGGCCCGGCTGCGCCGGCCGAGGACCCGGCGCACGCCCCACACCGTCACCAGGGCCAGCGCCTCCACGATCGTGCGCATCGACATCTTGGACTGGCCCTCGACCCGGTCGACGAACCGGATGGGGACCTCGGCGATCGACGCTCCGCCCCGGGCGGCCCGGTAGGCCATCTCGATCTGGAATCCGTAGCCGTCGGCCCGCACCCGGTCGAGGTCGATCAACCGCAGGGTGTCGCCGTCGTAGGCCCGGTATCCGGAAGTGAGGTCACGCACCTTCATGCCGAGCATGAGCGACGCGTAGCGGTTCCCCGCCTCCGACAGCAGGCGCCGGTGCAGGCCCCACTGGGGGATCGACCCACCCGGCACGTAGCGCGACCCGATGACCAGGTCGGCTGCCTCCAGGCCGCCGAGCAGCGACGGGAGGGCGGCCGGGTCGTGGGAGAGGTCGGAGTCCATCTCGACGAAGGCGTCGTAGCCCCGCTCGAGCCCCCACCGGAAGCCCGAGCGGTAGGCATTACCGAGCCCCGACTTGCCGGGGCGGCGCAGCAGGTGGATCTGGCCCAGACGACCGGCCGCCTCCTCCGCCAGGTCGGCGGTTCCGTCGGGACTGGCGTCGTCGACGACGAGCACGTCCGCCTCGGGGGCGGCCTGCCTGACCCGGGTGAGTACCTCGACGATGTTGGCGGCCTCGTTGTAGGTGGGCAGCACCACCAGGGGTCGCATGGCCGAGCAGTGTAAGGGGCGGGCCGAGCACCGCCAGCTACCGTCCTCCGCCGTGCCCGCCCTGGAGCTGATCGCCGTCGGGTTCGAACGAGACGGACTGCGCATCCTCGACGACGTCAGCTGGCGGGTCGAGCCGGACCAGCGCTGGGTGGTCCTGGGGCCGAACGGCTCGGGCAAGACCACCATGCTCCGACTGGCCAGCGGTTACGACCACCCGACCACCGGCACGGTGGACATTCTGGGTGAACGACTCGGGCGGGTGGACGTCAGGGAGCTGCGCAAACGCCTGGGCATCACCAGCGCCGACCTGGCCAAGCGGTTGCGACCGTCGGTGGCCGCCATCGACGTGGTCCTGACCGGGGTCCACGCCGCCCTCGAGACCTGGTGGAACGACTACGGGTCCGCCGAGCGGTCGCGGGCCCTGGCCCTGCTCGAGGCGGCCGGCCTGGCCCATCTCCAGCACCATCCCTTCGTCACCCTGTCGGAGGGCGAGCGTCAGCAGGTGCAGCTGGCCCGGGCGCTGATGGGCCGGCCCGAGCTGCTCCTGCTCGACGAGCCCAACGCCGGCCTCGACCTGGGGGCCCGTGAGCGGCTCCTGGGCCGGCTCACCGATCTGGCCGTCGACCCCATGTCACCGCCGATGGTGCTGGTGACCCACCACCTGGAGGAGATCCCGGCCGGATTCACCCATTTGCTGCTCCTCCGCTCCGGACAGGTGGTGGCCACCGGCCCCCTCGAGGGGGCCCTCAGCGACGCCTCCCTGTCGGACTGTTTCGGTATCAGCCTGCGCGTGATCCGGCACGGGCACCGGTACTCCTGCCACGCTGTCTGAGGGCATCCCATGGCGAGAATCCCGAAGACCCTGCGGCGGCTCGTGACCCTCCTGTTGCTCGCCGCCGTGGTCGAGTATCTCGTCCTCCCCCAGCTGGCCGGGGCGCGCAAGGCCCTCCACCTGGTGAGCACGGCCAACCTGTGGCTGGCGCTGGCCGGGGTCGGCCTCGAAGTGGCGTCCCTCCTCGCCTATTCCAAGCTGACCCAGGCGGTGCTGGCCCCCCACCGGATCGGATTCGGGAACGTGACCAGGATCAACCTGGCGACCATGTCGGTGAGCCACGTCGTGCCCGGCGGGACGGCGGCGGGCGCCAGCCTCGGCTACCGGCTCCTGTCCGAGTCGGGCGTGCCCAAGTCCGACGTCGGGGTGGCCCTCGCCACCCAAGGGGTCGGCTCAGCGGTCGTGCTCAACCTCTTCCTTTGGGTGGGTCTGCTGGTGTCGATCCCCTTGAGGGGCTTCAGCCCGCTCTACGTGACCGCGGCCGTCCTCGGGGTGCTGCTCATCGGCTTCGTGGCCGCCCTCATCGTGCTCATCACCCGCGGCGAGGAGCGCGCCGTCCGGGTGTTGCGGGCGGTGGCCCGACACACCCCGCTGGTGAAGGAGGACGCCGCCGAGCGCGTCTTCCGCCAGATCGGCGGCCGGCTGCGCGAGCTGACCTCGGACCGCTCTCTCATGGTTCGGGCCGGCGCCTGGGCGGCGGCCAACTGGTTGCTCGACGCCGCCTCTCTGTGGGTGTTCGTCGCCGCCTTCGGGCACCGCCCGTCGATCTACGGCCTCGTCGTCGCCTACGGCCTGGCCAACGTGCTGGCGGCCATTCCGATCACCCCGTCGGGTCTCGGGGTGGTGGAGGGGGTACTCGCTCCCACCCTGGTCGGGTTCGGGTCGCCTCGGGGTGTGGCCATCCTCGGCGTCCTGGGCTGGAGGCTGGTGAACTTCTGGCTGCCGATACCGGCCGGGGCGGCCGCCTACCTCTCCCTGCGGGTCGGCCCCGGAGGCCTGCTGCGGCCCGAGGAGCTTCAGCGCCTCGCCGAGGGGCCTCCGGACGACCTCGACGCCCCGGGCACGGCGTCGAGCTCCGCCAGCGCCCCCTGAATGGCGTCGAGTCGCTCCATCAGCTCGGCCGCCGACCGGCCGGGACGCCCGGCCTCGAGGGACCCGAGGGTCTGACCCAGCCGCCCGGCCACCTGCTCCACCTCGCGCACCCTGGCCTCCAACCCGGCCATCGCCTTCTGGCGGATGGGCCGGGGGTGGGATTCGACCGCGACCAGCTCGCGGTCGACTTCGAGGGCCAGGGCCTCGACCTCGGCGATCAGGTCGCTCCATGGACCGGCGCCGCCGGCCCGGGGCAGCTCCAGGCGCACACCCCCGATGGCCACCAGCAAGCGGCGGTGGAGCACGGCCTGGCGGGCCAGCGACCACCGCCACCGCAGCGGCACCCGGACCGCCGGGCTGAGCATCATGGGACGGCGCAGCCGGTGAACGGTGACGGCCAGGGCGACGGTGGCCGAAACCACCACCGCGCCCAGGAACACGGCGATGATCACCAGGGCGTGGCCCACGAATCGGATGGTACCGCCCCGGGTAGTCTCCGCCGATGCTGACGGCCCGCCAGGCGCTGCCGCGCCGGTCGACCGAGCTGGGGCTTCTCGCCCTCGCCGCCGGGTTCACCGTGTTCGCCTACATCCTGGCGTCCCTGGGCCGTACGGCCTCGATACCGGCCAACGTCGGCCCGTTCCTCGTCGCCCTGCTTATCCTGCTCCTCGCCGCCCACATCGCCACCAGGCGGCTGGCCCCGCACGCCAGCCCGGTCCTCCTGCCCCTCGCCGCCTTCCTGAACGGGCTCGGCTACGTGTTCATCGCCCGCCTCGACTCCCACCTCGCCGGGCTGCAGGCGGCCTGGACGGCGTTCGGCGTCATGGCGTACGTCGTGACCCTGTTCGCAATCCGGCGGACCCAGCTGCTCGAGCGCTACCGGTACCTCATCGCCCTGGCCGGAATAGTGCTCCTCCTGCTGCCGCTGGCCCCCCACGTCGGTCAGAACATCAACGGCGCCCGTCTCTGGGTCCGCCTCGGCGGGCTCACCTTCCAGCCGGTAGAGCTGGCCAAGATATGCCTGGCCGTCTTCTTCGCCTCCTACCTGGTCGAAAAGCGAGACCTGTTGGCCACGCCGACATCACGAATCGGCAACCTCCTCGTCCCCGATCCCCGCCCCTTCGGCCCGGTTCTGTTGATGTGGGGCCTGTCGATGCTGGTGATGACGGCCGAGCGCGACGTCGGCTTCTCCTTGCTCATCTTCGTCCTGTTCGTCGCCTGTCTGTGGATCTCCACCGGGCGGGCCGCCTACCTCGGGGTGGGACTGGTCCTCTTCGTGATCGGCGCCCTCGCCGCCAGCCGGCTGTTCAGCCACGTCCACGACCGCATCACCGTGTGGCTGAACCCGTGGCCCCACGCCGACACCATCGGCTACCAGGCGGTGCAGGCCCTCTACGCGATGGGCAGCGGAGGGTTGGCCGGCACCGGCCTGGGCTTGGGCCGCCCCCAGCTGATACCGGTGGTGGCCAGCGACTACATCTTCGCGGCCATCGGCGAGGAGCTCGGGCTGCTCGGCACGACGCTGGTGATCTTCGCCTTCGTGCTACTGGTGGGGACCGGCCTGCGGATCGCCTTGCGCTCGCGGTCCGACTTCTCCAAGCTGCTCGCCGCCGGCATCGCGACCATCCTCGGCTTCCAGGCGTTCTTCATCATGGCCGGGGTGGTGAGGCTGCTCCCCGTCACCGGCGTCACCCTGCCCTTCGTCGCCTACGGCGGATCCTCGCTGCTCGCCAACTACGTCCTGCTCGGCTTGCTCGTCCGCATCTCCGACGAGGAGAACACCCCCGTCCCCGTCTGACTCCGGCGCCACCCCCTCGCTGTCCATCAGGTCGTCGACGACCAGCAGCGGTCCGGCGTTGGGCATGCGCAGCATCAGGGCGACGGCATCGGACGGACGGCACGACACGACCCGCAGGTCCTCGCCCACCCGCAGGTCCAGGTGGGCGTAGAAGGTCCCCTGCCGGAGCCCGGAGATGACCGCCTGGTCGACCCGGATGGCGAACTCGCCCATCACGTCGGCCATGAGCTGGTGGGTGGGCGGTCGGGGAGGCGTCACCTTGCGCAAGGCCGACGCGATGGCCATGCCCTCGGCGAAGCCGATGGGGATGCGCAGCTCGCGCCGCTGCCCCTCGACCTCGCGCAGGACGAGTACGGGGTAGGGGCTCGGCAGCTCGACGAACACGCCGGCCACGCCGACCTGTCTCAACCGCCGCCGCCCGTGGTCACCGGAACCTCCGCATCCCCACGTTCAGGACCAGCCCCACCGCGGCGAAGGTAGCGATGGTCGACGAGCCCCCGTAGCTCACGAGCGGCAGGGGGATGCCGGTGATCGGCATGATGCCCATGGTCATGCCGGCGTTCTGGAACACCGAGAAGGCGATGTAGCCCAGGACCCCGGCACACAGCATGGCCCCCAACAGGTCGTAGGCGAGCTGGGCGGTCCTCCACACCCGCCACACGATGATGGCGAAGAGGGCCAGCACGCTGCCGGCGCCGACGAAGCCGAGCTGCTCCCCGACGGCCGTGAAGATGAAGTCGGTCTGCTGCTCGGGGACGTACTGGAGGTTGGTCTGCGGACCGTGGAACAGGCCCTTGCCGAACATGCCCCCGGCCCCGATGGCGATCTTGGACTCACGCAGGTTGTAACCGGCCTGGCCGGTGTCGGCCCCCTGGTTGACGAAGGCGGTGAGGCGCTGGACCTGGTAGTGCTTCAACAACCCCATGTGGATGCCGCCGACGGTGGCTGCCACGACGAGGGCGGCGATCGCCAGGAGGTAACGCCCCCGCACCCCGGCGATGACGAGCATGGTGCCGAGGACGCACCCGATGGTGATGGCCGTGCCCAGGTCCGGCTGGATGGCGACGAGGCCGGCAGGCACGGCACCGAGGACCAGGATGGTGAGCACCCGGCGGGGCTCGACGTCTCCATTGCCGCGGCGGATGACCGTGGCCCCGGCGAGGATGAGGGCAAGGATGGCGAAAGCGGACGGCTGCAGCTGGAACGGTCCCAGCTGGAACCAGCGCTGAGAGCCGAGAGCCCGCGAGCCGACCGGGGACATCACCGCCAGCAGGAGGAAGACCACGCCTCCGTAGGCGATAATGCCGAGCTCCTCGAACCGGTGGTAGTCGATGGCGGCGAACACCACCATGGCGCAGATACCGAGGACCACGAACAACGCCTGGTGCTTGAGGTACTGGTGGGGATCGAGGCCCAGGGCCGACAGCTTGGTGCGGGTGGCGGAATAGACCATCACCACGCCGATGATCGAGACGATCAGCGTCGAGGCCAGCAGCACCACGTCGAGGTGCTGCAGGTAGCGGCGGGCCGGGCTGGTCTTGGGGTCGAGGACCCGCGGCGACATGTCAGGTCCTTCCTACGGGGGGAGAGGAGATTGTCGGCCGCCAGCCCCCGGGACGCAAGGCGACCGGCCTCAATCCGGGCCGCTCGGGGGAGCGGTGGTCGACGTGGTGGAGCCCGATGGGACCGGATAGAAGTCCGTCCAGTTGGTCCGACTCGGGTATCTCCGCCCGGCCGGGCCTGGTGCGAAGGCGGCCAGGACGTTCTCGGTCATGGCGGTGACGGCCGGCACCTCGCACTCGGTGGCGCACGCGCCTCCCAGGCTGGCGACCCAGAGGTTGGTGCCGGAGGCGAAGACACCCGCCCCGCTGGGGGCCGTGTAGTAGGTGACGTCGGAGTGGTCGGGGGCGCCCCGGCAGGTGAGGGGCGAGTGGGCAACGATCTCCACGTTGCGGGGTCCGGGGAGGGAGGGCACGTAGCGGTCGTACTCCGAACCCACCACACCCGCCAGCTTGGCTCCCGCGGTGAGACCGGTGCCGGCCACCACGAACGAGGACGGATCGACCACGACCAGGTCCGCCTTTACCGGGTTGCACCGGTACATGTCGCCGACCAGATCGCTCTCCGGCCGGGGGACGGGCGGGTCGGGCCAGTTCGACGTCACCTCGGAGTCGTTCACCCCGTGCAGGGGGTCCTCCGAGGCGACCTTGTAACAGATCTCGTGGCGGTCCTGGCCCAACGGTGAGGAGGCGAAGCGGATGTGGCGGTACACGGCGTTGGCGCCGAGGAACATCAGGTTGACCCCCTGATCGCGCGCCTCGGTGGCCCCGTCGCGCATGGCGGTGGACCAGTACTCGTCGTGACCCAGCGAGATGACGGCCCGGTGGGCCTGGAGCATGCCAGGCTCCTCGTCGAGGTCGACGTCGGTGGCGTAGCTGACATCCAGCCCGAGGCGCTCGACCAACCGGACCAGCGGGTACTCGTTGCCGTAGAAGTCGGCGGCGCCGCTGCCGAACGAGTAGGGACGGTCGAAGGACACGACCCGCGACCGGTGGGCGAAGTCGCTGTGACCCCGTCCGGACAGCCCCTGGTAGAGGCTGTAGCCACCCCACAGGTTGTAGGCCTGCCACGTCGTCACCGCGTTGAGGACGAGATAGGTGGCGCGGCTGGTGTCGTCACGCACGGTCAGAGGCACCCAGCTCTGCTGGCCACCGGAGCCGACCAGCTTGAGGATGTAGTCCCCCGGGGGCCAGTCGGCGCCGACGGTCAGGGTCATCGACGCCTTCCAATGGCACTCGACCATGTTCGTACCCGGCTGCGGGGCCGGGTTGGGCTGCGCCCCGCCCGGCGCGTCGGGCGAGGACCAGACGAGACGGCCGCCGTGCCCCTGGTACCACCCGATGCGATAAGCCTCGACGTGGAAGGTCGGTGCCGCCGTCGACACGTAGAGGCCGACCGACTCTCCGCGCTGGGCGCTCGTCACCGAGGCGTAGCCCTCTATGGAGTCCGGCCGCTGCTGTCCGGAGATCTCCCAGCCGGAGGTGCCCGGGCGCTGATTCTCGGCCACCACCCATGTCGCGGTGGTTCCGTGAGGACCGAGGCTGGTGGGCGGCACCGTCGTCGGGGGCGAGTGGCGGCGGGGAGGCGGCGGGGATCCACCCGACACCCTGGAATACACGCCAACCGCCACGGCGAGGGCCGTCAGGGTGACGGCGACGACGAGACCCCGGCGCACCGCCGCAGGCTAGACAGCCGAACCCTGCGACCGGGGTCGCACCCGCGGGGTACGGTCGGGGCCCGATGACGGCTCCCGGCGCCACCGGACTTGTGCTGGCGGTCGCCGCCCAGCTGTCGCCGGAGCAGGCCGAGCAGCAGGCCTGCGGCTCCCCCGGCCAGGCCCACCAGGCCTGCCTGGTCATCTACCGGCTGACCCACAGCCAGCACCTGGCCCGGATCGCCGATGTGATCATCACCCAGCCCCTCAAGATCCTCCTCATCGTGGGGGTCGCCGTCCTGGCCCACCTGTTGGCCCGGCGAGCGATCAACCGGTTCGTCGCCGGAGTCCGCCTGGGCGGCCGCGGGCTGGGCCGGCTACGGCGCCTTCCCCTGGCCGAGGCCATGCCGACCTCGCCCCGGGCGGCGCAGCGGGCTCAGACCATCGGCTCGCTCCTGCGCAGCATGGTGGCCTTCGGCATCTGGGCGATAGCGGTGGCGACCATCCTGGCCGACTTCGGCATCAACCTCGGACCGTTGATCGCCGGAGCCGGCATCGTCGGCGTCGGCATCGGCTTCGGCGCTCAGACCCTGGTCAAGGACTTTCTGACGGGAATGTTCATGCTGGTGGAAGACCAGTACGGGGTGGGTGACGTGGTGGACACCGGGTTGGCGACCGGCGTGGTGGAGGGCATCAGCCTCAGGGCCACCCGCCTGCGCGACGACGAAGGAACGGTGTGGTACGTGCCGCACAGCTCGATCCAGCGGATCGGCAACCGGTCGCAGGGCGGTGACGCGGCCGCCCCCAGGTCAGGCTGAACCGATGGTCACCCTGGCCGCCGGCGGCCGGGGGTGAGGGGGGTCAGGACGAGAGCCCGCCGCTGCGCTCGGCGGCCAGAGCCTTGAGGCCGGCGTAGTCCACCTTGCCGGCCGGGCTGCGGCCGAGGGTGTCGACGGTGAGGACCTGGCGGGGCGCCTTGTAGCGGGCCAGCCGGCCGCGGACGTGCTCGATCAGCTCGTCCTGGCCGACCGTCCCCCCGGGGACCGGCTCGACAATGGCGCAGATGACCTCGCCGAACCGTTCGTCGGGTAGGCCGACGCAGGCGGCGTCGGCGACGGCAGGGTGGAGCTTGAGGACCTCCTCGACCTCCTCGGGGAAGACCTTCTCGCCGCCGGTGTTGATGCACACCGACCCTCGTCCCAGGAGGTGGATGGTCCCGTCGGCGTTGACGGTGGCGTAGTCACCGGGGATGGAGTAGCGGACACCGTCGATGGTCCGGAACGTGCGCTCGCTCTTCTCGCTGTCCTTGTAGTAGCCGATCGGGGTGTAGCCGCCCAGGGCGACGAAGCCCACCTCACCGGAACCGGGCTGGACAGGGTTGCCATCCTCGGTGAACACCTTGACCTGCTCGCCGAGTTGGAACACGGCGGTGCTCTCGGCCTTTCCGGCCGCCGAGGTCGATGCGCCCATGCCGACCGCCTCGGATGAGCCGAACGAGTCGAACAGGACCATGCCGGGGTGATGCTTGAGCAGGCCGGCCTTGACCTCCTGGCTCCACATGACCCCTGAGGAGGACATGAGCATCAGGCTCGACAGGTCCCACCGCCCCGGGTTGGCGTCCAGCTCGGCGAGGAGGGGGCGGGCGAAGGCGTCCCCCACGATCACCAGCGAGTTGACGCCCCGGCGTTCGACCTCGTCCCACACCTCGGCCGGGTCGAAATGGCGGTTGGCGAGGGTGACGATGCACCCGCCGAGGTTCATGGCGATGAAGGCGCTGAACTGGCCGGTGCCGTGCATCAGCGGGCAGGCGGGCAGCATCTTGAGCCCCGGCTGGGTGAGATGGGCGGAGTACTCCTCCATGTCCTTGGAGGGGGGCGCTCCGATGAGTGGGTTGCCCCCGCCGCCCAGCACGTTGAACAGGTCGTCCTGACGCCACATGACGCCTTTGGGCATGCCGGTGGTGCCGCCCGTGTAGAGCATCAGGATGTCGTCAGCCGTCCGGCCCCACGGGGCGACGGTTCTCCCCACCCGGCGACCCACCACCTCCTCGTAGTCAGTGGCCCAGACCGGCGTGTCGGAGGGAACGTCGCTGACCAGGTACCAGCGGCGCACCTTCGGCAGTCGTGGGCGGACCTCCTCCACCAGGTTGGCGAGCGAAGCGTGGAACACCACCGCCTCGGCGTCGGCGTTGTCGAGCAGGTAGGTCACCTCGTCCGGCCCGTAGCGGTAGTTCGTGTTGAGCGGAACGAGCCCAGCCTTGAACGCGGCCAGGTAGGTCTCCAGATACTCGGGGCAGTTGTAGAGGTAGGCAGCCACCTTGGACTGGCGGGTCAGGCCGGCGTCGAGCAGGTCGGCGGCCAGGGCGTCGGCCCGGCGGTCGAACTCGGCCCACGACAGCGTTCGCTCGCCCTGGACCTGGCAAGGGGCGTCGGGCAGCTTCTCGGCCACCGTCTCGTAGACGTCGGCGAAGTTCCACTGGGTCACGGCATCCCTCCCGTGCCGCCGGTCGGCCCTGACAATGTATGCCGGGCCGTCAGCCGGTATGCCGGGCCGTCAGCCGGTATGCCGGGCGGTCAGCCGGCGAGGCCGGCTAGGCCGATCACCGGGCCGCCCAATTGGGCCCCGGTGATGGGTCCGAAGTTGGCGGCGTCCCCGAATCCCAGCACCGCCCCGCCGGCGGTCGACAGCCAGTACCCGGCGCCGCTGCGGTCAGCCGATACGCCCGTGACCCTGACCGTGACCCCCGCCGTGCGAGCCGACCCGTGGAAGAGGGCCGCCCCGAAACTGAACACGCCCCCATCCGCCCCCACCAACCAGTAACCCCCACCATCAGGCGACGCCGCCATCCCCACAATCGGCGCCGCCAGGCGCGACCCGCCCGCCGAACCGAAGAAACCCGCGTCCCCGAAACTGAACACGCCGCCGGCGGAGGTGACGGACCAGTAGCCGGCCCCGGTCCACACCGGCGCCGACGGAGCCGAGTCGAGCCCCCGGCCCTGATCGTTGAGGGCGGCCACGGAGAAGACCTCGCCCCTGGAGCCGTCCAACCCGCCGACGGTCACGCTCAGCTGGTTGGGACCGATGCTCACCGACGGGCCCGTCGGCCACGCGCTGACCAGGTAGCCGGTCAGCGGTGAGCCCCCGTCGTCCGGGGGTGGCGACCAGGTGACGACGGCTGTGTCGGCGACCGCTCCGGGCCGGACCGCCACCTTGCCCGCCGGCCCCGGTACGCCGCCGTAGGCGTACTCCCCGCCCGGCCCGGCCGCCGAGAGGCCCTCCGGCGTCTGGACCGTGACGGCGACCGCCCCCGGAGCCTCGTTCGGGGGCACCACGGCGGAGAGCGTGTCGGGGTCGGTGACGGCCACCGACGGCGACGCCGACGTGCCGAACAGTACGGAGGTCGAGCCGGCGACGAAGTCAGCTCCGCCGATGACCACCGCCGTGCCGCCACTCAGCTCTCCCCGGGCCGGGGACACCGAACCGACGGTGGGCGGCGACACGGTGGTCCGGGCGACGACGGTGCCCCACTCCCCCGGGTCGCTCCCTGACGCCTGGTATTCGCCGGCGACCCATACGTCTCCAGGGTCCACCGGGTCGCTGGCGGCCCCGCTGTAGTCGCCCCACCGGGCGCCGCCGTAGTCCCCTTGTCCCGCGCCGAGCAGGACGGGGCCGACGTCCGAGCCCGCCCCCGAGCGGGCCATCAGGGCCAGGCTCGGGTAGAGGGACGGCGACGACTCGGAGAACGTGACGAAGACGGTGCCCGTCCCGTCGATGGCCACCGCCGGGTAGTAGTCGTCGACGCCGGCTCCGCCCAGCTCCTCGTCGACTATCAGCCCGGCACCCAGATTGGTCGGGTCCAAGGCGATAAGGCGCAGGCAGTCACCACCGGCGCCGGGGCAGGCGTCGCCCGCCGCGACCCAGACCCGCCCGCCTCGCTGGGCAGCGCTGACGAAACGGTCGTCGCCGGCGTCGATGGTCTGGCTGGTGCCCGGCTGCGCCGCCGGGGGAGGTGGCACGGTGGGGGCGAACGCCGCCCCGTCGGAGTCGGAGCGGATCTGAGTCACCACGAGGGTGGTGTTGCCCGCCGCCGGCCGGCCGGTGATCGACACGACGCCTACGTAACCGGGCCCGGCGACCGGGCCGCTGCTGCCGTTGTAGACCACGAGCACCTGGTCGGCGCCCGCCGGTGGCGACACCGGCAGCAGGCCGAATCGCCCGGGGTTGGGCGCCCCGGCGCTGGCCGTCGCCACCGTCGGATGGCCGGCAAGGACAGCGGCCTCGTCGAGCACCAGCAGCTCCGACCCGAGGAAGCCGCCCCCCGTGGCGAAGTCGTTCCAGGCCACGACCACCTTGCCGCCCCCCACCCCGGCCTTCGGTTGGTCGCGCACCAGGCCGAGGCCGGCGGACGCGGTGCCGACGACCCACCGGCCGGTCGGGTCGGGGGACGACGACACGGCCAGGGCGACCCGGCTCGCACCGGGGGACACCACGAGAGCCGTGATGAACCATCGGGAGCTGGCCGGGTCAAACAGCAGCGACGGGTCGGTGACATAGGCGGAGCCGGTCACTCCGAGCAGGGGCCGTAGGTCGAACGATTCCTGGGCGACCCCGGACTCGTCGTACACCTCGATAATGCTGTTGACCGCTTCGACCACCCGTCCGGCGCCGACCGCCACCTGGGTGTCGGGCGGCTCGGCGTCGATCCCGTAGGCGTTGCGTTCCGATGCGCGGTCCAAACCGGCGAACTGGGTGAGCACGGCGACGGGTGACCCCGTTGCCAGTCCGACACCGGGGAGGTCCGAGGTCAGGCGAGGTGAGCCGGCGACGGCCGCCCCGGCTAGCCGTGGAACTGGTGCAACCGGCGCGAATCCGCCGAGCGTTCCCGGAATCATCTGGCTGGGCGCGCTGGTCACCGCAGCCGCGGCAGCACCCGACGCCGGCCATGCCGGCCCGCACAACGCGGGCATGAGCCCGATGGCCAAAGTGGCCACCGCGCCCCCCAGCGCCAGCTTCCCTGTGGTGATCATGGTGCTCCGGGGGGCAGGGTGCCGCTGATCCGTACTGTCGGCCAGACGTGGTTTCAGCCCGTTTGTCACAGGCTGGGATCCGTCGCTGTCCGGATCTTCCGTGACGAAGAGCACTCCCATCGACGTCCGGGAGTGCCATTATCGCCGGATGCCGGTTCTGGCCGCCTCGGAGGTCACCGTCCGGTTCGGGGGCCTCACCGCCCTGAACCGGGTCTCGTTGACGGCAGACACCGGCGAGGTCGTCGGCGTCATCGGTCCCAACGGCGCAGGCAAGACGACGTTGTTCAACGTGATCTGCGGCTTCGTGCGCCCCACGTCGGGACGTCTCGAAGTCGACGGTCGTCCCCTCCCTCGCGTCCATCCCCACCAGCTCGTCAGCCTGGGCATCGCCCGCACCCTGCAGGGGGTGGGTTTGTGGCAGGGAATGACAGTGCTGGACAACGTGATGGTGGGCGCCCACCGCCGCCACCGCTCCGGCTTCTGGTCGGCCCTGCTCGGGCTTCCGCCCTCCGTCCGCACCGAATCGGCCATCCGCGACTCTGCGGTGGAGGTCCTGGACCGCCTGGGCATCCGGGACGCCGCTAACCACCGGCCGGCGAGCCTCCCCTATGCCATCCAGAAGCGGGCCTCCATCGCCCGGGCGCTGGTCGCCGAGCCCAGGATGCTCCTCCTCGACGAGCCGGCTTCCGGCTTGTCCGCCGCCGAGATGGACGAGCTCGGTGAGCTGATCCGCGAATTGCGCTCGACGATGGGGGTGATGCTCGTCGAGCACCACATGGACCTGGTCATGACGGTGTGCGACCGGATCGTCGTGCTCGACTTCGGTGCGGTCATCGCCACGGGCACCCCCGATCAGGTTCGCGACGACCCGGCGGTCACCGCCGCCTACCTCGGCCAGGAGGTGGGCCAGGCCGACGCCGGGCCAGTGACCGGTGGCGAGCCCGAGGGCCAGGCCTGATGCTCAGCGTCCACGACCTGCGGGTCAGCTACGGGGCGGTGGAGGCCATCTCGGGAGTAAGCCTCGAGGTCCCCGACGGCGCCGTGACCGCCGTGCTCGGCGCCAACGGAGCGGGCAAGACGACCCTGCTGCGCACCATCACCGGCCTGGTGCGGCCTCGCTCCGGGCGGGTCGCCTACGACGGCGTCGAGCTCACCTCGTTGCGGGCCGAGGAGATCGTGCGCCGCGGCGTGGCCCACGTCCCCGAGGGCCGCGGCGTCATCCAGGATCTCACCGTCGACGAGAACCTCCGACTGGGAGCTCTGTGGCGATCAGATCGCGACGACCGCAAGAAGGCGCTCGAGGAGGTCTACGAGCTCTTCCCGCCGCTCGACACCCGCCGGCGGCAGTCGGCCTACACGCTGTCGGGCGGGGAGCGCCAGATGCTGGCCATCGGTCGGGCCCTGATGGCCCGCCCCAAGCTGCTCCTGCTCGACGAGCCCTCGCTCGGCCTCGCCCCCCTCATCACCGCCCAGATCATGGCCCTGCTGCGCCAGCTGAGCTCGGAGTCGGGCCTGACCGTGCTCCTCGTGGAGCAGAACGCCCGCAGCGCATTGTCAATTGCCGACCAGGGGATCGTCCTCGCCCTCGGCAAGGTGGTGGTCACCGCCGAAGCCAGCCGGCTGGCCGAGGACGAGGACCTCCGCCATCACTACCTGGGGTTCTAGGGGGGATTACCGGTGCACGAGTTCGTGTCCTTCACACTGAGCGGGGTGACCCAGGGGATGATCTACTCCGCCCTGGCCATGTCCCTGGTGCTCATCTGGCGGGGTACCCGCATCGTGAACTTCGCCCAGGGAGCGATGGGCATGATCACCACCTACGTGGCGATCACGGTCGTCGACCGGGGCGACTCGTACTGGTGGGCCCTGGTGATCGCCATCCTCGCCGGAGTGATCATCGGAGGGCTGGTCGAGCTGGTCCTGGTCAGGCCGGTGGAGTCCAAGCCGCCGCTCAACGCGGTGATCGTCACCCTCGGTCTACTGATCCTCCTCGAGGCCATAGCCGGCATGGTCTGGGGCGGCAGGTACCGATCCTTCCCGCCCGCCTTCTCGGTGCAGGGGGTGTTCGTCGGCTCTTCACGCATCAACCTCTCGCCCTTCGACATCTTCACCATCTGCGCGGTGCTGGCGGTCATGGTCGGTCTGCTGGTGCTGTTCCGCTGGACCAGCATCGGGCTGCGGATGAGAGCTGCCGCCTTCGAGCCGGAGGTGGCCCGGCTGCTCGGCGTGCGGGTGGGAAGGATGCTGACCCTCGGCTGGGCCCTGGCCGCCGGAGCCGGCTCCCTGGCCGGCCTGCTGGTGGCGCCCAACGTCTTCCTGTACCCGTCGAACATGGACGCGGTGCTGGTCTACGGGTTCACCGCCGCCATCCTCGGGGGGCTGGACAGCCCGGTGGGTGCCCTCATCGGTGGCCTCGGCATCGGCCTGGCTCTCAGCTACATAGGCGGCTACGAGGGGGCGAGCCTCGAGACCATCGGGGCGCTGGTGATCCTCATCGCCCTGCTGATGGTGCGGCCCGAGGGGCTCTTCACCCGGGTCGCCCCGAGGAGGGTGTGAAGTGACCAGGATGCCGGGCCCGCTGCGGTTCGCCGCCGTCCGCCACGGCCTGGTGGTGATCGTTCTCGCCGCCGCCGTCGCCGGCTACACCCAGATCGCCGGCAGCTTCGCCGACTTCCAGCTGGCCCAGATCGCCATCTACGTGATGGCGATCGCCGGGCTGACCGTGCTCACCGGCCTGAACGGGCAGGTCTCGCTCGGCCACGGCGCTCTGATGGCCATCGGGGGCTACAGCGCCGCCCTGGTAATGCAGCACGACCCCAACGGACACCTCCCGCTAGCGGTCGTGCTCGTCATCGCCACCGCCGCCACCGCCGTGGCGGGGGGAATCATCGGTGTCGCCGCCGCCCGGCTGCGAGGCCCCTACCTGGCCGGGGCCACCCTGGCCCTGGCCGTCGGCATCCCCCAGCTGGCGGTGGCCCGCCAGTTCGCCCACACCCTCGGGGGCGAGCAGGGGCTCACCGTGCGGTCCCCGCAGGCCCCGTCGTTCCTGGGCTCGTCGTTCAGCCTCGAGCACTGGCTGTCGTGGATCTGCGCCGCCGGCGCCCTGGTTGTCCTGTTCCTGCTCTCGAACCTGGTTACCAGCCGGTACGGGCGGACGTTCCGGGCCGTACGCGACGACGAGATCGCCGCTGCTCTCGCCGGCATCCACGTGGCCCGCACCCAGGTCCTCGCCTTCGTCGTCTCGGCGGCCAGCGCCGGGCTGGGTGGAGCCCTACTCGGGGTGGTCACCTCGCTGGTGGCGCCGGCCGGGTTCACCCTGGTGCTGTCTATCGCCCTTTTGACCGGCATCGTGCTCGGGGGGCTCGGAAGCATCGTCGGGGCCGTTTGGGGCTCGATCCTGGTGGTCTACGTGCCCCAGTGGTCCACGGACCTCGCCCATTCGCTCAGTTTCTCCACCGTCATGGGCTCCTACTTCGCCGTGGCCTTCTACGGGTTAGTCCTCATCGTCGTGATGCTGGTGTTCCCGTCCGGCCTGCAGGGCGGGATCGTCCGTCTCTGGGGAATGGCCGCTTCCCGGGTCCGCCGAGGCTAAGGTCCGCGCGGCGGGGGGAGACCCCGCACGGCGAGAAGGGACCACACATGGGATCCACGACCTCCAAGGTCTTGCGCTCCGTGGCGGTGGTCGCGGCGTTCGGAATGCTGGCGGCCGCCTGCGGCTCCAGCAGCCCGAGCGGCTCGAGCACCGGCTCATCCAGCACGACCAGCGGCGGCAGCGGAGGCGGCGGCACGCCCACGGCCTCGGCACCGGGCATCACCGCCAACTCGATCACGATCGGCAGCCATCAGCCCCTGACCGGGCCAGCCGCCCCGGGCTACAGCGAGATCGCCCCGGCGGCCAACGCCCTGTTCCAGTACGTGAACTCCAAGGGCGGTGTGCACGGCCGCCAGATCAAGTACACCTACGAGGACGACGCCTACAACCCCAGCCAGACCACGACCGTGGTCCGCAAGCTGGTGCTGCAGGACAACGTCTTCGCCATCTTCAACGGCTTGGGAACGCCCACCCACTCGGCCGTGGAGGCCTTCCTGAACTCGGAGAAGGTCCCCGACCTGTTCGTCGCCTCCGGCTGCATCTGCTGGGACCAGCCCAGCAAGTATCCCTACACCTCCGGTTGGCAGACCGACTACATCCGTGAGGGCAAGATCCTCGGGCAGTACATCAAGCAGAGCCTGTCCGGCAAGAAGGTCGGCTACGTATACCAGAACGACGACTTCGGCCAGGACGGCATCAAGGGTCTCGACTACGAGATACCCGCTTCCGACGTGGTCACCAAGCAGCCCTACGACGTGAACAACATCAACGTCGGTCCCCAGGTGGCCGCCCTCCAGGCCAAGGGCGCCCAGGTCGTCGCCCTCTACACCATCCCTGCCTTCACCGCCCTGGTCCTGCTGCAGGCAGCCAAGATCGGCTACCACCCGACCTGGGTCGTCTCTAGCGTCGGGTCTGACCCGCCCACCCTGTCCGGTCTGCTGACCAAGTTCTCGTCGGGCAAGGCCGGCGGCAGCCTCCTTACGGGCATGGTGACCGGCACCTACCTGCCGGCCCTGAACGACACCTCCAACCCGTGGATCGCCCTGTTCAAGAAGATCCACGACCAGTACATCCCGACCCTTCCGTGGGACGGCAACGTCCTCTACGGAGAGTCGGTGGGTTACACCTTCGTCCGGCTGATGGACCAGGCCGGAGTCAACCCGACCCGCGACAGCGTCATAAAGACGTTGCACAGCGCCGACTTGGGGGGTCCGGGCATCGTTCCGTTCGCCTTCTCGTCCGGCTCCAACGCCGGATTCACCGGAGAGCAGATCGCCGTCAACAAGGACGGCTCGACGTTGGTGCCTCAGGGTTCGGTCTACACCACCGACGACAGCAGCAGCGCCCCGTCGGTCAGCAACTACACCCAGCCCCAACCGCCGTCCAACCTGAACAGCTAGTCAGCTTCACCGCTGAAGCCGAAAGGGGCCGTCCTTCGGGGCGGCCCCTTTCGCGCACCCCCGAGCTCAGCGGCTGGTCGGGGTGACCACCGCCGGCAGGGCGGTGGAGCCGGTCAGGTACCGGTCGACCGAGGCGGCGGCGGCCCGGCCCTCGGCGATGGCCCAGACGATCAGGCTCTGGCCCCGGCCCATGTCGCCACAGACGAACACCCCGGGGACGCTGGTGGCCCACTCCGAATCGCGGGCGACGTTGCCGCGGCCGTCGATCTCCACGCCGAGAGCGTCGATCATCCCTTCCCGCTCGGCCCCGGTGAAGCCCATGGCCAAAAGGACCAGCTCACAGGCCAGCTCGAAGTCGCTGCCCTCCACCGGGTCGAACCGCATCGACCCGTCGTCACCCCGGACCATCTCCACCTGGTGGCCCCGCAGGGCCCGGACCCGGCCGGAGCCGTCGTCCACAAACTCGGTGGTGGTGACCGAGTAGAGCCGCTCACCGCCCTCTTCGTGCGCCGAGGAGGTGCGGAAGATGATCGGCCAGGTGGGCCACGGATTCTCGGCGGGCCGGCTGTCGGGCGGTCGGGGCATGATCTCGAGCTGGTGGATCGACACCGCCCCTTGGCGGTGGGCGGTGCCGAGGCAGTCGGCGCCGGTGTCGCCACCTCCGATGATCACCACCCGCTTGCCCTCGGCGGTGATCGGCGGGGCCTCGAGGTCGCCTTCCTGCACCCGGTTCGACAGAGGCAGGTACTCCATGGCCTGATGCACGCCGTCGAGCTGGCGGCCGGGCACCGGCAGGTCGCGGGGCACGGTGGCGCCACCAGCGAGGACGACAGCGTCGAACTCGTCCCGCAGCTCCTCGACCGAGACGTTCACACCAACGTTGGCATTGGTCCGGAACTCGGTGCCTTCGGCCTCCATCTGGGCCAGCCGGCGGTCGAGATACCGCTTCTCCATCTTGAACTCCGGTATCCCGTAGCGGAGCAGGCCGCCGATACGGTCGGCCCGCTCGAACACGACGACGTCATGGCCGGCCCGGGTGAGCTGCTGGGCGGCGGCCAGCCCGGCCGGTCCGGAACCCACGACGGCGACCCGCCGCCCGGTCCTGACGGTGGGCAGCACCGGGACGAGAAGGCCCTCGTCGAAGGCCCGCTCGCTGATCTCGAACTCCACCTGCTTGATCGTCACTGCGTCGTCGTTGATGCCGAGGACGCAAGCCGCCTCGCAGGGCGCCGGACACAGCCGTCCGGTGAAGTCCGGGAAGTTGTTGGTGGCGTGCAGCCGCTCGACGGCGCCGGCCCAGTCACCCCGGAAGACGAGGTCGTTCCAGTCCGGGATCAGGTTGCCGAGCGGACACCCGTTGTTGCAGAAGGGGATTCCGCAGTCCATGCACCGGGCCGCCTGCGTACGGATGCTGTCCTCGGGGAACGGCTGGTAGACCTCGTGCCAGTCGCGCAGACGCACGGGCACCGGCCGGCGCTCGGGCGTCTGGCGCCGGTGCTTGAGGAAGCCGGTCACGTCACCCATGGGCCGCCTCCATCACCGCTTCGTCCACCGAACGGCCTTCGGCCTCGGCCCGACGCACCGCCTCACGGACCCGCTTGTAGTCGCGGGGCATGACCTTCACGAACCGCCCGACCTCGATGTCCCACCCGGCGAGCAGCCGCTCGGCCACCGTCGAACCGGTCTCGGCCAGGTGGCGGCGGACGAGCTCCACCAGCGTGGCCCGGTCCTCCTCCTCGAGCGGGTCGAGATCGACCATCTCGCGGTTGAGCCGGGTGGCGAAGGTGGCGTCGCGGTCGTAGACGTAGGCCGCTCCCCCGGACATGCCGGCGCCGAAGTTCCGCCCGGTCGAGCCGAGGACCACGACGAGGCCGCCCGTCATGTACTCGCACCCATGGTCGCCGACCCCTTCGACCACCGCCGTAACCCCGGAGTTGCGCACGCAGAAGCGCTCCCCCACCACGCCCCTGATGAACGCCTCGCCGCCGGTCGCCCCGTAGAAGCTCACGTTGCCGGCGACGACGTTGGCCTCGGCCGCGAACGGCGCCTCGGGGGGCGGCTGAACGAGGATCCGCCCGCCGGACAGGCCCTTGCCCAGGTAGTCGTTGGCATCACCGGCGAGGCGCAGGGTGATGCCGCGGGGCACGAAGGCTCCGAAGCTCTGGCCGGCCGAGCCGGTCAGCCGAACGGTGATCGTGTCGTCGGGGAGACCGGTGCCGCCGTAGCGGCGGGTGACCTCGGAGCCGAGCATGGTTCCGACCGTTCGGTTCACGTTGCGGATGGGCAGATCGATCTCCACCCGCCGGCCGTCCTCGAGTGCCGGCGCCGATCGCTCGATGAGGACGTTGTCGAGCGCCCGATCGAGCCCGTGGTCCTGAACGGTCACGCAGCGCCGGGCGGCGTCTTCGGGCAGCTCCGGCACGTGCAGTATCGGGGAGAGGTCGAGGCCGTGGGCCTTCCAGTGGTCGACCGCCGCCCGGGTGTCGAGCATCTCCACGTGGCCGATCGCCTCGTCGAGGGAGCGGAAGCCCAACTCGGCGAGGTACTCGCGGACCTCCTCGGCGATGTACTCGAAGAAGGTCTCCACGAACTCCGGCTTGCCGCTGAACCGCTTGCGCAGCTCGGGGTTCTGGGTGGCGATGCCCACCGGACAGGTGTCGAGGTGGCAGACCCGCATCATGATGCAGCCCGACACGACCAACGGGGCGGTGGCGAAGCCGTACTCCTCGGCGCCGAGCAGGGCGGCGATGACCACGTCGCGTCCGGTCTTCATCTGCCCATCGACCTGGACGACGATGCGGTCGCGCAGGCCGTTGAGCAGCAGGGTTTGCTGGGTCTCGGCCAGGCCGAGCTCCCAAGGGGCGCCGGCGTGCTTGAGGGACGTCAGCGGGGAGGCGCCGGTGCCCCCGTCGTGGCCGGAGATCAGGACCACGTCAGCGTGGGCCTTGCACACCCCGGCCGCCACCGTGCCCACCCCGACCTCGGCCACCAGCTTCACGTGGACCCTGGCCCGCGGATTGGCGTTCTTGAGGTCGTGGATGAGCTGGGCGATGTCCTCGATGGAGTAGATGTCGTGGTGCGGCGGGGGCGAGATGAGCCCCACACCGGGCGTCGAGTACCGGGTCTTGGCGATCCACGGGTAGACCTTGTGGCCGGGCAGCTGTCCGCCTTCTCCGGGCTTGGCCCCCTGGGCGATCTTGATCTGCAGGTCGTCGGCGTTGACCAGGTACTCGCTGGTGACGCCGAACCGCCCCGAGGCCACCTGCTTGATGGCGCTACGGCGCAGGTCGCCGTTGGGGTCGGGCACGAAGCGCTCGGGATCCTCACCGCCTTCCCCGGTGTTGGACCGCCCCCCGAGCCGGTTCATGGCCACCGCCAGGGTCTCGTGGGCCTCGGCCGAGATGGAGCCGTAGGACATGGCGCCGGTGGAGAACCGCTTCACGATCTCCGAGATCGGCTCGACCTCCTCGATCGGCACGGGCGGGCGCACGCCCGTGCGCAGCTGGAACAGACCCCGCAGGGTCGCCAGCCGGTTCGACTGGTCGTCCACCAGGCGGGTGTAGTCCTTGAAGATGGAGTAGCGCTTGGACCGGGTGCCGTGCTGGAGCCGGTACACGGTCTCGGGGTTGAAGAGGTGGAACTCCCCCTCGCGCCGCCACTGGTACTCCCCTCCCACCTCGAGGGGGCGGTGAACGAGTTCCTCCGGGCGGTCCGGGTAGCCCCGGGCGTGGCGGGCCGCCACCTCCGCCGCGATCTCGTCGAGGCCGATCCCCCCGAGCCGGCTGACCGTGCCGGCGAAGTACTCGTCGACCAGGTCCTTGCCGAGGCCGATGGCCTCGAACACCTGGGCGCCGGTGTAGGACGCCACGGTGGAGATGCCCATCTTGGACATCACTTTGAGCACGCCCTTGCCCAGCGCCTTCACGTAGTGGTGGATGGCCTGATGGCGGGTCACCCCCTTGAGGGCCCCGGTGGTGATCATGTCGTCGATCGTCTCGAAGGCGAGGTAGGGGTTGACGGCGGCGGCGCCATATCCGATGAGGAGGGCCACGTGATGGACCTCGCGGGCGTCCCCCGCCTCGACGACCAGGCCGACACGGGTGCGGGTCTTCTGTCGGATCAGGTGGTGGTGGACGGCGGAGGTCAGCAGCAGCGAGGGGATCGGGGCGAGCTCGTCGGAGCTGAACCGGTCCGAGAGGATGATGACGTTGGCGCCGTCGTCGATCGCCGCGCTCACCTTCACCCGCACGTCCTCCAGCGCCTGACGGAGGGCGGCGCCGCCGCCGGCGACCGGGTAGAGCCCGTCGATGGCGACCGCCCGGAACCCCGGCGTCTCGCCGTGCTCGTTGATGTAGCGCAGCTTGGCCAGGTCGTAGTTGTCGATCACCGGGAAGGGCAGGACGACCTGGCGGCACGACTTCGGCGTCGGCTCCAAAAGGTTGCCTTCGGGCCCGATGGTGGCGGAAAGGGAGGTGACCAGCTCCTCGCGGATGGCGTCCAGGGGCGGGTTGGTCACCTGGGCGAACAGCTGGCTGAAGTAGTCGAACAGGAGGCGGGGCCGGTCCGACAGCACGGCGAGCGGCGTGTCCGTCCCCATCGAGCCGATGGGTTCGGCGCCCTTCTGCGCCATCGGGGCCAGAAGGATCTTGAGCTCCTCCTGGGTGTAGCCGAACACCCGCTGGTGACGCACCACCGAGGCGTGCTGGGGCGTCAGCATGTCACGGGGGGGCAGATCGTCCATGTGGACCAGGCCGGCGTCGAGCCACTCCTGGTACGGGTGCTCGGCGGCCAGCTCGGCCTTGATCTCGTCGTCGGCGACGATGCGGCCGCGAGACGTGTCAACCAGGAACATCCGGCCGGGTTGGATCCGACCCTTCTCCACCACCTCGCTGGCGGGGATGTCCAGCACCCCCGCCTCGGAGGCCATGACGACCAGGCCGTCGGCGCTCACCCAGTAGCGCAGCGGGCGCAGCCCGTTGCGGTCGAGGACCGAGCCGATCACCGTCCCGTCGGTGAAGGCCACCGCCGCCGGCCCGTCCCACGGCTCCATCAGCGAGGCGTGGAACTGGTAGAAGGCCCGGCGGGCCGGGTCCATCGACTCGTGGTTCTCCCACGCCTCGGGCACCATCATGAGCACGGCATGGGGCAGGGACCGGCCGCCCATGTGGAGCAGCTCGAGCACCTCGTCGAATGATGCCGAGTCGCTGGCGCCGGGGGTGCAGATGGGGAAGATCCGCTCGAGGTCGCCGGTGAGGTGCGGGCTGGCGATTAGGGCCTCGCGCGCCCTCATCCAGTTGCGGTTCCCCTGGAGGGTGTTGATCTCGCCGTTGTGGGCGATCATGCGGTAGGGGTGGGCCAGCGGCCACGAGGGGAAGGTGTTCGTCGAAAACCGCGAGTGCACCAGGGCCAGGGCGCTGTCGAGCCGCTCGTCGGCCAGGTCGGTGAAGAACCGCTGCACCTGGGGAGCGGTGAGCATCCCCTTGTAGACGAGGGTCCGGCTGGACAGGCTCGGGAAGTACACCGCCGGCACCTCGCGCTCGGCCCGCTTGCGCAGCATGAACAGCCGGCGCTCGAGGTCGAGGCCCGACAGGCCGGCGCCGGCCACGAACAGCTGACGGAACACCGGCTCGACCGAACGGGCGGTGGCGCCGATCATCGAGTCGTCGAACGGCACCGGACGCCAGCCCAGGACTTCGAGCCCCTCGGCGGCGACCACCTTGTCGAGAGCCCCGGCGGCGCCGTCGGGATCCTCGGCCGGCAGGAAGGCCAGGCCCACCCCGTAGGAGCCGGCGGATGGCAGGTGGAAGCCGGCGACGGCCCGGAGGAACCGGTCGGGGACCTGGATCAGGATGCCCGCCCCGTCTCCGGTGTTGGTCTCCGAGCCGGAGGCGCCCCGGTGCTCGAGGTTCAGCAGGGCGGTGAGGCCCTGCTCCACGATGCGGTGGCTGCGCCGTCCCTTCATGTCCACCACGAAGGCGACCCCACAGGCGTCGTGCTCGAAGGCCGGCTGGTAGAGGCCCTCGGGGGCCCGTCGTCCAAAGGTCATGTTCGTCATCCCAGGGAAAGGTGCTCCGACAGCCGTTCCGGGACGACGTTGGCCCAGCGGCGAACTGCCAACAGGATACATGGCGGCGGCCCCGGTGGCAGCCGCCACGGGGGCCGCGACGATAGCGTTCGGCCATGGACGGCTCCCAGCTCCGCCAGCATCTCGACCGCCTGGCCCAGGATGGCTACACCATCCTCGAGCGGGTCATCGAGGCCGATCTGATCGACGCCCTGGCCGAGGACCTGGTGGCGGTCGAGCGGCGTGATGCGGTGGTGCCCGCCGACAATGGCTTCGAGGGGCGGGCCACGGTGCGGATCTACAACCTGTTGGCGAAGGGCCCCCTGTACCAGCGCATTCCGGTCCACCCGGAGGTGCTGCCCGTCGTGGAGGGCGTCCTCGACCCCGGCTGCCTGGTCTCCTCGCTGTCGTCGATCTCGATCTGCCCGGGCGAGTCCGCCCAGCCGATCCACGCCGACGACCAGCTGATCCCTCTCGGCAAGCCCCACGTGGCCACGGTCTGCAACACCATGTGGGCCCTCACCGACTTCACCGAGGAGAACGGGGCCACCCGGCTCGTCCCCGGAAGCCACCTGGCGGACCGCTCGCCCGACTACGGGGGCGAGTACGACACCGTGGCCGCCGAGATGCCGAAGGGCAGCGTCCTGGTCTGGAACGGCAGCTTGTGGCACGGCGGAGGCGCCAACCGTTCCTCGCAGCGCCGGGTGGGAATCGCCATGAACTATTGCGCCGGGTTCATCCGCCAGCAGGAGAACCAGCAGCTGGGCATCCCCCCCGACTTGGTGCGCACTTTCCCGCCCCGACTGCAGGAGCTGGTGGGCTACGGCATCTACAACGGGCTGATCGGCCACATCGACAAGAAGAGCCCGGCCGAGCTGCTGGGAACCGGCGCCGTCCAGCCCCTGGTGTGGGAGTACACCTAGACGATGCCGCTCGAGCGCTGGATCACCGACAACGAGCCGAGCCCCACCTATCCCATCTACACCCGGGCCAACGCCGGCGAGGTGTGCCCCGACCCCATGTCGCCGCTGTTCGGCACCTTCGGCATGATGAAGGCCTCGGAGCTGGGCTGGCAGGACGCCTACGTGAGCGGCGGCACCTTCGACCGTGAGGAGTTCGACGCCGACCAGCCCAACTGCGTGGGGTCGTTCGGGGGCTACCTCTACCTCAACATGTCGATGACCCGGATCTTCGGGGTGCGGGCGCCGGGCATGACTCCGGAGATGGTCGACTTCCAGTACTTCGGCGAGATGCCGGGCATCCCGCCCTACCAGCCCCGCCCCACCGACGAGAGTCCCCGCCACACTGAGGCGCTCAGCCGGCTGTTCGGCTGGTTCCTGACCGCCGAGGCCCTGCCGGAGCTGGTCGAGGACCAGAGCCGGGTCGAAGAGGTGGTGGGGGCCCGACCGGACCTGGCGGCGCTGTCACCCGCTGAGCTGGTCGCCCGGGCCCGGGCCATGATCCCCCACTGGAGGTCGCTGTTCGAGCGCCACATCATCGTGTCGAGCGGCTCCGGAGTGGGTCTCGGCACGGTGGCCGGCGTCTGCGCCGCCATCGGTCGTCCCGAGCTGACCATGCAGCTGGCGGCGGCGACGGGCGGGGTCGACTCGGCCGCTCCGTCGTGGGAGATGTGGGACCTGTCGCGTCGGGTGCGCTCCTCGAAGCGGCTGACGTCCGCCTTCGACGGCGGCGTCGACGGCCTGGAGGCCCGCCTGAGGGCAGCGGACGACGCCGACTGCGACGCTTTCCTCAGCTCGTTCGCCGACTTCCTCCGTCGCTACGGGTCGCGGGGGCCCAACGAGTGGGAGCTGCGATCCGACACCTGGGGCACCCGCCCCGAGCTGGCCCTGGCCGCCGTCGATCGGATGCGCCTCGCCGACGACGACGCCTCGCCCCGCCTGCATACCGAGCGGCTGGCCGCCCAACAGCACGCCGCCGCCGCCGAGGTCTAGGCGGCCCTGGCCGGAAACGACGAGGCCCGGGCCCAGTTCGGCGCCGGCCTGCGCTGCGCCCGGGTGTTCCTGCCGGGCCGCGAGCGCACCAAGACCAACAACATCAGGATCGTCCACGAGGCGCGCCTCGCCTTCCGCCAGCTGGGACGACGCATGGCCGAGGCCGGGCACTTGGCCCACCTGGCCGACGTCTTCATGCTGACCGACGAGGAGCTGGACGACTTCGTGGCCGACCCCGCCTCGTTCACCTCGGTCGTCCAGACCCGGGCCGCCGCCTACGAGGAACTCTTCGCCCTCGAGCCTCCGTTCATCGTCGTGGGTGAGGTGCCTCCGCTGTCCCAGTGGAAGCGGCGCGACCAGCACGGCGCCGCCACCGTCAAGCCCGGCACCACCCTCACGGGAATCCCCGGCTGCCCCGGAAAGGCCACCGGTAGGGCCCGGGTGGTTCTCGACCCGTCCCACCCGCAGGCCCTGGAGCCCGGGGACGTGTTGATCGCCCCGATCACCGACCCCTCGTGGACACCTCTTTTCGTGCCCGCCGCGGCCGTGGTGGTGAACGTCGGGGCCCAGATCACCCACGCCGTCATCGTCTCGAGGGAGCTCGGCATCCCCTGTGTCGTGTCGGTCACCGACGCCACCAACAAGGTGCCCGACGGGGCCATGGTGACCGTCGACGGCACCCAGGGCACCGTCACCGTCCACTGACGGGCGGCCGCCGGCGACCGGCCGGGCCTGCGACAATCAACCGGTGGACTTCGCCGAGACCTCCGAACAGAGCCTGCTGCGCTCGGCCGTGGCCAAGATCGCAGCCAGCTTCGGGCACCGCTACTTCGTGACCAAGGCCCGGCAGGGCGAGAAGTCCGACGAGCTGTGGGACGCCCTGGCCGGCCAGGGCTACCTGGGCGTCAACGTGCCCGAGGCCTACGGCGGGGGCGGCATGGGCATCTCCGAGCTGGCCATCGTCTGCGAGGAGCTGGCCGCCGCCGGCTGCCCGTTGCTGCTGCTGGTGGTGTCACCGGCCATCTGCGCCACGGTCATCGCCCGCCACGGCAGCGAGGAGCAGCGCCAGCAGTGGCTGCCCCGCTTCGCCACCGGTGAGCTCAAGATGGCCTTTGCCATCACCGAGCCCGACGCCGGGTCGAACTCCCACCAGATCTCCACGGTGGCCACCCCTTACCAGGGCGGCTACCGCATCCGGGGCACCAAGCACTACATCTCCGGCGCCGACGAGGCCGAGGCGCTCCTCGTCGTCACCCGGACGGGGACAGACGAGCGCACCGGTCGGGGCCGGCTGTCGCTGTTCGTGGTGGACCTCGACGCCCCTGGGTTGGAGAAAAGCCTCATACCGGTGGAGATCGTCGCCCCGGAAAAGCAGTTCACCCTGCACTTCGACGATGTGGAGGTGGGCCCCGACCGGCTGATCGGCGCCGAGGGGGAAGGCCTCCGCCAGGTCTTCACCGGCCTCAACCCGGAGCGGATCACCGGGGCCTCGATCTCGAACGGGCTGGCCCGCTACGCCCTCGACCGGGCCGCCGAGTACGCCCGCGACCGGCGGGTGTGGAACGTTCCGATCGGGGCGCACCAGGGGATCTCCCACCCGCTGGCCAAGGCCAAGGTGGAGTCCGAGCTGGCCCGGCTGATGACCCAGAAGGCGGCGTGGCTGCACGACCGGGGCCTCGACGCCAGTGAGGCGGCCAACATGGCCAAGTACGCGGCGGCCGAGGCGGCCCTGGCCGCTCTCGACCAGGCCATCCAGACCCACGGGGGGAACGGGCTCTCCTCCGAGTACGGGCTGGCCGACCTGTGGGGGTTCACCCGCCTGCAGCGCACGGCGCCGGTCAGCCGGGAGATGATCCTGAACTACGTGGCCCAGCACTCGTTGGGCCTCCCCCGCTCGTACTGACCCCGCTAGCCCCCCGGCGTGGCCGAGCGGGCGAGGGCGCTGGCCGACCACGAGCAGGCGGCCACGGCCAGAACCAGTCGGGGCCAGCCCCCGGCGAGATGGGCGGCGACCACCAGGCCGAAGGCCACGGCCAGAAGGCAGGCCAGCCCGAGGGAGGGAGCTGACGTCCGGCGGGGACACCTGGGGGCGGGCGCGGCGGTGATGGGCGGGGCGGAGTCCCAGTCGGTCGTGGCGAACATGGGGTAATCCTGGCCGGGGGGTGTGACATCGATCGGCTGGGGGGCGCCCGGGGTCATGGCGGCTCAGAGGTCGATGGCCACGTACTTGGTCTCGAGGTACTCGTCGATGCCCTCGAAGCCGCCCTCGCGTCCCAGCCCTGACTGCTTCACCCCCCCGAACGGGGCCGCCGGGTTGGAGACCATTCCCCGGTTGAGCCCGACCATGCCGGACTCCAGCCGCTCGACCACCCGGAAGGCCCGACGCAGGTCGCGGGTGTACACGTAGGCGACCAGCCCGAACTCGGTGTCGTTGGCGGCCGCCACCGCCTGATCCTCGCCCTCGAAGGGGACGACCGGTGCGACGGGGCCGAAGATCTCCTCCCTGAGCAGCCGGGCGTCGGGCGGGACGTCGGCCAGCACCGTCGGCTGGAAGAAGTAGCCGCGGCCGTCTGACCTCGTCCCCCCCACGACGGGGCGGGCCCCGCGGGCCCTGGCGTCGTCGACCAGCTCCTCGACCTTCGACCGGGTGGCCTCGTCGACGAGCGGGCCGACCTCGACGCTCTCGTCCGTCCCCCGACCCACCTTCATGGCGCCGATGCGGGCGGCCAACCGCTCGGTGAACTCGGCGGCGACCGGAGCGGCCACGTGGAAGCGGTTGGCGGCGGTGCAGGCCTCCCCGACGTTGCGCATCTTGGCCACCACCGCTCCCTCCACCGCCGCGTCCAGGTCGGCGTCCTCGAACACGATGAACGGGGCGTTGCCGCCCAACTCCATCGAGACCCGCAGGACCCGGCCGGCCGCCTGCTCGAGGAGTTTGCGGCCAACCTCGGTGGACCCGGTGAAGGAGACCTTGCGCAGCCGGGGGTCGTCGAACAGCGGCGCGGTGGCCGATCCGGACGACGAGGTGGTGAGCACGTTCAGCACGCCGGGCGGCAACCCGGCCTCGGTGAGGATCCGGGCCAACTCCAGCATGGAGAGGGGGGTGAGGCCGGCCGGCTTGATGACCATGGTGCAGCCGGCCGCCACCGCCGGCCCGATCTTGCGGGTCCCCATGGCCATCGGGAAGTTCCAGGGCGTGACGAGGAGGCAGGGTCCGACCGGCTGGCGCATGGTGAGGATGCGGCCTCGCCCGTCGGGGGCCGGCAGGTACCGGCCGGCCACCCTGACCGCTTCCTCGGAGAACCAGCGGAAGAACTCGGCGCCGTAAGCCACCTCCGCCCGCGAGTGGCTGATCGGCTTGCCCATCTCGAGGGTCATGAGCAGGGCCAGGTCGTCGACCCGGCTGGTGATCAGCTCGAACGCCCGGCGCAGGATCTCGCCGCGCTCTCGGGCCGGCGTCGCCGCCCACGACTCCTGGGCATCGGCCGCGGCAGCCAGGGCCTGGCGGGCCTCCTCCGGGCCGGCGTCGGCGACCTCGACGATCGTCTCGCCCGTCGAGGGGTCCTCGACCGGCAGGGTGGCCCCGCTGGTCGGGTCGACCCAGTCGCCGCCGATCAGGAGCCGACGGGGGACGGCCTCAACGACGGAACGCTCGGCGGTCGCGGCCATCGATCGACCCTAGACCAAGTCGATCGGTGGCAATCCGGGGTCAGCGAGGACCGGTGAGCCGCCGGCGGTCGACCACGTCCCAGGCCACCGCCCCCGCCACCAGCGCCACCACCGCGGCCAGGGCGTACGGGAGCTTTGACGACCGGCGGGGGACGGCGCCGGACGCAACGAAGCTCTGGGTCGGCGCGGCGGGCACCGGAGCCGGCGAGGGAACGGCCGTCACCACCGGGGCGGTCGCCTGCTGCGGGCCGGCGAAGGCCTGCACCAGGGCGGGCACTTGGGCCATCGCCTGGGCCAGGGCCCCGTCGAGGAAGGGCTTCGGGTCTGTCGCCGCCCCACCCCGGGGGTGGACCTCGAAGTGGCAGTGGGGCCCGGTGGCGTCCCCGGAGGCGCCGACGAAGCCGATCACCTGGCCCTGCTTGACGCTGGCCCCGCTGGCCAGGCCGAGGACGGTGGCGCTCATGTGGGCGAGCAGGAAGTACGTCCCGTCGGGCTGGACGACCAGGGCGGTGAGCCCGTAGCCGTCGGGGTCGGCCGTGCTGTAGCGCAGCACGCCCGCTGCCGGTGACCGCAACGGCGTCCCCTCGGCGGCGACGATGTCGATGCCCTGGTGCAGGTGGGGCGTGGGGAAGGACCGGTACTCCAGGAAGTCGTCGCCGTAGGTGGCCAGACCGGCGACGGGGAACTGGCCCATACCGATGATCGCCGCCTGCACCGGCGTGAGACCGAACCGCTGGAGCTGGGCCAGGGCCGCCAGCAGCGGAGCGGTCGAGGTGGGGCCGGTCCGGCGGACCGCCTCCGATTCGGACAGCATCTGATAGTTGACCTGGGGCGACCCGGCGGCGCTGGTGCTGGCCGTGGTGGCGCTCTGGTCGGCCGAAGAGCCCGATGCTCCGTCCGCCGTGGTGGTGGTCGTGGAGTTGGCCGGCGCCACCGTCGGCATGGTGGTCGGCGCCGCCGTCGGGGCGGGCGCCGGTGACGTCGTCGGCGTCGTCGAGCCGGAGGCGGCGGCGGCCGCCGGGCCGGCCGTCAGCAGACACGTGGAGCCCACGACGCACACGGCAGCGGCCATGACAGCCGCCGCGGTCCGGGTACGACTGAGCCCACGCACGTCCGACACACTTTCCCCACCCAGCAGCCGGATTCCTCCCGGGACCCCCCGACGGACCCTCGCCACTAGCATCGAGACCGCACGAACCAGGGGGACCCTCCGATGCCTTACGCCGGTGACCTGCTGATCCACGACGCCGACGCCCACGTGATGGAGACGCCGGACTGGCTGCGAGACTATGCCGACCCGCCGGTGCGCGATCGGCTGCAGCCGCTGTACACCAGCACCGTGGCCCCGGGCGAGGACCGCTTCCTCGACAAGGTCCGGGCCCGTCACCAGGATCCCGAGTACCGCAGCCACGACGCCGATGAGATCATGCTGCGCAAGAACTGGGCGGCGACGGGGTCCTTCATCAAAGAGGACCGGCCCGCTGCCCTCGACCTTCTCGGGTTCGCGTCGCAGCTGGTCTTCAACACCTTCGCCAACAAAGCGTTGCTGGCCGCCGAGCACGGCGACGACCTCGAGTACGCCTACGGCGTCGCCCGGGCCCACAACCGGGCCATCGTCGACTTCTGCTCGGTGGACCGCCGGCTGCTGCCGGTCGGCTACGTGCCGCTCGCCGACTTCGACACCTCCGCCGCCTTCGCCGAAGAAGCGATCGACATGGGCTGCAAGGCGCTGATGATCGCCTCCGCCTGCCCGAAGGGTCACTCCCCCAGCCACGTCGGCCTCGATCGGGTGTGGTCCCAGGCGCAGGACGCCGGGCTGCCCATCGTCTTCCACGTCGGCGGCGGAGGGCAGCTGCTCGATCCCAGCTACTTCGTCAACGGCCTGCCTCCCGTGCCCGACTTCCACGGCGGCGACGGGAACTTCCGGTCCGTCGACTACATGGCCATCCCCTACCCGGTGATGCAGACCCTCTCCACCATGATCATCGACGGCATCCTCGACCGGTTCCCCCGCCTCAAGATCGGGGTCATCGAGCAAGGGGCGAGCTGGATGCCCGGACTGATGCGGTCGCTGGATTCGGCCGGCGACGCCTTCCGCAAGAACGAGGAGCGCCTTCAGAAGCTGGAGCTGAAGCCGAGCGAGTACATCCTGCGCCAGGTGCGAGTGACGCCCTACCCGCACGAAGACGCCGGCTGGGTCATCGAGCAGACCGGCGAGGAGGTCTGCATGTTCTCCTCCGACTACCCCCACGTGGAGGGGGGCCGCAACCCCCTCGGGCGGTTCGGCCGCAGCCTGGAGAAGGTCGGCGAACGGGCCCGCCGCCGCTTCTACGTCGACAACTTCGTCGACCTGATGGGCGACGCCCTGGCCGGAGTCTGATCCTGCCCCCGTCGCCGTCCGACGGGGATCATTGCCAAGGGCGCTCGGCGGGCGTACAACTGGTGGAGGGCGGAGTACGGGCCTGACGGTCCGTTGACAAGGGGGATCCGCCCAATGAACGAGACCAAGTGGGAGCGCTACGGCGCCTCCGCAGGTATCGCCTTCGTGGTGCTGCTTCTGGTCAGCGTGTTCATCGCTCCGATGCCGCCCCACCTCAACGCCTCCACGGCGAAGATCACGTCCTACTTCTCCGACCACCGCCGGGCCCTGGTCACCTCGACCCTGCTGGCCAGCTTCGCCTCGCTGGTCTTCCTGTGGTTCGTCGCCCACCTCCGCCACGTGCTGCAGCGGGCCGAAGGAGGCGCCGAGGCGCTGTCCCCTGCCGTGTTCGGGTCGGGCATCTCGGTGGCGACGGTGGGCATCATCTCGGCGTTGCCCACCGCAACGCTGGCCCTGATGGCCGGTCGGCCGGGTGACCCGGCCAGCGCCGCCACCGTCCGCATGATGTTCGACCTCAATTTCGTGACCCAGGCCCTCCTCGCCCTGGCGGCCGGACTGTTCGTCGTCACCGGGTCGATGGCCATGGTGCGCAAGGAGATGGTGAGCCCCAACCTCGGATGGCTCGGCATCCTCGTCGGGGCCCTGTTGTGGATCTCGGGGTCAGCCTCCCTCTACCTGACCACCTACAGCCGGGTGGTCGACGTGGTCGGCCTGGTGGGCCTCCTCGGCTTCGCCCTGTGGATGCTTCTCGCCAGCGGGGCCATGTACCAGCACCCGGAGATTGAACGGGCGCCTTCCCACGCACCGACCTTCGCCTGACCCACCGGTCACCTCGCACGACGGCCCGGGCCCTCCACCCGGGCCGTCGTCGCGCCCGGGCCGCCTGGGGCACAATCCACTCGGAGCGACGATGAGGACCCACCCCGAGGACAGCCACGCCCCCGACGGCTACCCCGACGGCCACGCCCACCACGGGCCGTCGGAGGGCCACCACCACCACGAGCACGACCACGGCCGCGGCCGCGGCCGGATGTCGTCTGCGCTGGGATCCATCCTCCACGCTCTGCGCCCGGGCCACAGCCACGACCCGGCCGACCGACTCGACCGGGCCCTGGAGGCGACCGAGGAGGGACGCCGGGCCCTGGTGATATCGGTCGTGGGCCTCAGCGTCACGGCCGTCATCCAGGCCGGCGTGGTGATCTTGAGCGGCTCGGTCGCCCTGCTGGGCGACACGCTGCACAACCTGGCCGACGCCCTCACCGCCGTGCCGTTGTGGATCGCCTTTTCCATGGGGCGGCGCCCGCCGACCCGGCGGTACACCTACGGATTCGGGCGGGCCGAGGACCTGGCCGGCATCCTCATCGTGGCGGTGATGGCGGGCTCCTCCATCGCCGCCGGGTGGGCATCGGTCCACCGCCTCGTCCACCCGGCCCGGGTCCACCATGTGGGCGCCGTCATGGCCGCGGCGGTGGTCGGATTCCTGGGAAACGAAGCGGTGGCGGTGTTCCGCATCCGCATCGGCCGCCGCATCGGGTCGGCGGCTCTGGTCGCCGACGGCCTTCACGCCCGGACCGACGGGCTGACCTCTCTCGCCGTGCTGGCGGGGGCGATCGGCGTGATGCTGGGGGCGCCCCTGGCCGATCCCATCGTGGGGCTGGTGGTCACCGCCGCCATCCTCCTCGTCCTGCGCACGGCGGCCCGCGACATCTACCGGAGGCTGATGGACGCGGTGGACCCCGAGCTCGTCGGCCGAGCCGCCCACGTCCTGGAGGAGGTGCCGGGGGTCATGGGGGTTTATGACCTCCGCGTCCGCTGGATCGGCCATCGCATGCTGGCCGAGGCGTCATTGGAGGTCGACGCCAGCCTCACCGTGGCGGAGGGTCACTCGATCGCCGAGGAGGCCCACCACCGGCTCCTGCACAACCTGCCCCGGCTCTCCGCGGCCACCCTGCACACCGACCCTTCGGGCACCGGCCATCACCACGCCACCGCTCACCACCAGGCCCTCGACTAGACCGGCCCGTCGCCGCCCCCGCTTAGCGGTGACAATGATCAGCGGCCGGCAGGTCGATCGCCGGATTGCGCTCGAAGAACCCCTGGGGCTTGAGGCTGAAGCCGGAGCATTCGACCGGCATCACCGGCCAGTCCTCCGGGCGGGCGACATGGGTGATACCGACGGTGTACCAGAGCACGACATCGGTCGACTCGAGCGAGCGGTCGGCCGCTGTCCAGGCGGGCAGACCCTCCCCCCCAGGATGTTGGTTCGGGTGCGAGCCAGCCGCATGGCGCTGCTCGGGTGAATTGACGGTGACCCACAGAGTCTCGGTGGCGAAGGCCGCCCGTCTTCCGATGCTCGAATTCGGCGCCGCCAACAGGCAGGTGGTCGGTCCGGGCACCAGCCGGTAGCCGACCGGTTCCCCCAGCCGGTTGTGCTCCGCTTCGTTGAGGATCCACCAAGACCTCGACGCCGAGGGGTCGGCCCTCCGGCGGGCCGAGCGCTCGGAGCGCAGCGGCGTCCGGCGCAGCTCGAAGGCGTTGCCGTAGGGGTTGTCCGGACCGGACTCGGAGGCGACGACGTCGACCTCCTGCACCGAGTTGGTGACGCCATCGACGTCAACATCGAGACGGAAGCAGAAGAAATGCTGGTGGTGAGGGGCGTAGAGGTCGGGGGCGACCCGCTGGCCGTGAGCCGGCGTCTCACCAGGCGGCAGGGCGGCGGTCTGAACGATGCCGGTCGACTTGACCTCGAGCTGAATGGTCCCGTCGAGGTAGAAGTACCAGTAGAAGCCGTAGTCGTAATTGCCAACGGTGGAGATCGACGACAGCACCAGCCGTCGGCTGCGGCGCACCTCCGATCTACCCGACCAGCCGTCGGTGTGCTTCCAGAGGATGCCGAAATCCTCCTCGTGCAGACACACCGCATTACCGATCCGCACCGGTTCGCCGTCGTCGTCGGCGAACCACGCGTCGAAGTAGGTGATCTCCCCCAAACAGTCGCAGCCGAGTTCGAGGGAGTTGGCCATCTTGCCTATGCCGTACTCCCCCGCGTCGAACGCGTTCTTCCACCAGTGGCCGGGCGCGGTGTCCCCATAGGGAACGACCATCTCGGAGAGACTCGCCCGGTAGAGGATCGGACGCAGGCGGCCGTGGTCCTCGAAACCCACCGTGTGGAGCACGAGACCTTCGGTCTGGGTCATCGAGAAGCGGATGTGCCAGCCCATCCAACGGATCTCCTGACCCTCCACCTCAAACGTTGGGCCCTCGGGTTGGACGATGTCGAGGGTCCGCGGGCCCGACCGGGCGCCCACCACCTCGGCGTCGTAGGCGCCGGTCTCCTGGGGCACCGGGACCACGCCGGCGTCGACGACCTCGACGACCTCACCGGTCTGAAGGTCCACCGTCGCCACCAGTCCTTCGATGGGATGGGCGTACCCGTTGTCGGTGGGGGTTGTCCGCACGTAGGAGACGCACCGGGCCAGCCGGCGGGTCTCGGGCTCCGCCCCGAAGGCGCCCACCGACCACGGGTCGATCTGAACGGAGTCGATGTCTTGGACGCCCCGGGCCCGGACCGCGTCCTGCCACCGCGGATCGGCGCGAACCGCCGCTACGGCCAAGCGGAACTCGCCGAAGGTGAAGGGGGGTTGGCCCGCCTCGATCTCGTCCCACGCCAGGACGTCCTTGGCGCTCAGCGACACCACGCCGTCCCACGCCCGTCGGGCGTCGGGGTCGACCACCTGGACCCGGGCCCGCCGCTCCGTGCCACCGAGCTGCTCCAGCACCTCTTGTTTGGAAGGCTCCTCCAGGGCGACCAAGGCGAACCGGGCGCGCTCCCCCAGATCCTTGAGCTCCCTCGTGATGCGAACGGCGTCGCGGATCTCGTCCGGCCCGAGTGGATCCAGCGGGTGAACCGTCGCGTCGGTCATGAGCGAGATTACCGTTCGCCGGGTGTGCGACACCCTCTGGGCACCGGGTGCCGGCGGGACGTTCTTCGCCAAGAACTCGGACCGTCCGGATGGGGAGCTCCAGCTGATCGAGGCGCTGCCCCCTCGGCCGCCCGGACGAACCCTCCGCACCCAGCACCTGGAGATCCCGGATCGGGGTGCCCAGGCGGTGCTCGGTTCGCGGCCTCGGTGGATGTGGGGCCTGGAGCACGGCGTCAACGAGCACGGCGTGGCCGTGGGCAACGAGAAGCTGTGGACCGCCGAGGACCCGAGGTCGGCGCCGGACGCCCTCACCGGCATGGAGCTGGTGCGGCTGTGCCTCGAAGGTGCCACGTCGGCCTCTCACGGCGTGGACCTGCTGTCCCAGCTGATCGAGGCCCACGGCCAGGGCGGTGTGTGCGATGAGTCGGGCGACCGCTACTTCTCCTCGTTCCTCGTCGCCGACTCAGAGGAGAGCTGGGTCGTCGAGACCATGGGCCGCCAATGGGTGGCGACGCCGAGCCGGACGGCGACGGCCATCTCCAACCGGTTCACCCTCGGGACGGACTGGACGACAGGTTCGGCCGGGGTGCCGCCGGGCACGGACGTCTCCGCCCGCTGGTCACACCCGTCCGTGCCGACGGGCCATGCCGACCGCCGCCTCGCCGCGTCGCGCCGGGCCGTGACCGCTGGGCCACAGCTGGCGGACCTGGCCCGGCACCTGCGCGACCACGGTGACGGGGCCGGGGCGGCGTCGCCACCGCCCACCACGTTCAACTCCGACGGCGAGGGAGTCACCGTGTGCATGCACCTGCCGGGTTACATGCACACGGCGGCGGCGATGATCGCCTATCTCCCCGCCGGCGGCCGGCCCCGGGCCTGGGTCGCCCCCGGCAGCCCTTGCGTCAGCGTCTTCCTGCCCGCCCTGGTGCCAGACCAGCTGCCGGGCGGGTTGGGCGACCCGGCCCTTCACCAGCGGATGGCCGCGCTGCGACAGCTGGTGGAGACGGCACCCGAGCACCTCCCGAACGTCCGGGCCCAGCTGGACCCCCTGGAGGCCACCCTGTGGCAGGAGGCCGAGGCGGCAGCCGACGACGTGAACGCCTGGGAGGCGATGTGCCGCTCGGCGGCGGACCGCCTCGTCGAGACGCTCGACGACCTCGGCGCATGACGTGATCCCGCCCCCGCGGTTCCATTGGCGGTCCAGGGGCGCCGCCCTGATCCTCGCCGTCCTGGCTGGCGCGTGCGGAAACGCGCCGGCCGGCGGGTTGGGCTCGGGCTCCGGCGCCACCGGGGTCGGGCCCGACGTGATCCGGGTCGGAGGCATCGCCGCCATAAGCGGCCCCCTCGGCGACCAGTGGTCTCCCGCCTTTCAGGGGGCGAAGGCCTATTTCGACATGGTCAACTCGGCCGGTGGCGTCCACGGGCGACGCATCGAGCTGGTGGCGGAGCTCGACGACCAGACCGACCCCAGCAGCGACATCGCCGCCGCCCGCCAGCTGGTGGAAAAGGACGGAGTGTTCGCGGTGATCCCGGTAGCCACGCCAGTGTTCTCCGGGGGGAGGTACCTGGCCCAACACGACGTCCCGACCTTCGGATGGAACGTCAACCCCGAGTGGGGGGCCGGCCCCACCATGTTCGGCCACAACGGCTCGTACACCGACCCGACTGCGGTCGACGTGGCCGGCCCGTTCCTGGCCGGTCGCATCGGCGCCCACCGGGTCGCGGTGCTCGCCTACGCCGTCTCCCAGTCCGCCGCCTGCGCCCGGGGCCAGAAGCTCTCCTTCGAGAAGTTCGGCTTCCCTGTCGTCCTGGACGACTCCAGCCTGCCCATCGGCGTCGCCAACGTCGACGCCGACATCTCCCGCATCCGCCGATCGGGCGCCGACTTCGTGGTCACCTGCATGGATCCCACCGGCAGCACCATCGTGTCGGCCGGGCTGGCCAGAGCCGGCCTGAGCCACGTGGCCCAGTACTGGCTGGACGGCTACGACCATGCCACCCTCGAGAAGTTCCCCCGCGAGTACGAAGGGGTCTACCTCACCACCGATTTCGTCCCCTTCGAGGACGCGGGCCTGTCCCCCGGTATGACCCAGTACCTGTCGGAGATGAGATCCCACTACCCCAAGGCGGCGATCGGCCAGGTATCCCTCGCCGGTTGGGTATCGGCCGCCATGTTCGTTGAGGGACTGCAGCGGGCCGGGCGCGACCTCACCCGCCACGGTCTGGTCGAAGCCATCAATTCGCTCACCGAGTTCACCGCCAACGGGATCGAGACCCCGGTGAACTGGCGCACCGACCACACCCAAGCCGGCAGCACCAACTGCTCGGTGTACCTGCAGGTGCGAGGCGGAAGGTTCATCACGCTCTTCGGGAACCCGTTCGTCTGCCTCAGCAACTCGGCGGCGACGACCGCGGCGCTTACCCCGATAGCCGTACCCGGTGTCCCGGGCTCATCCGCAGCCGGCGGGTCGGGGGGGCCCCCCGGGTGACCCGCTACCTGATCTCGGGGGTGCCCTTCGGCTGCATCTACGCCCTGGTGGGACTGGGCCTGGTGATCACCTACCGCTCGTCGGGCGTGTTCAACCTGGCTTTCGGCGCCCAGGCGTACCTGTCGGCGGCGGTGTTCTACGAGACGCGGGGAACCCACCGCTGGCCGCTGTGGGCGGCCACCCTCACCTCCGTCGTGATCGTCGGCGGGGCGGTGGGCTACATCCTCGAGCGGGTTCTGTTCCGCCGCCTGCGGACAGCGCCGATGGTCGTCCGGTTGGTCAGCAGCCTGGGGCTCCTAGTCGGCATCCCTGCCCTGATCCAGGCCGCCTGGCTCGGAGTGGGCACCCGACTCGCCCCCCCGGCCCTCGGCCCGACCCCTCCGGATGTCATCGGCACGGGCACTGACCGGATCGACACGGCCCAGCTGGCGGTTGTCGCCGCCACCGTCCTCATCACCGTCGCGATCGGTTTCATGTTCCGCTACACACCACTCGGACTCCGCATGCGGGCGGTAGTAGAGAGCCCTCGCCTGGCCGAATTGGTGGGGGTCGACTCGGCTCGGGTCAGCTCGCTGGCCTGGATCGTCTCCAGCGTGGTGGCCGGCCTCGCCGGGGTGCTCCTCGCCCCGCTGTACCGGTCAGTAGACGTCTTCAACTTCGACACCCTCGTGGTGGCGGCGATCGCCGCCGCCGCCATCGGTCGCCTGACCAGCCTGAGCCTGACCGTGGCCGGAGGACTCGTCCTCGGCATCGGCCAGGAGCTGATAACCGCCTACCTGCCCCTGGGCAGCCAGTTCGTCAAGGGTCTCCGTCCTTCGCTGCCCTTCCTGCTGCTGCTCATCGCCCTGCTGGCCTGGCCGAGCCTGGCGCGCCGGGGTTCGGGCGCTGACCCCCTGGCCGGCGTGGATCCTCCGACGGCGACCGGGCCGATCGCCCTTCCGGCCCGGATCCAGAGCCTGAGCTCCTCCAGTCAGGCCGGCGCCGCCCTGGCCGTCGCCGTGGTGATGGCCTTGGTGCTGCCCTCCTACTGGCTCTATGTGGGCACCGAGGCGGTGGCCATGGGCGTCGTCTTCTTGTCCTTCACCGTCCTGGTGGGTATGAGCGGCCAGGTCTCGCTGTGCCAAGCAGAGTTCGCCGGCATAGGTGCGTTCACCGCTGGCCAGCTGGCCAGCCACTACAACCTGTCGGTAGTGGCCGGCCTGATCGCCGGCGGGGTCGTCGCCGGCCTCGTCGGAGTGGTGGCGGCTGTACCGTCGCTGCGGGTGGGCGGCATCTACCTCGCCCTGGCCACCTTCGCCTTCGGGCTGCTGGTGGACAACCTGGTGTTCCCTCAGTCCTGGGCGGGCAACGGAACCACCGGCATCGTCGTGCCCCGCCCTCTGATCGGCCCCGTCAGCTTCAACGCCAACCGGCCCTTCTTCGCCCTTTCGGTCCTGGTGCTAGCCCTAGCGGCCCTTCTCGTGTCGCGGCTGAAGCGGGGAACGATCGGCCTTTACCTGGGAGCCCTGAGAGGAAGCGAGGTGGCCGCCGAATCGATCGGCATCGACGTGAGAAGGGCCAAGGTGGTGGCCTTCACCCTGTCCGCCGGAGTCGCCGGCCTCGGCGGAGCGCTGCTGGGCACCACGCTGGGGGCGGTGAGCGCCAGCAACTTCACCTTCTTCCAATCGCTGTTCTGGCTGGTGGTGGTGGCCATCACGGGAGTGCGGACCGTGGGGGGCGCGGTGGCCGCCGGCGTGGCCATCACCGTCGTTCCCGAGTTCCTGGCCACGCTTCCGTCGCGATACAGCACGGTGGCCGCCGTGCTGTTCGGGTTCGGCGCCCTGAGCTACATCCGGCACCAGGAAGGGTTGGTTCCCTGGGCGAGCCGAGCGATAGTGGACCGCGCCCGTAGGGTCTGGTCGGGCGGAGGTGCCGGGTGACGGTCCTCGAAGCCACGTCGTTGACCAAACGCTTCGGGGGGATCCTGGCGCTGAGCGACGTATCCCTCCGGATCGACGAGTCGGAGCTGGTCGCGGTCATCGGGCCCAATGGAGCGGGCAAGACGACCCTCTTCGACTGTCTGCTCGGCACCACCCGCCCGGACTCGGGCTCGGTGCTCCTCGACGGGCGCGACATCACCAACCTTCCCGTCCACCGTCGGGCCCGCCTGGGCATGGCCCGAACCTTCCAACGGGTCGAGCTGTTCTCCGAGCTCACCGTCCGGCAGAACCTCATTGTCGCCGCCCGGGCCCGCCGCCAACACCGCGGGCTGGTGCGAGACCTGATCGCACCTACGGCGGAACGCCCCGAGGAGCAGGCCCGGGTGAACTCGCTCCTCTCCCTCCTCGGGTTGGATGAGGACGCCGACCGGCAAGCCCAGGTACTCAGCCTGGGCCGGGCCCGGCTGGTGGAGCTGGCCCGGGCCCTGGCCACCGACCCCTCGGTGGTCCTCGCCGACGAGCCGTCGTCCGGGCTCGACGACGCCGATCGGCACACCTTGGTACAGGCCCTCACGTCGGTGCGCGCCGGGGGCACTTCGGTCCTGCTGGTCGAGCACGACCTGGACCTCGTGCGCGCCGTCGCCGACCGCGTCTACGTCCTCTCCGCCGGCCTGGTCCTCACCGAAGGCCACCCGGCGACGACGCTGGACAGCGCGGCGGTGGAGGCGGCCTACCGGGCGGGGGTGGACCGGTGAGCGAGGCGGGCGAGGTCCTCCTCCGCCTCGAGGAGGTCGACGCCGGCTACGGGAAGTTCCGAGTCCTGTTCGGCGTGTCGTTGACCCTTCTCGCCGGTTCAGCCTGCGCTGTGGTCGGACCGAACGGGGCGGGCAAGACGACCCTGGCGCGAGTCTGCTCCGGCCTGGTCCGCCCCACCCGGGGCTCAGTCGTCTTCGATGGCCGCGACGTCACCAGCAGCTCACCGCATGATCTGGCCACGGCCGGAATGGCGCACATCCCGGAGGGACGTGGCGTCTTCGCCAGCCTCACGGTCGAGGAGAACCTCGTCCTCGCCTTCCGCCAGTCGACCCGTCGCGTCGATGAGGCCCTCGAGGCCGCCTTCGAGGTGTACCCCCGCCTGCGCGAGCGGCGGCGCCAGGCGGCGGGAACCCTCTCCGGTGGGGAGCAGCGCCTCCTGGCGTTGGCCCGGGTGCTGGCCGACCCACCCCGCCTCGTCATCGCCGACGAGCTGGCGCTCGGTTTGGCTCCGGCGGCCATCGAGGAGATTTACGCCGGCCTGGGACGCCTTCACCACGCCGGCGCGGCCCTCCTCCTCGTGGAGCAGCGGGCCGACCGCGCCCGCCTGCTCACCAACGATGTCGTGGAGATGAGCCACGGTCGGGTCTCTCCCTTACAGGAGGAGACGCCGCCCTGAGCGAGCTCAGCAGCTCGACCCGGCGAGGGTGACCAGCGAGCAGAACGTCCCTTCGCTGACCAGCCACCTACCGGCCACCAGGACCGCCTTGCCGGTCGAGTGGGAGCTCAACAACGGTTGCCCGTTGCTGATGAGGTCGTAAGTCACCGTCGCCTGCCCGTTGGACACCGCCACCGAGACGACTCGGGCCGAGAGGTCGGCGGGCATCTGCTTGTGCAGGGCCTGGATCTGAGCCTCGTGACGGTTCCCGTTCTGAAGCAGGGAGATCTCGGTGCTCAGCGGGGTCGAGGCGGAGAAGAAGGTGGTCCACGTCGAGGCGATCGCCGACTTCGCCTGGGCCGGGCTGGTGGTCGACGTTCCCTGGGCGCCGCCCGACGCCCCTCCGCAGGCGGCCAGCGCCAGCACCGACACCGCCGCCGCTGCCCTTCTCATCAGGCTTCGCTCGCCACCGGCCGCCGGCGCTTGAAGATCCCGCGCTTCGACGCCGCTTCCCTGAGCTCCTCGACCTGCCGCTGGGCTTCGGCCAGCTTCGCTTCGGCCTCCATGCGTCGGGCCCGCTCCTCGTCGAGTTCGGCCCGCACAAGACTCTCAGCCCGCCGAGTCACCTCCAGTTGACCCTCCAGCCGCTGGCCCACGGCGCTGGCGACCGCCGAGGCCAGGGCGTCGACATCAACGTCGGATCGGGCCTTGGTCGCACCCGTCGCCTTGCGCTTGGTGGCGGTGGAGGCGGTGGCGGTCGAGCCGCCGCGGCGCTTCTTCCGTTCCTCGTTCACTGCCTGCTGGGGAATCCTCACCGTTCCGTCGGCCGACCGGACCCCCGGAAGCTTCTTCTCGGCAACCAACTGGCGGACCCGCCGTTCGCTGACCCCGATGATGTCGGCCGCCTGGGCGGCGGAGTAAGTGTCCTTGGCGCTGGGCATCGCCCCATACTACCCATCGTGGACGTCGTCTGCTTCCGGAGGATTTCCGGAAGGAAGGACGTTCCCACCGACTTCCTTCCGGCCGGAAGCCAGCAGTTTCCTTCCGGAAGGATGCCAGGACTCCACGGAAGCCGGCCGGTTTCCTTCCGGTTGGCCTTCCCGCCTTCCCCGCGGGCAGGCTGCTTCCTTCCGGAAGTCCTTCCGGAAGGACGTGGCCGGGGTTGCGCCCGGAGCCCTTGCGGTGGGCTTCCTGCCGGAACTTCTTCCGCCGTCAGCTCACTCCAGTGGGGCCGCCGGCTTGGTGGGCCAGCCACACCGATACCGGCCCGGCCCGGCCCAGCAACTGCCCGGGCTCGCCCGGCGGGGGGGCCGGCGCCCGGAGGTACACGACGGTGGCGGCCGAGCCCACCCGATCGCTGCCGTACTGGAATCCCCACTGGGAGGGCACTACGAATCCGGTCGCGGTCCGGTCGATCTCGTCACACAGTCCGGCAGCCACCGCCCACCCAGCCGGATCGACGGCGTCGACCTCGACGCGCTCGTGGGGTCGGACGGCCAGCGCCGGGCGCACCAGGTCCCATGCCGCGGCCACTTCCGGCGCCGAGTAGGTGCCGAACGACGGCAGGGACAACATGCGACCCACCAACGCCAACACGCCGACGGCCAGGGCGACCCACGGCACGGCCGTCATCGGGCGCCCGGCGCGACTGGAGGATTCCCCGGCGGGCTGGTCCGTGCCGGCCGCGGTGATGACGCCTACCGCGCCAAGGAGTGGAAGGGCCACCGACCATTCGATCAGGTAGCGGTACACGGGACCCACAACGGCGGCCGCCGCCGCGATCGAGACCACCACGCTCAAGAGGCACAGAGCGCCGGCGGCGGCGGCAAAGAGGCTGCGGCGCCTGGTACCCCACACCACACCGGTCGATCCCAGCGCCACCGGCAGCAACAGGCCAACGGCGCCTCCAGACGAGAGTCCGACCACATTCAGCTGGGCACTGCCAAGGGCCCGTACCGCTGCGGGCAGGCCGGCTCGGGGATGTCCGGCCGTCATGAAAGAGACGATCTGTCCGAGGTTGCCCGGCGATCCAGTCAACTGCTGAACGAGCGGGGGCACCCAGAGGGCGACCGCCAGGACCAGCAGCACCACCGCGGCGGGCGCCTTGGTGAGCGCCGTCCGCTGGGGCTTCCAGATGAGCCAGGACGCGCCCGACAGGACCAGGGCGGCCGCCACCACCGGCAGCGTTCCCACATCCGTCTGGACGACGAAGGTGCCCACCAGGGCCGCCGCCGCCCAGCACGTGGTCACCCCACAGGCAGCGCCGACGGAAAGGACGCCCACCAGGAGCACCGGCAGGACCACGACGTAGGGGTTCCAGGGGTTGATCATGACCACCGGGCCCAGGACCGCCACTGCCGCCGCCAGCAGGGCGCCGGCGCCGACCGCTGCCCGGCGCCCGGCCAGACGGCCCACGACGAACACCACGCCGCCGACCGACAGTCCGTTGAGGAGAGCTGCTCCCACCGCCTGGGCCTGGAGCCCGCCGCCCACCACCCGGGCGACGCTGGCCACCAGGTAGAAGTAGACGGGGCCGGGGTGGTGCCAACCAAAGCGGTCGTAGGGGCCGAGCACCTGGTGGAGGCGGCCGGCGTTGCGCACCGACAGGTCGATCAGGGCCAGGTCGCCACGTAGGAACACGTGGCTCCGCCACAGCGCGCACCGCAGCCCAAGGAGGATGAACGGCCCGATGACCGCCAGGCTGGGACCGTAACCGGCCAGTCGTGCGGCCCGCGCCGGCGCAGGCACGTCAGCGGCGGTCACCGCCACATCATCGTCAGAGCGCCCGGCGACTGTCACAGCGCTGCCGGCGCGCCTTCGACCCACCGGTCGTCCAAACTGTGAACGTGCCCGTCCTTCGACTCCTGCCACCCGCGGCGCTCGGCGTCACCTTGCTGGCCGGACTGTCCCTCGCCGGGCCCACCGAGGCCAGGGTGGCACCCGGAACGACCACGACGACCTCCCCCCCGCCGACCACGGCGCCCACGACGACACCGACCACCACTCCCCTCACCACCACCACCACGAGCGTTCCCCGGTCGTCGACGACGACCGTGCGGACCACGACCACTACCGGGGTGGCGCACCCCCCGACCACAGCGCGCACCTTGCGGACGACCACCACCACGACGGCGCCGACGACCACGTCGTCGGTCACGACTCTGCCCCTCCCCCCGCCGCCGCCTCCGCCGACGACGCTGGCCATCGGCCCGGAGCCGGGGGCCCACATCAGCCCGGCCTTCCCGGCCCTCAGCGGGGCGGGTGCGTTCGTGGTCCTGGCGATCCTGGGGGGGCGATGGTGGCGCACCCGACCACCGAGGAGGTGACGTTCCCCAGCCCCGTCACTTGAGAAGCCGCGAGAGGCGCCGGTCGGCCAGCACCTTGCCACCGGTCTGACAGCCCGGGCAGTACTGCAACGAGCGATCGGCGAAGGCCACCTGGCGGATCTTTTCCCCGCACACCGGGCACCCCTCTCCGGTCCGGCCATGGACCCTCATTCCCGACCTCTTCTCGCTCTTCAGGCCGGCAGCCGGCAACCCCGCCGAGCGACCGACGGCATCGGCCAGCACCGACAAGATGGCCGTGTGCAGACTCTCCACTTCCTCGGGGGTGAGTGACGACGCCGCCTTGAACGGTGAGAGGCGGGCGGCGTGCAACGCCTCATCGGAGTAGGCGTTGCCGACCCCGGCGACCAGGGACTGGTCCGTCAGGGCCCCCTTGAGCTGCTGGCGGGTCGACCCCAGCAGCGCAGCGAGGCGATCGGCCGTGAACTCCGAGGAGAGCGGATCGACGCCGAGGGACGCCACGCCAGGGACATCCTCGGGCCGTTCCACGACGTAGACCGCCACCTTCTTCTGGGTGCCCGCCTCGGTCACGTCGAACTCCCCCCGATCGAGGGTCACCCGCAGGGCCAACGGGCCCCGGCCCGGCTTCGGCCGTCCGGCGGGAACGTCGCGCCACCTGATCCACCCGACCCGGGCTAGATGAACGACCAGCGAGGGGCCGTCGGTCGCCATCACGAGGAACTTCCCCCGCCGGCCCACCGACTGCATGGTCCGGCCACACAGCTCGTCCGGAGAGGGGCTGAAGGTCTTGAGGGCGCTGACCGCGACCACGTCGACCCGCTCGACGATCGCTCCCTCCGTGCGTTCGCCAAGGAACAGGGAGAGGGCCTCGACCTCAGGCAGCTCGGGCACCCACCAAGTGTGGCGCGCCGGGGGCCGGCCGGTAAGGTGACGGCGGAAGGAGAGCCGTGACATCCCCGCAACGCACCGCGACGCCGCCCCGCCCCACCGGCCGTCCCGTCCGCCGAGGCCAACTCCTGATGATCCTCGTGATGGTCGCCGTAGTGGGGGGTGGGATGCTGGCCGGGCGGCTCCACCGCCAACCGGGACCCGTGCCGACTTCCGCGCCGACCGCTCGCGGCGTCCACGTGATCCACGGCACGGTGCTGGCGCCCGGAGATGGTCACGGCGGGTGCGCCACCGCCCCGGCGGGGGTCGCCGCCGGAGCGTCGGTGGTCGTCGTCGACCAGTGGGGGCGGACCCTGGCCGGCTCCACCCTCGGCTCGCCGAGCCCACTGGGCGACGGCTCGTGCAGCTACCCGTACCAGGTTCCGGTGCCCGAGTCGGCTCACTATCGCATCCAGGTGGCGGACCTCCCGCCGACCGACGTGACCGGAACCGGGCTCGCCTCCCAGAGCTGGAGGGTCGTCCAACAGGATGGCTGAGCGGGCGGCGGGCGCCCCGGCCCACTCCGGGCCGCTCTTCGGCATCCGCGTCCTCGATCTGTCCCGCGTCGTATCCGGACCGTTCGCCGGTCGCATGATGTCGGACCTCGGGGCCGATGTGGTCAAGCTCGAGCCTCCCGACGGGGACATGACCCGCGTGTGGGGAGAGGTGAGACACGGCCTGTCGGGCTTCTACACCCAGCAGAACGCGGGAAAGCGCAACGTGTGCATCGACCTGCGCCAACCGGAGGGAGTCGAGCTCGCCCGGCGCCTCGCTGGCGTCGCCGATGTGCTCATCGAGAACTTCCGGCCCGGCGTGATGGCTCGCCTCGGTCTCGGGTGGGAGGTGCTCGCCGCCGACAACCCCGGGTTGATCATGCTGTCGGTGACCGGATTCGGTCCCGAGGGGAGTGACGCCAGCCGGGCGGCCTTCGCCCCGGTCATCCACGCTGAGTCCGGCTTGATCGGCCGCCAAGCCGCCTTCGACCAGCGCGCCCCGAGTGATCCGATGCTCTCCATCGCCGACACCAACGCCGCTCTCCACGGCCTCGTCGGTGTGCTGTCCTGTCTGCTCGAGCGCCAGCGAACCCACCGGGGTCAGCACGTCGAGATCTCAATGTTGGAGTCCATGCTGGCCACCGACGACTACGCCCACCACGCCCTCGACGGGTTCCCCATGCGCCGACTCGGGGGTGAGATCTGGGACGGGCCCGGCGGGCCGCTACTGATCTCCGGGGAGTTCCGCTACGTGTGGCGCCAGCTGAACCGGGTGCTCGGCGTGGCCGACCCGGCGCCTGACGCCCCGCTGGAGGACAAGATCCTGGCCCGGCGCCAGGCGGCCGCCCAATGGATCGCGTCCCGCCCCGACCGTCGCTCACTGCTGGCCGATCTCGAGCGGGCCGACCTGGCGTGGGCCGATGTACGAGAGCCCATGGCGTCGTTCGACTCCCCCACCGCCCGCGGCGCCTGGACCACGGTGGACGACCGGGGAGGGGGACAGCGCCGGGTGGTCCAGTCGCCCTACCACCTGTCGTCCTCACCCACGGGCGCGAGAGGCGGCGCCCCCTACCGGGGGGAGCACAACACGGCCGTGCTGTCGGAGTGGCTCGGGCTGGACGCCGAGGAGGTGGCCGCCCTGGTGGGGTCAGGCTGCCTGCTCGCCGAACCGGTGGGGCCGCCCTAGTCGCACCTGGCCGTACACTCGGGAGGTGGTCAGAGACGAGTGGCGGCGCCGGTTCGACAGCTCCACGACCCGTGACGCCGACTTCGAGACCCTGTCCGGCATCCCGGTGGCGCCGGTCCACGGACCTGATGACGGGGAGTTCCCCGGCGTGTGGCCATTCACGCGGGGGCCTTACGCCTCCATGTACCGGTCGAAGCTGTGGACGATGCGGATGTTCGCCGGCTTCGGGACCCCCGAGGACACCAACACCCGTTTCAAGGAGATCCTGCGCGCTGGGGGTGACGGGCTCTCGACCGCCTTCGATCTGCCCACCCTGATGGGACGTGACTCCGACGACCCGCGCTGCCTCGGCGAGGTGGGCAAGGCCGGGGTGGCGGTCGACACTCTCGCCGACATGGAGGACCTGTTCGCCGATATCGACCTGTCGCGGATCACCACCTCGATGACGGTCAACTCCGCCGCCCCGATCCTGCTCGCCATGTACGCGGTGGTGGGCGAGAAGGGCGGCGTGGAGCGGTCGGCGCTGGGCGGCACCATTCAGAACGACATCCTGAAGGAGTACCAGGCCCAGAAGGAGTTCATCTTCCCGCCTCGGCCTTCGGTGCGGCTGGTGACGGACGTGATCCGCTTCACCACGGTGGAGATGCCGCGCTGGCATCCGGTGTCGGTCTCCGGCTACCACATCCGCGAAGCAGGCTCGACCGCCGCCCAGGAGCTGGCCTTCACTCTGGCCAACGGCTTCGCCTATGTGGAGGCCGCCGTCGCCGCCGGGCTCGACGTCGACAGGTTCGCCCCCCGCCTGTCGTTCTTCTTCAACGCTCACATCGACTTCTTCGAGGAGATCGGCAAGTACCGGGCCGCTCGGCGGATCTGGGCTCGCTGGATGCGCGACCGGTACGGCGCCCGCCAGGAATCCTCGACGCGTCTCCGTTTCCATACCCAGACCGCAGGCGTGTCGCTCACCGCCCAACAGCCCGAGGTAAACATCGCCCGGGTGGCGATCGAGGCGCTCGCCGGGGTGCTCGGCGGCACCCAGAGCCTCCACACCGACGCGTTCGACGAGGCGCTGGCCCTGCCCACCGAGAGGGCCGCCCGCATAGCCCTGCGCACCCAACAGGTGATCGCCCACGAGACCGGAGTTCCTCACGTGGCCGACCCGCTCGGGGGATCGCATTACGTGGAGTGGATGACCGACGAGATGGAGCGGCGGGCCGAGGAGGTCTTCTCCTACCTCGACGAGCTCGGTAACGGGTCGATCCTCGAAGGGGTGTACGAGGCCATCGAGGCCGGCTGGTTCCAGTCCCAGATATCCGAGTCCGCCTACCAGGCCGAAACCCGACTGACGTCGGGCCGGCGGGTGATGGTGGGTGCCAACCGGTTCACCGACACGGACGACGAGGCCACGCCCATCCTCTACATCGGACCCGAGGTGGAGGAGCGCCAACGGAAACGGCTGGCCCACGTCCGCTCAGCGCGGGACCAAGGCGCGGTCGACTCGGCCCTTTCGGAGGTGACCCGGGCGGCCGCCGACCCCACCCGCAACCTCATGGAGCCGATCCTCCAGGCGACCCGTGCCTACGCCACCATCGGCGAGATCGTCGACGCCATGGCCCAGGTGTTCGGCCGCTGGACCGAGCAACCCGTCATCTGAGCCACCAAACGTCAGGCGGCGGCGTCGGGCGGCCTCGGCGTCCTGGCCACGGCGGTAACGGCCTGAGGAGCGTCAAGCGGTTCGTCGGCCGCCCCCAGTTGCGCCAGGCGTCGGGCGCTCACCGTAACCCGCGTCTCGAACGAACCGACCGAACGGTTGTAGGCCTCCACCGCCCGATCGAGGCTGCGACCCACCGCTCCCAAGTGGTCGGCGAGGGCGCCCAGCCGGTGATGCAGCTCGCGACCAACCTCGCACACCTCGCGGGCGTTGTCGGCCAGGGCCGACTGCCTCCACCCGTGGGCGACCGCCCGCAGCAGGGCGATGAGCGTTGCGGGGGTGGCGAGGAGCACGTCGGAAGCCACGGCGAAGTCCATCAGACTGGGATCCGCCTCGATGGCCGCCGCCAGCAGCGGGTCGGCCGGCAGGAAGGCCACCACGAACTCGGGGCTGCCCGGCAGCCGAGACCAGTACTCCCGCGACGAGAGGGAGGCGACATGGGCTCGGAGCCGGCGGGCGTGGTCGGCCAGACCGGCCCGCACGGCCTTCTCGTCGGTGGCCGCGGTCGCTTCGATGTAGGAATCGAGGGGCACCTTGGCGTCCACGGCCACCGAGCGCCCTCCGGGCAGCCGCACGACGAGGTCGGGACGGAGAGCTCCGCCGCCGGCGGACAGCGCCGGCTGCTCGACGAAGTCGCACTGGGCCACCAACCCGGCCATCTCGACCACCCGCCGCAGCTGCAGCTCCCCCCATCGTCCCCTGACGCCGGGGTTGCGCAGCGCCCGTCCCAGCGCCGCCGTCTCGCCTCGCAGCAGCTCTTGGGACTCCATCATCGACCGCATCTGCTGGGTGATGCCCCCGTAGGCCTCGCGCCGGGCCGCTTCGATCTCTTGCAGCCGGCTCTCGACCCGTTCGAGTGACGACCCGATGGGCTCGACGAGGGAGGCGACGGCGGTGGCCCGGCGGCGACGTTCGAGCAGGTGGCCGGCGCCCAGGCCGCCGAGGAACCCGGCTACCACCAGGGCGAGGAAGATTTCAGCGCTCATACCGGGCATGGTGACCCGGAGGTGTGACAGCGGCCGGTCGCCCGAGGTCAGCCGGTGGGTTCCATCAGCTCGATCCGGTTGCCGAAGGGGTCTTCGGTGTAGATCCGCTGCCACCCCTCGAGGGGCTCGTCGTCCTTGACCGGGGCTCCGGCCCCGCGCAGCCGGGCCTCGAGCTCGCCCAGGCCCTGCACCTCGAAAGCGGGATGAGCCTTGCGGGCCGGCACGAAGTCCGAGTCGACCCCGACATGGACCTTCAGGTCCCCCTTCTCGAACCAGCAGCCACCCCGGCGGGCGAGGTGCTCGGGCTTGGGGACGTGGGGGATGCCGAGCAGACCCTCGTAGAAGGCCACGGCGTCGCTTTCGCGGCCGGCGGGCATCGCCAGCTGCACGTGGTTGATGCGGCGGAGGGGCACCCGACAATGGTCGCGCGCCAGCATGGCCGACGGTAGCGCCGCGCGCCGGCGTGGGCGGCGGTACCGTCGACCGGTGGCAGGAGCGGCACTCGACGGCCCGGTGGTGGTCGGGACCATCGCCGCCGACGCCACCCTTCCCCTCCGCCAGAGAGTGCTGCGTCCCCACCAGCGGATGGACGAGGTCCGCTTCCCAGGGGATGACGATGCCGACTCTCGCCACCTCGGCGCTTTCGACACCGATGGGCGGCTGGTGGGCATCGGTTCGCTGATGCGCCAGCCGCCACCGTGGGCGGCAGACGACTCATCGGCGTGGAGGCTGCGAGGTATGGCCACGGACGAGACGATGCGGGGGAAGGGTGTCGGGGCGGCGGTTCTCACCGCAGCCATCGGGCACGTCGCCGGCGCCGGTGGTGGGCGGCTGTGGTGCAACGCCCGAGTGCCGGCGGTCGGCTTCTACCGGCACTTCGGCCTCTGCCCGGTCGGCGAGGAGTGGGAGGAGCCCGACATCGGGCCCCACATCGCCATGGAGCTGTGGGTGCAAGCGGGGCGATGAGCCCGAGCTCAGACCGGCAGCTCCTGGTGCAGGGTGGCGACCGGCTCGAACAGGTCGCCCTCCTCGTTCAGCCGATCGAGGACCTGGGTGGCGTCAAAAGCGAGTTGGGAGGCGTCGCCTCCCGCGAGAAGGTCCTCCACCTCGCCCCATCTGACAGGGGTGGAGACGGTCGGGCGCTCGCGGGCGCGCAGCGAGTAGGGGCCCACGGTCGTCTTGGTGGGATGGTTCTGACTCCAGTCGATGAGCACCTTCCCCTTGCGCAGCGACTTGTCCATCTTCTCGACGACCAGCTCCGGATGCCGCCGGGCCAGGGCGGCGGCCAGGCGATGGGCGAAGGGCTTGGTCTGCTCGTAGGTGTGGGGCCGGTTGAGGGGGACGTAGAGCTGCAGCCCCTTCGAGCCCGACGTCTTGGGAAAGCACTGCAGCCCCATTCCATCCAGCTCTTGGCGCACGAGGCATCCGACGCGAGCGCACTCGAGCAGCCCGGCCGGCGGACCAGGGTCGAGGTCGAATACCACGTGGGTGGGCGAGTCGACGTCGACGGCCCTGGCCAGCAGTGGATGGAGCTCGATGGCGGCCAGGTTGGCCAGCCACACGAGGGTGGGAAGGTCGTCGACGGTGCAGTAAGTGATGAAACGCTCGTCCCCCCGGGCGCGGGGCACCTTGACGGTGTTCACCCACTCCGGGCGGTGAGAAGGGCAGTTCTTCTCGTAGAAGAACTGACCTTCGGTGCCGTTGGGATAACGCTTCAGGGTGATGGGGCGCCCGGCGAGGTGACGGAGCAAGGCGGGAGCAACCCGGATGTAGTAGTCGATGACCTGAGCCTTGGTGAATCCGTTCGGGTAGAGGACCTTGTCGAGATTCGTCACCCGGAGGGTGCGGCCTTCGATCTCCACGTCCTGGCTGACAGTCACCAGCTTTCCGTTCCCCCCCTGCGCCCGGTCGACTCGCCGGTATCAAACCACCGGTGACCCCACCGGTGCCCGAGGTGATCGAGCCCATGAGGGCGGTGGCGACGGACCGGCTGCCCACCGACGAGTCGCGCTGGGCCTTTGAGCTCAAGTGGGACGGCGTGCGCTCCCTGGCGTTCGTCGACGACTCCGGGGTCCGGCTCCAGAGCCGTAACCTGCTCGACATCACCCCTCAGTACCCGGAGCTGGGTGAGCTGGCCGACGCCACCGGCGGCCACCGGGTCGTGCTGGACGGGGAGATCGTCGCCTACGACGAGGGCGGCCGGCCGAGCTTCGAGCGGTTGCAGCAGCGGATCAACATCGCCGGGGCTGTCCGGATCCAACGCCGGATGGCGGAGATCGGCGTGCACTACGTGGCCTTCGACCTGCTCAGACTCGACGATCGATCCCTCGTCGAGCTGCCGTATGCCGATCGGCGCCGGCTCCTCCAGGACACGGTGCGACCGCAAGGCCGGGTGCAGGTGCCCGCCTACCACGTGGGTGACGGGGCCGCCCTGCTTGAGGCGACCCGCCGCCAGGGGCTCGAAGGCCTGGTCGCCAAGCGGCTGGACAGCGCCTACGAGGCGGGCCGCCGGTCGCGCTGCTGGCTGAAGGTGAAGAACGTCCGCCGTCAGGAGCTGGTGATCGGGGGCTGGCTGCCGGGGGAGGGGAGCCGCTCCGGTCGTCTGGGGTCGCTACTGGTCGGCTACTACGAGGACGCCCAGCTCCGATACGCCGGCCGGGTCGGCAGCGGCCTCTCCGAGGCCGACCTGGGACGGATCGGGCAGGCCCTGGCCGGCCTGGGCCGCCCCGACAGCCCCTTCGCGGCCACCCCCCCGCTGCCGCCCCCCGTCAGGCGCTCGGCCCGCTTCGTGGAACCGAGCTTGGTCGCCGAGGTGGCCTTCGCCGAGTGGACCCGGTCCGGCACCCTGCGGGCCCCACGGTTCAAGGGGCTGCGCTCGGACCGGATCGCCACCGACGTCGGGCGCGAGCCATGACCGGTCAGCCTGTCCGGGAGGCAGTCCAGTCCAACAGCCGCTCGCGCTCCCAGGTGTTGATGACCCGCTCGGCCTCGACGCCGGCGTCGGCCGCGATCCGACAGCCGTTTCCCAGCCATTCGAGCTGACCCGGGGCGTGGGCGTCGGTGTCGATGGCGATCAAGCACCCGGCCTCAAGGGCCTTCTCCAGGAGTGGCAGTGGGGGGTCGAGGCGTTCGGGGCGCGAGTTGATCTCCACCGCCGTCCCGGAAGCGGCGCAGGCGGCGAAGACCGCCTCCGGGTCGAAATCCGACTGGGGACGGCTCCGGCCGACGACGATCCTGCCGGTGCAGTGGCCGAGGATGTCGACGTGTGGACTCTGCACGGCCCGGACCATCCGCGCCGTCATGGCCGGGCCCTCCATGCGCAGCTTGGAGTGAACGCTGGCGACGACGACGTCGAGGCGGGCGAGGAGCTCCTCCTCCTGGTCCAGCCGGCCGTCCTCGAGGATGTCGACCTCGATGCCGGTGAGGATCCGGAACCCGCCCTCTCGGGCCAATCGCTGGTTGAGCTCGCCCACCACCTCGAGCTGGCGCCGCAGCCGGTCCGGATCGAGGCCGTGGGCCACCGTCAGCCGGGGAGAGTGGTCGGTGAGGGCCCAGTACTCGTGTCCCAGGGCGGCGGCAGCCGCGGCCATCTCCTCGATCGGGCTGCCCCCGTCGGACCAGTCGGAGTGGCCGTGGCAGTCCCCTCGTACCGCTTGGCGAAGGGAGACGGCGGCGCCCTCGAGCTCCTCAGCCGGTTCGTCCTCCAGCCGGCTCAGGTAGGCGGGCGTCTGCCCGGCCAGCGCCTCCGTAATCACCCGCTCGGTCGACTCGCCGATGCCGGCCAGAGAGCGAAGCCGCCCGGCCGACGCCAGCGCCTCGAGGTCCCTAGGAGGCAGGGCCCGCACCACCCCGGCGGCACGGCGAAAGGCGCGGACCCGGTGGCTGGGCTGGCGCTGGCGCTCGAGGAGGTAGGCGATCCGGTCGAGGGCCTCGGCGGGATCGAACGAGTCCGGGTTCATGCCGCCGGCCGACGGTCGGTCGACGGCCGCCCGATCAGCCCGGGGTGCGGCGGGCGGTCCGGAGAAGCAGCCGCCGCTCGTCTTCGTCCGTGCCGCCCCACACGCCGAACTCCTGACGGGAGACCAGAGCGAAGTCGAGGCAGGGCCCGGACACGAGGCAGCCGGCGCAGACGGCCTTGGCCGCCGTCACCTCCTCGGCGGCCATGCCGCTGCTGCCGATCGGGAAGAACATCTCGGCGGGCATGTGCCGGCAGGCCGCCCGACTCCTCCAGTGATCGACGCGGCCGGAAGCTCCTCGCCGGACAGTGACCGTGGCGGCCATGCGCACCACCTCCGATCGGCGACATTAAAGGACCGGGGCGTTTACGTCCATGGTCAGTCGTGACTAGTCCTCCCACTTGCCACCGCAGCCCGAAACCATCAAGCTGGAGGCCGGTGCGGCCCCACCGGGGGCCTCGACCTACGGCGAGATCTCGGATGCGAACGTTCTGGCGGGTTGCCGCGTCCCTCGCCCTGGCTGCCGCCCTGCTGTGGCCCGGGGGGCAGGCGCGCGCGGCCGGCTCCGGTTGGTCGGAGGCCTCACCTGTCCGGTTCCAGCCTCTCGGGGCCACGGTGCTGACGGCACAAGGCCTCGGCTCCTACCGGGGGGCCATCCAGGTCTCGCGCGACCCAGGAGGACTGTCGGTCGTCAACGACGTGGGGTTTGAGGACTACCTGCAGGGGATCTCCGAGATGCCGCCCACCTGGCCGGCCGCCGCTCTCCAGGCCCAGGCCATCGCGGCCCGAACCTACGCCTTATGGGAGATGCTGGTCCGTCGGCCAGATTCCGCATCGGGGGCCCAGATCTGCGCCACCGACGCCTGCCAGGTCTACCGGGGACTCGACCGCGAACGGGAGGCGGGCGACCGGGCTTGGGCCCAGGCCGTCACGGCGACCGCCGGCCAGGTCCTGCTCTACCAGGGCAAGGTGATCGAGGCCATGTACGGGTCCAGCAACGGGGGCCGGACCGGCGACGGTGGCGTCCCCTGGCTGCCGTCGGTCGAGGACCCCGACGACTCAACCAGCCCCATGCACTCCTGGCACTGGACCGCCCCCCTCAGCTCGGTGGGCGCCGCCCTCGGCGTTCCGGCCAACTGGACGCTCACCGGGGTGAGCCAGAACGGCAGCACCCTCACCCTGGCCCTCCAGGCTGCCGACGGCTCAACCGGCAGCGAGCAGATCTCGCTGGCGTCGTTCCACGACATGGTGAACGCCAACCTGCCCACCCCCGCCGGGCTGCCCTACCCCCTGCCGAGCTGGAGCTTCACCGTCTCCAGCTCGGGCGACCAGCTGGTCGTAGACGGCGGCGGCTTCGGACACGGCATGGGCCTCAGCCAGTACGGCGCCCTGGGCAAAGCGGAGCGGGGCTGGTCCGCCGCCGACATCGTCGCCGCCTACTACGGGGGGGTGAGGCCGACCCGGCTCCTGCCCGGGCAGGAGCCGGCCACCATCAAGGTGGGGCTGGGCTCGGGCCTGTCCAGCTTGACCGTCGGGGCCAATGGCCCGTTCGAGGTGGTCGGGGCCGACGGGCGCCCGCTCGCCGTCATGGCTGCCGGGTGGTGGACCCTCGGCCCCGGGCCGGACGGGACGGTGGAGGTCACCCCGCCGACTGCCTACGCCGGGCCCCTGGCCATCAGCTCGACCGACCTCGCCCCCGGGGCTCTGCGCCTGTCCCTGACGCTCCCCGCCGTGGTCCACCTCACCGTCGAAGAGCCAGGGCTCGATCCTGTCGCCCTGCCCCCCCGTGTGCTGGGCGCCGGCACCGTCACGGTTCCCCTGCCGCCCGGACATGACCGTGGCCTCTACGAGGTCACCGTGGAGGCCGACGCCGGCGCCGGGCGGACGGCCGCGCTGCCGGTCGAGGCGTGGCTGGGGGCGCCGTTGGCCGCGGTGCCGCCCGCCCCCGCGGCCGTCGCGACCCGGCCGGTTCGCGCCCGGCGGACGGTGGCGCCGGCGATGGCCGGGGCCGCGCTCCTGCTGCTGAGTGCGGCGGCGGTGGCGGCGTACGGTTGGCGCCGCCGCGACGTCATCCCGGGCTGGTCGCCCTGACCCTGCGCCTGGCACCATGAGCCGGCCGGGGAGCGGACGCCGCCGGCGACGGCGCTGGGGAGGACGGGATGCGGGGAGCTAGGTGGTGGGTGCTGGCGGCGGCGTTGGCGCTGGCCGGGTGCGGCGCACAGACCAACCACACAGCCGCCAACCACACGACCACGACCGAGGCTGGCTCGGCGACGACGGCGGCGGCCCCGGCCGGTTCGGGTGCCTCGTCCACCACCACCAGCACTTCGGCCCACGGGACGGGCTCCAGCACGGTCGCTCCCGCCACGGGCTCCGCCGCCCCCAGCCGGTCGAGCGGATCGGCCCCGGCGGGCCCGGCGCCCATCGCCGCGGGCACCTACAGGTACCGCCAGTCCGGCAGCTTCACCGCCGGAACCCAGACCGGGCAGCTTCCGGCCGAGGGCACCTTCGTGGTGGACCCGGCCAAGCCTGACGGCACCCAGGTCACCCACCGCTACGTCGATCCGAGCAAGCCGCCGTCGGACACGACCCTGCTGTTCCGCCCCGACGGCATGTTCATAGTCACGACCGTCGACCGCTCGACGACCGGGGGCCAGACCGTCTCGTTCACGTGCACCTTCAACCCGCCGCTGCCTTCGCCGCCGTGGCCGGCCAAGGTCGGTTCCACCTTCGCCGGCAACGGCAACTGCGGGAGCTTCACCGCACAGGTCAACGGTCGGGTGGACGGCACCCGCCAGGTCACCCTCGATGGGGCGTCGGTGCTGACCTACGTGATCGACAGCACCATCGTCACCCACGGATCGCTGGAGTCCACCATCAACGAGCAGGACTGGTTCGACCCTGCCATCCGCTTCTCCACCCACGTCCAGACCCAGACCAAGGGCAGTTACGGCCCCTTCCAGTTCAGCGGGCAGTCGACCGCCGACCTCGAGTCGGCCCGGCCGTCGTAGGTCAATCGGCCAGCATCACCCCGAGGAAGAGGGCCAGCATGGCCGACAGGCCCGTCAGGGCGCCCCACACCGCCAGCGGGGCCCGGCTGCGAGCCCGGCTGTGGGCGTAGGCCGAGACGCCCGACACAGCAACCACGCCCAGCTTGACCCAGAGGGTGACCTTCCAGGCTTGGTCCTTTGACCCGGCGTGCACGGCCACCATGTTCCACACGCCGGTGCCGAGCAGAAGGACGAACGCCGGCCAGGCCAGGCGGATGGCGAAGGCCCGGGCCACGGCTCTCGGTGCGTCGGCGGAGATCCCCCGCAACCCCGGCACCAGTCCGGCCAGGGTGAGCTGTCCGCCGACCCACACGGCGGCCGCCATGACGTGCAGGAACAGCCGGACGTCGGCCCAGTCGGGACTCAGCACCAGTCAGGACTCAGCATCGGTGTTGCCGGGGTGCACGAGTGTGACCCTATCGAGACCTCGGTAGGTTTCCGGTGATGACCAACGTGCGTACCCCACTGCGCATCGGCGGCTCCCTGGTGCGCAACCGCCTCTACCGGGCGCCGGTGCTCGAAGGCGCCGGCTCGGGGCCCGACGCCGCCGAAATCTACGCCCGCCACTTCGTCGAGAACGCCACCGCCGGGGTCGGCCTCATCATCCAGGGCAGCTCCTGTGTCCTGGAGGAGGGCCGGACGTCGCCCGGTATGACGGTGGTCGCCAACCGTCGGCAGGTCATGGAACTCTCACCCATGGTGCGGGCCGTGCAGCAGGCCGGGGCGTCCATCTTCCTGCAGCTCGGCCACGGCGGCATTTTCGCCATGGAGGCCTGGCACGAGCCCTACGCCTCCGCCCGCAAGGGCCCGCTGTTGGCTGCCTCGCCGGTGCCCTGGCTGCTCAAACCGGCGTTCCGGGGCGTGCCGGTGCACGTCCTCACCACCGACGAGGTTCGCGACCTCGCCCGTCGGTTCGGCGATGTGGCCGCCTGGGCCCGCGAGGCCGGCTACGACGGCGTCCAACTGGGATCAGCCAACGCCAAGCTGCTCGATCAGTTCCTGTCGCCCTTCTTCAACCACCGTCGCGACGAGTTCGGCGGCACGCTGCGCAACCGGGCCCGCCTTCTAGAGCTGATCCGCGCTGAGGTGGCTGCCCGGGCCGGGGCTGACTACCCGTGCGCGGTGAAGGTGCCGTGCGAGAAGTCCCCGCCGCTCACGGCTCGCACCTCCCCCGCCGAGGCGCTCGAGCTGTGCCGGCTGGTGGAGGAGTTCGGCTTCGACGCGGTGACGCCCGTGCACGTATCGGTGTTCCCGGACACCACGCTCAGCCGGGGGGGCGTGCCCCGGTCGTTCTGGACCAATCGCTCGATGCGCGACCGGCTGCGGCGGGCGGCTCCCAGCCGGAGGCGGCGCACGGCCATCCTTGCCGGGTCGTGGCTCGGAGGTAAGCAGGCCGCCTTCCGGCCGGTCTGGAACCGCGACCTGTTCAGCGCGGCCAAACGACAGGTGTCGATCCCCGTCTTCGCCGTCGGAGGGATCCGGACCGCCGAGGAGGTGACCACCATCCTGCAGGAAGGAGAGGCCGACATGGTCGGCATCGGCCGGCCCTTCTATGCCGAGCCCGACCTGGCCGCCCGCATCCTCGACGGCGACCCCGGTCCCCGACTCTGCCGCAGCTCCAACCTGTGCGTGCCGGCGCAGATGCTCGGAATGAAGGGCATCTGCTACAACCCGGAGGTCCGCCGGGCCCGGGCCACCACCGGCGGATCAGCCCGCTAGCGCCTCCTCGGCCAGGTCCGCCAGCCGCCGGCCGACCCACGGCACGAACTTGAAGCCGTGGCCCGAGAACCCGGCACCGATCACCACCCGCTGGCGCCTGGTGATGACGAAGCTCTCGTCGGGGGTGGTGGTGTACAGGCATGTCGACTCGGTCACCGGAACCGGCACGAGGCCCGGCAACCACCTCTCGACGTAGGTGCGCACCCTCGGCCGGGCCGCCGGGTCGACACCGTCGAAACGGTCGTCGGGGTGGGCCAGGACCCGACCGGCCATGTGCTCGGCGACCTTCACCCCTTCGCCCGGCGTCTCGAGGCCGTAGATCACCGGGGACCGGTGGTGGATGAAGCTCGGCCATCGGGTCGGCGCACCGGACGGGGCGGGGGCGAAGTGGAACGTCTGCTCCTGGGTCACCGTCATGGGGGGAACCACGGGCCGGCCGGGCAGGTCGGGGATCAGCGACGGAGCCCAGGCGCCGGCGGTGACGACCACGGCACCGGCCCGGAAGTCGTCGTCGGCGCAGCTCACGACGATCTCGCCGGCGTCGGACTCGACCGAGGTGACGGGACTCGAGAAGCGGACCAGGCCGCCGAGGTCCGCCACTCGCTCCTGCAGGGTGTGAACGGCCCGGTCGGCGAGCACGGTGCCGGCGTCGGGCTGGTGGCATACCGGTCCCCGGAAGCGCATTCCTGGCCACCGCTGCGCCGCTTCCGCAGCCGAGAGCATCTCGTGACGGGCGCCTCGGGCGGCCAGGGCCGAGGCCACGGCCTCCACCGCCGGGCGGGCTCCATGATCCACGCCACCCCGCACGAGGAGCAGCTCCGTCCCCGCCTCCTCCTCCAACTGGCGCCACAACCCCAGCGCCTCCTGGGCCGTAGCGACCCACGCCGGATGGGGATAGGCGAGGCGGAAGATCCGCGATCCACCGTGCGAGCTGCCGAGGGTATGGCCCCGCGGGTGGCGATCGAGGAGCACGACCTGACGTCCGGCCCGGGCCAGCCACCACGCGGTCGCCGACCCCATGGCGCCGGCGCCGACAACCACCACATCGGCGGGCTGGGTCATACCTCAGGCGTCCGGTGGTGGGGCGGCGGGCGACCCACCACCGGACCTAGACCGGGGGCTAGCGCTTGCGAGCGGCCGTCTTCTTGGCCGGGGCCTTGCGGGCCGGCGCCTTCTTCGCCGGAGCGCGGCTGACCGTCTTCTTGGCCGGGGCCGCGGCCGGGGCGGGCGGCCACACGCCCCTGCCGAGCTTGGGCGCCTGGCTGGGGCTCATGACCGCGTCCTTGAACCCCTTCATCGGGGTGATCCGGGCCTTCTTGGAGGCCTTGATGCGGATCTGCTCGCCGGTGGCGGGGTTGCGACCCATACGGGCCGGGCGCTCGATCTTGGCGAACTTGGCGAAGCCGCTGATCGACACCGGCTCGCCCTTCGAGACGACTGCCGTGACGACGTCCTGAAAACCCTTCAGGGCGGCGTCCACGTGCCTGCCGTCCAGACCCGTATGGGCCGCAACAGCCTTGACCAGATCACGTCGATTCATCTGCAGATCTCCTCCATGGGGGCTACGACAGGCGTCATTGTGGTTCGCCCCACGCCGCGAGGCGCGGATAGTGGCCGAATTCCCGAGCATTTCTACCGGCCAAGGGCCCATCGCACCACGAACAGGCCCGAAATACAAGGGCTAATCGCCGGTACAGTGCGCCCGTGCTGGAACCCGACGGTCTGGTCGTCGGTGGTGAGCGGGTGCCGTTCCGGCGCCTCGCCGCCGCCGGCGGCGTCGAGCTCGAGACCAGACTGGCCGACGATCCGCCCGGTCTCCGCCTCGAGGTGACGCTGCGAAACCCGGGGCGCGCCGAGGTCGTGCCCGGCCGGGTCGGGATGGTTGTCCCTGCATCGCTGGCCCAGGTGCTCGAGCACGGGTGGCAGAGCTGGTCGGTCGTCCGCCGTTGCTCCCCGACCGACCGCCGGCCGGAGCGGGCGTCGTCGCCCGGGCTGGTGAAACGGATGCACCTGGCGGACCCGGACTCCGCTGGAGAGACGGTCAACGGCGACCAGTTCCTGCTCTGGGACGCCGGGGTGGCCGGATTTCTCGCCGGTGGTCGCCACCTCTCCACCGTCGAGGCCCGACCCGACGGGTTGGTCGCCTGGGCCCTGCTCGACTCCACCGCCATCGCGCCGGGCGCCGAGCTGCAATTGGACCCGTTATGGATCTCCGGGGGAGAGCCCGGCCCGTTGTACTCGGCCTACGCCGAACGGTGGGGAGCGACGGGCCAGGCGCGGCCGGCGGCTACGGCGCCGACCGGTTGGTGCTCCTGGTACCACTACTTCGACCGGGTCACCCCACGGGACGTGGACGACAACACCCGGTTGGCGTCCAGCCACCGACTGGGGATGGTTCAGATCGACGACGGCTGGCAGGCAGCCATCGGCGACTGGACCCGCGCCGCGCCGGGTTGGCCCGGCGGCACCGCCGCGGCCGCCGGACGGATCCGGGCCCGGGGCCTGACGCCAGGTCTGTGGACGGCGCCTTTCCTCGTGGCCGAGAACAGCGCGGTGGCGGGCCGGCACCCCGACTGGCTGGTGCGCCGGCCCGACGGCCTGCCCGTGCGTTCCGCCTACAACCCGCAGTGGGGCGGGTGGGCCCACGCCCTCGACACCACCCATCCGGGTGCACTCGATTACCTGCGATCGACCTTCACCGCCCTGCGGGCCGAAGGCTTCGACTACCACAAGATCGACTTCTGCTACGCGGCGGCCGCCCCGGGGTTGCGTCACGACGGGTCGGCGACGAGGGCTGGCGCCCTCCGACTCGGACTGCAGGCGGTGCGCGACGGGATCGGGGACGACGCTTTCCTCCTTGGCTGCGGCTGTCCCTTCGGCCCCGCCGTCGGAGTCGTCGACGCCATGCGGGTGTCGGCGGACGTGGCCCCCACCTGGGCCTCCGAGCACCGGCTGGCGGGGTTCGACGAGACATTGCCGTCGCTGCGCAACGCCCTGGCGGCGACCCTGCTGCGGGCTCCGCTGCACCGTCGCTTGTGGGCCAACGACCCGGACTGCCTCATGCTCCGACCCACCCAGACCGGGTTGGAGCCCTGGCAGCGTCGTCTCCAGGCGGCGGTGGTGGCCGGCACCGGCGGATTCGCCATCGTCTCCGACGACCTGGCGCTGCTCGGCGACGACGAATGGGAAACCCTCGAAATGGTGGTGTCGGCGGGTTCGGACCAGCCCCTCGACATCGAAGATCCCTTTGCCGATCCGCTGCGAATAACGGGCAGGAGCACCGCTCTGGTGGCCAGTGCCGATGCCGGCGGCCAGTTGCCCCCGGGCGGGGGCCGCACCGTCCTGGAGGCCTCCGGTCCCGGTGGAGCGGCCCGCCTGGTGGAGCTCGACCGCGCTTAGCGCAGCTCGGGCCCGCCGGCCCAGCTGCGGGGACCCGAGCCTCGCAGCGGGCGGATCAGGGCCTCCTGGTCGACCGACGCCCCGAGCACGCCGGACCGGGTGTGCATCAGGCCCCTTACCAGGCCCCGGGCGTTGTGGTTGGAGACGGCGTGCAGGTCGTAGAAGAGCCACTCGTCGGCCCGCACCGGCCGGTGGAACCACACGGCGTGATCGAGGCTGGCGCCCATCATCGCCTCCCAAGTGACGGAGTCGCGCGGGGGCCTGGCCGCCATCACCACCCCCATGTCGGACATGAAGGTGATGACACAGGCGTGGGTGGCCGGATCGTCCGGCAGCTCGCCGGCGCAGCGCATCCACACCCGCCGGGTCGACCGGTAGGTCCCGTCGGCCTCCGGCTCGGTGGGGCCGACGTCGCGCAGGTCGATGTGGCGGAGGGCCGTCATCCGTCCGAAGGGTCCTTCGTCGAGACCCTCGGGGTCGGGCGCGTCGGCAGCCTTGGGCAGCTGGTACTCGTGGCCCTCCTCGTCGCGGTGGAACGACGACGACAGGCTGAAGATGGCCTCGCCCTCCTGGGACGCCACCACCTGGCGGGTGGTGAACGAACGCCCGTCGCGGATCCGGTCGACCCGGTAGGAGATCGGGGTGCCAGGACGCCCGGGACGCAGGAAGTAGGCGTGAAGCGAATGGGGTCGGTGCACCGGGTCGACGGTCGCCACGGCCGCCCCGAGGGCCTGGGCCGCCACCAACCCGCCGAAGACCCGCCCCCCGGGCCAGTCGTCGGGGGTCCCCCCGCTGAAGACGTCGCCACCGGTTGGCTCGACGGCGATGAGCTGAAGCAGGGAGGCCGGCACGAGGGCGAACATAGGCGGACCCTGCCGCCCACCTCCACCCGCGGCCGGCCCCGGCCGGCGGGCGCGCCGGGCTCTAGGCTGCGCCGCCATGCCGGGACCGGAGGCAGGCGACACCACCTCTCCGGCTTCCCGTGGCCGACGCCGGCGCCGTCCGCGCCGGGCTCTGCTGGCGTCCGGGCTGGTCGTGGTCCTCGGCGCCGTGGTCAGTTCGTGCGGAGGCGGACCGGATCCTGGCCCCGCCGCCGCCCGGTTCCTGTCGGCTTGGTCCCGGGGGGATCTGGTGGGCGCCGCCGCCCTCACCGGCGACCGCCGGCGGGCCCAATCCGACCTCGAATCGACCTGGGCCCGCCTCGAGGTGATGAAGGCAGACTTCCGGCTGGGGGCAGTGCACCACGACGGGGACCAGGCCACCGCGGCCTACCGGGCGTCGTTGCAGCTCGCCGGCCTGGGCGACTGGCGTTACGACGGCCGGCTGGCCCTGCACCTGTCGGACAACACGTGGCAGGTCTCGTGGTCTCCCTCCGACATCCACCCCGACCTGGGGCCCGGCGATCGACTGGAGCGCGAGCGGAGCCTGCCCCCGCGGGCGACCATCTTTGACGGCACCGGCACGCCGCTGGTCACGCCCCAGCCGGTTGTCGTGGTCGGGCTGGTGCCGTCGGCGGTCAAGGACCTCACCGGCGTGACCACCACCCTCCAGGCCACCACCGGGGCCGACGCCAAACGGGTGCGGGCCGCGGTCGCAGCCGCCCGGCCGGACGAGTTCGTGCCGGTCATCACCCTCCGCCAAGCCGACTACGAGAAGGTGAAACCCCAGCTGTACCCGCTGCCGGGTGTGCGTTTCGAGCAGTCCACTGGTTACCTGGCTCCTACATCGACCTTCGCGGCGGCGGTGTTGGGACGAGTAGGCCCGGCGACCGCCGAGGCGTTGAAGAATGCCGGCCCCGAGTTCGAAGCGACTGACGAGGTCGGTCTCTCCGGGCTCGAGCTCCTCTACCAGTCGCGCCTCGCCGGAACCCCTTCGGGCTCAGTGTTCGTCCAGACCTCCAAGGGACAGCGAGCCAAGACGCTGTACCGGGTCACTGGGCACCCCGGCCAGTCAGTGACCGTCACCCTCGACCCCCACCTGCAGTCGGCGGCCGAGGCCGCCCTGTCCACCGTCTCCCAGCCGGCGGCGCTGGTGGCGGTGGCGGCCAGCACCGGCGACGTGGTGGCGGCGGCGAGCACCCCGGCCGACTCGTCGCTGGACCGGGCCCTCGACGGGCGCTACCCGCCGGGCTCCTCGTTCAAGGTGGTGACGGCCACGGCGCTGCTCGCCACCGGGGTCACGCCGGACACGCCGGTGCCGTGCCCCCCGTCGACGGTGGTCGACGGCAAGAAGTTCGTGAACTTCGAAGGGGAGACCTCGGGACCGGTGCCGTTCAGCGAGGATTTCGCCCGGTCCTGCAATACCGCCTTCGTCAACCTGGCCGCCGGCCTCGGACCGGGCTCGCTGCTCGCCGCCGCCGACATCTTCGGGGTGGCTGCCCGGCTGGCCATACCGATCCCCTATTTCAACGGGAGCGTCCCCGGCCCGGTCGACCAGGCCGAGTTGGCCTCGGACGCCATCGGCCAGGGCCGCGTCCTGGTCAGCCCGCTCACCATGGCGATGGTGGCGGCCACCGTCGACGCCGGCTCGTGGCATGCCCCGTTGCTCGTCGCCGATCCGCCGCAGCAGGACGTGCCCCCGGCGCCGGCCACCCTTCCGCCGGCGACCCAGAGCGCGCTGCGCGACATGATGCGGGCCGTGGTGACCGGTGGAACCGGCACCGCCGCCAACCTGCCCGGGGTGCCGGTCTTCGGCAAGACGGGAACGGCCGAGTTCGGCCATGACACGCCCCCCCAGACCCACGCCTGGTTCATCGGGTTCCGAGGTGATCTGGCTTTCGCCGTGCTCGTCGAAGGGGGAGGGGTCGGCGGTCAGGTGGCCGCGCCGGTCGCCGCCCGCTTCCTCGCCTCGGTGGGCTGAGTCGGCCTCAGACCGCCGGGCCGTCGCCGTAGCTGGCCCGGCTGAGGCCCTCCACCGCCACGCCGGTGGCCAGCAGCCCGACCAGGCGCCGGTGGGCCCGGTCGTGGCGGAGACGGGCCATCAGCTTGCGCCGGCGGAGCTCCTGCACCCGCAGCAGGTCGCGGTTGCTCAGTTCTCCGCCCCGCCGGCGCCGCTCCAGCTCCTGGAGCTCGTCGGTCACGATGGCGTGCTGGGCCGCCGCCGCCAGCAGCTCATTGGCCAGCTTGCGCCGCAGCCGCTGGCGGGGCGAGGCCTCCCCGCGCGCCTCCCCCACTGGAACCGCGATACCCCGCACCCCGCCAAGTGCCATGGCTCCCCCTGCCGTTCCCCGGCTTCCTCCCATTTCACCAGAAAAGGTACGGCGGCACCACCAATCCTCCGCCGTCGTCGGCTTCCCCGGACCGACGAACCTCGGCCTGAGACCCTTTGCCGTAGGTCTAACTATTCGATAGCCTAAGCATATGCTCACCTCTTCCCCCGCGGCCGGCCGAGTCGCCGCCCGCCTCGCTCGTCAGGTCGAGGTGGGCCTGGCGACCGTGGACCTGTCGCTGTCCCAGTACCGGCTCCTGATGTTCCTCGCCGACGGATCTGCCCCCGCCTCCGACCTGGCCCGGGGCATGGCGGTCACGCCCCCGAGCGTCACCGCCGTGGCCGACGGCCTCGTCGCCCGGGGGCTGATCGAGCGTCGCCACGAAGCGGGCGACCGCCGTCGGGTCGGACACGTGCTCACCGCCGAAGGACAACGGGTCCTGGCGGCCGCCGACACGGCCGTGGACGGCCGGCTGGCCGAAATCGCCGGCTTCCTCGCCAACGAGGCCGAGGCCGCCGAGGCGCTGGGCGGGCTGGCCCGGTGGCGCCAGGCCCTCGACCGCTACCGCGCCGCCAAGGCGGCAGGTCGGGCATGAGGTTGGGGCGCGGCCACGCCGCCGTCGAGGAACTGCCGGGCTCCCCCTTCGTGCCGATGGCGGTGGATCCCCGCTACTCGGCCCCGCGGGCCACCATCGACCCCGACCGCGACAAGAGCTGGCTGCGGCGGGCGCTGCCGATCGTTCTGTCCCACCGGCGCACCTTCGCCACCGCCCTCATCCTGTCCTTCACCGGTCTGGTTCTGCAGGTCCAGATCCCCAAGCTGTTGGGCGACGCCGTGTCGGAGCTGGGCCGCGCCGGCGCCCTCGACCACTACGTGCGACTGGTCCTGGTCCTGGCGGTGGCGGCCGGACTGACCGGCTACGTGTCACGGCTGTGCCTGATGCGGACCGCCTACAGCATCGAGTTCGACCTGCGGAACATCATCTACGAGCACCTGACCCGGATGTCTTTCCCCTTCTACGACCGGGTGCAGTCGGGACAGCTCATCTCGCGGGCCAACTCCGACATCCGATCGGTGCAGATGTATTTGACCTTCGCCCCTTCCATCCTGGTGCAGTGCGCCATCGCCGTGGTCGCCTTCGGCTACATGCTGTCGATCAGCGTGCCGCCGGCCTTCGTCGCCATGGCGACCATGCCATTCGTCTACGTGCTCGGCGTGCGCATGAGGCGCCTCATGTTTCCAGTTTCGTGGCTGATCCAGTCCCGCCTGGCCGACGTGGCCACCATCGTCGACGAGAACATCAACGGCGTCCGGGTGGTCAAGTCCTTCGCCGGCGAGCCCCGCCAGCTGCGGTTGCTGGCCCGAGCGGCGGACCGTCTCCAGTGGGCGTATGTGAAGGACGCTGACATCCGGGCCCGGTTCACCCCGGTCGTACAGAACCTGAGCCAGTTGGGCCTCGCCCTGGTGTTACTGGTGGGCGGCTATCTGGTGGTCCACGGCCACCTCAGGGTGGGCGACATCCTCACCTTCAGCTTCTACATCGTGATGCTCCAGGCCCCGTTCCAGATGCTCGGCATGCTCATCATGATGGGCCAGCGAGCCGCCGCCTCCGCCGGACGCATCTACGAGATCCTCGACGAGGCGCCCACCATCGTGGACCGTCCGGGCGCCATCGACCTCGTCGAGTGCGCCGGTGACGTCCGGTTCGACTCGGTGGACTTCTCCTACCTGGAGGGTGGACCACTGGTCCTCGAGGGATTCGAGCTCCACCTGCGCCCCGGCGAGACCGTGGCCATGGTCGGGCGGACCGGGGTCGGCAAGTCGACGGTCGCCCGTCTGCTCAGCCGCTTCTACGACGTGAACAGCGGCGCCGTGCGAATCGACGGCCACGATGTCCGCCAGCTGACCCTGGCCAGCCTCCGCTCCAAGATCGGCATCGTGCTGGACGAGCCGTTCCTCTTTTCGGTGTCCATCCGCGACAACATCGCCTACGGCCGCCCCGACGCCGACTTTGCCGACATCGCCGCCGCCGCCGAGGCCGCCGGCGCCGACGAGTTCATCCGCCAGCTGCCGGCGGGCTACGACACCGTCGTGGGCGAGCGGGGCTACACGCTCTCGGGCGGCCAACGCCAGCGCATTGCCATCGCCCGCACCCTGCTGGTCAACCCGCCCATCCTGGTGCTTGACGACGCCACCAGCGCCATTGACGTTCAGGTGGAGCAACAGATTCACGGGGCCCTGCGGGTGCTCATGCGGGGACGGACCACCCTGATCATCGCCCACCGGCTCTCGACGATCAGCCTGGCCGACCGGGTGGTCCTCATGGATCAGGGGCGGATAGTCGCCGACGGCACCCACAACGAGCTGATGGCCACCAACCCGCTGTACGTCGAGGTGCTGGCCCAGGCGGCCGACACCGACGTGGATGCCGCCCCCGAGCCGGTGACCCGGCCCCGGGGCTGGGAGGACGGGCCGACCGGATCGCCCCCGTTCGGCGTGGAGGGAGTCTGATGGCCTGGAGCGGCGGAGGAGGAGTCTTCGGAGGGGCGCCCGGAGGGGCCGGGTTCGCCGGGGGGCCCCGATCGGCAGCCAACCCCGGTGGTGGGCTGCCCTTCGCCGGCATCCCCCCCGAACTGCAGGCCGGGGTGGACAAGCTGCTGACGTCGGAGCCCGACCACGGCGAGCCCCGGGCTCGGTTCAGCTACCGCGCCTCGGCCCGAGAAGGGCGGCGGCTGACCCTGCGCTGGCTCCTCTTCGAGCACTGGCACCTCGGAGCGCTGGCGGTGCTGCTCGTGACCGTCGTCAGCGTGGCCAACCAGGCGGGCCCCCGGCTGATCGACGCCGGCATCAACCACGGCATGGGCCGCCACAAGGACTTCGGAGCGATCGTCGCCGCCGCGGTGGCCTACCTGATCGCCATCGTGGTGACCGCCGGCGCCCAGCACCTCCAGGTGCGGGTGACGGGCCGGCTGGCGGCCTGGGTGATGAACGACTTGCGGGTGAAGGTCTTCACCCACCTCCAGCGCCTCGGTCTCGACTTCTACACGGACGAGAAGGCCGGCGTGATCATGACCCGGATGACCAGCGACATCGAGAACCTGCAGCAGCTGCTGCAGGACGGTCTCGCCCAGTTCACCGTCCAGGGTCTCACCATGCTGGTGATCGCCGGCCTCCTGTTCTCCATGAACGTGCGCCTGGCACTCATCACCGTGGTGCTGATCATGCCGGCCCTGACCGCCCTGTCCCTCTGGTTCCGGGCCGCCTCCGAGCGGGGTTACGACCGGGTGCGCGACGGCATCGCCAACGTCCTGGCCGACCTGGCTGAGAGCCTGCACGGGGTCCGGATCGTCGCGGCCCACAACCGTCAGCGACACAACGTCGTGCACCACCGCAACGTGGTGGGCGAGTACCGCGACGCCAACATGTACACCGCCCAGATCAACGCGGTCTACGGTCCCGGCACCCAGATGCTCGGATACCTCGGCTCCGGGGCGATCCTGGCCATCGGCGGCAACATGGTCCTGCACCACACCCTGAGCCCCGGGGACCTGGTGGCCTTCTTCCTGTACCTGAACCGCTTCCTCATGCCGATCCAGCTGCTGGTCCAGCAGTACAACACCTATCAGCAGGGCCAGGCCTCCATCATCAAGCTGCGCACCCTGTTCGAGGTGGCGCCGAGCGTGCCGGAGGACCCCGATGCCGAGGAGCTGCCGCCGATCCACGGCGAGATCGTCTTCGAAGACGTGACCTTCGGCTACGACCCCACGAACCCGGTGATCCGTCACGCCGATCTGCGCATCTCCGCCGGCGAGACGGTGGCGTTCGTCGGGCCCACCGGAGCGGGCAAGTCGACGCTGGCCAAGCTGGTCACCCGCTTCTACGACCCGGGCCAGGGAAGGGTCCTCATCGACGGACACGACCTGCGCCACGTGACGGTCGGCTCGCTGCGCCGCCAGCTCGGGGTCGTGCCCCAGGAGCCGTTCCTGTTCGCCGGCACCATCAGGGACAACATCGCCTTCGCCGACCCGGAGGCCACCGACGACCAGGTCTGGGAGGCGATCCGGGCCGTCGGGCTGGTGGACGTGGTCGAGCGCATGCCCGCCGGCCTGGACACCATCGTCCACGAGCGGGGCCAGTCCCTCTCCTCGGGCGAGCGTCAGCTGATCGCCCTGGCCCGGGCGTTCATGGCCCGGCCCCGGGTCCTGGTGCTCGACGAGGCCACCTCGAATCTCGACCTGCTGTCGGAGACCAAGATCGAGGCGGCCCTCGACGTCCTCCTCGAGGCCCGCACCGCCGTGCTGATCGCCCACCGGCTCACCACCGCCATGAAGGCTGACCGGATCGTGGTGGTCGACGAGGGCCAGGTAGTGGAGATCGGCACCCACGACGAGCTGGTGGCGCGGGGCGGTCGCTACGCGGCGATGTACGCCACCTGGATGTCACACAGCGACGCTGATCCGGAGCGGGCCCACTAACCCGCCGGGCTGATCAGGCGAAGGTCGCCCGCCCCTGGTCGATCACGACGTCACCGCGCTGCGACTCGGTCCGGAACACCGCCTCGTTGCCGTCCACCCACATGTGCACGGTCAGGCGGTCGCCGGGGAAGACCGGCTTGGAGAACCGAGCCTCCATCGACTTGAACCGGGCCGGGTCGGACCCGCACAAGGCGTGCAGCAGGGCCCGGCCGGTGAACCCGTAGCTGCACAACCCGTGCAGGATGGGGCTCGGAAAGCCGGCCAGCTTGGCGAATTCGGGGTCGGAGTGGAGGGGGTTGCGGTCACCCGACAGCCGGTACAGCAGAGCCTGGTCGGGGCGGGTCTCGTAGGTGACCGAGTGGTCCGGCTCGCGCTCGGGCGGGGCGTTGCGGGGGCCCGAGGGTCCCCGGTCGCCTCCGAAGCCTCCCTCTCCCCGGATGAACGCCGATGAGCGGGTGGTGAACCTCGGCTCACCGGTCTCGGCGTCCACCGACACCGCCTCGCTGGCGATGACCGCCCCCGATCCCTTGTCGTAGATGCCGGTGATGCGGCTGGTGGTGCGGACCTTTCCTTCGACCGGTATCGGACCGGCCAGCTCGATGGCCTGCTCGCCGTGGACGAGCATCGCCGGGTTGAACGAGCCGATGTTGCGCATGGCGCCGCCCCCGCCCCCGATGATGACGGCGAAGGTGGGCAGGACCTTCTGCTCGACGTCCTTGCTGTTCTCGGTGGTGAACTCCAGCTCGAACCCGGTCGGGTCGGTCACCCCGGCGCCCACCCCCAGGGCGTAGAGGAGGGCGTCCTTCGAGGTCCAGGAGCGCTCGACCGGTCCTGACTCGGTTCCCACTGCTTCTGGGTTGATGGGCACTTGGCCTCCTCGTCGGTGCTACCCGTGACTCTGGACGTCAGCCTTGCATGCCGGTGACCGGCTCCGCCTGCCGGACGAGCCCGGTGACGACCTCGTCGAGCTCGGCCGGGTCCCAGCGGCCCTCGGCGTCGGCGGTGGGGCCCCGCCGCCACCCCTCGCCCACCCCGATCCGGCCACCGGACACGAGGAAGACTCGGGCGGTCACGTCGCGGGAGCGTTCGCTTCCCAGCCACACGACCAACGGCGAGACGTTCGCCGGGTCGCGGGGGTCGAAGTCGCCCGGCTTGGGTTCCGCCCGCCCGGGGCGGGTGAGGTTCTCCGTCATCCTGGTGCGGGCGCCGGGAGCGATGGCGTTGACCGTCACCCCGTAACGGCCGAGCTCGCGGGCGGCGATGATGGTGAACCCGGCTATGCCGGCCTTGGCCGCCCCGTAGTTGGTCTGGCCCGGGTTGCCGAAGATGCCCGAGGTGGAGCTGGTGTTGATGATCCTGGCGTCCACCGTCTCGCCGGCCTTGACCTTCTCGCGCCAGTAGGCCGCCGCCCATCTGGTGGGGGCGAAGGTTCCCTTCAGGTGAACCTTGATCACCGCGTCCCACTCGTCCTCGGTCATGTTGACCAGCATCCGGTCACGCAGGATGCCGGCGTTGTTGACCAGCACGTCGAGGGTTCCGAAGCTCTCCACGGCCGAGTTGATGAGCCGCTGGGCCCCTTCCCAGCTGGAGACGTCGTCCCCGTTGGCCACCGCCTCCCCGCCCATGGCCTTGATCTCGTCGACCACCTCGTTGGCCGGCTCCGACGCCGGGCGGCTGCCGTCGACGTCGACGCCCAGGTCGTTGACCACCACCTTGGCGCCCTGGCGGGCGAACTCGAGGGCGTGCTCACGACCGATTCCCCGCCCCGCGCCGGTGACGATGACCACCCGCCCGTCGCAGATTCCGCTCACTTCTCCGCTCCTGGCTCCTTGGGCAGGCCGAGGACCCGCTCTCCGACGATGTTGCGCTGCACCTGGGCCGTGCCTCCCCAGATGGTCCCCGAACGGCTCTGCAAGAACGTCTGCTGCCACTTGTCCAACCGGTAGCCGTCACCTTCGGGCCGGATCATCGCCGCCGGCCCCAGGATGTTCATCGCCACCTCGCCGAAGCGGCGGTGGTACTCCGACCAGAACATCTTGTTGATGGAGGCGCCCGGCCCCGGCTCCTTGCGGGCGATCACCTCCGACAGGGTGCGCAGACCGGCGAACCTCATGATCTGCACGTGGGTGAACGCCCAGGCCAGCTCCTGGCGGACCAGGGGCTCCGCCTCGCGCCCGACCTTGCGCACGGTGCCTACCAGGTCCCAGAACTCGCGCTCGTACTGCACGTGCTGGGTGGTGGCGTTGCCGCCGCGCTCGTTGCCGAGCGTGGTCATGGTCACCCGCCAGCCGTTGTTCAGCCCACCGATCACGTTGAACATGGGGGCCCTGGCCTCGTGGATGAAGGTCTCGGTGAAGTGGGACTGCCCGGTGATCTGCCGGATCGGCCGCAGCTCGATCCCGTTGGACTCCCCTTCCGGCCGGAACATGGGCAACAGCACGTAGGAGATGCCCCGGTGCTTGGGGGCGTCCGGGTCGGTCCGGCACAGGCAGAACATCATGTTGGCGGCCTGCGCTCCTGAGGTCCACACCTTCTGGCCGGTGATGACGACCTCCTCGCCGTCCACCACCCCCCGAGTCTTCAACCCGGCGAGGTCCGAGCCGGCGTCAGGCTCGGAGAACCCTTGGCAGTAGCGGTCGGTGCCGTCGATGATGCGGGGCAGGAAGAACGCCTTCTGCTCGTCGGTCCCGTGGACGATGATCGACGGCCCGACGAGCCACTCCCCCATCCCCCGTGTCACCCGGGGCACGCCGGCCCGGGCGAACTCCTCGTTCATGACCGCCACCTCGACGCCGGTCAACCCCCGGCCACCGAACTCCTTGGGCCAGGAGACGCACAGGTAGCCGGCCCGCTGCAGCTTCTCGGTCCAGGCGTCCACCGCCGGGCTGGGGGGCAGGATGCCGCGGGGCCCGGGGTCTCCCAGGTCGCCCGGGTGGTTGGCCTCCAGCCACTGACGTAGCTCGTCGCGGAACTTGCGGGCCTCGGGACCCAGGTCGAGCTCCATGACCAAGACTCCTTTCGTGTTGCTCAACCGGCGGCGCCGGGCACCGGAATGCCGAGCTCGTCGAGAAGCGGCTGGCTGTAAGTCACCCGCCCGGTGAGGACCTTGGGATCGCCGCTGCACAGGGCCAGGGCAGCCTCGGCCATCACCTCGGGCTGCTCGACGAGCTCGGCGGGGGTGTCTTCTCGCACCAGGTGGTGGTGCAGGGTGCCCGGCGTGGGCACGACCCGGGCCGGCGACAGGGCGTTGACCGCCACCCCGGCGTCGTACAGCTCGGCGGCCAACCCCGAGCTCAGCCGCTCGAGGGCCGCCTTGCACATCCCGTAGACGGTGCCGCCCAGGCCCCGCACCGGCCGGCCCTCGCGGGTGGCCGCCACCGGGTCGGGGTGTCGGGCTGCCCCCGAGGAGATGTTGAGGATCCAGCCCCGGCCGTTGGCCTTCATACCCGGGATCACCAGCTGGGCCAGGTGCACCGCCGCTTTCACCTGCACCTCGAACATGAGGTCGTAGTGGCGCTCCTGGAAGTCCACCAGGGGCTCGAAGTACGTGACGGCGGCGTTGTTCACCAGCACGTCGATCGGCCCCAGCTCCTCCTGCACCTCGGCCACGAGACGGGTCCGGTCCTCGTGGTGTGACAGGTCGGCAGGCACCACGATGGCCCGGCCGCCGACGGCGTCGATGCGGGCCAGCGTTTCCTCGAGGGTTCCCGACAGGATGGGGTGCGGGGTGTCGACGGTCCGGGCGCTGATGGCCACCACCGCCCCCACCGCGGCGAAGCGCTCGGCGATGGCCGCTCCGATGCCGCGGCTGGCCCCGGTCACCAGGGCGATGCGGCCGTCCAGGTCGCTCACGACCGGCCCGCGCCTTCGGGGCTGCCCGCCACCAGACCCGCCGGCGGGGTGCCGTCGCGGTACCAGTCACGGACCTGGCGGCGGTAGAGCTTTCCGTTGTCGTGGCGGGGCAGCTCGGGCACGAAGTCGACGGTGCGGGGGCATTTGAAGTGGGCCAGGCGCTGGCGGCAGTGCTCGATCAGCTCGGCGCCCAGCTCGGCGCCGGGCCGGTAGCCCTCTTTCAGCTGCACGACGGCCTTGACCTCCTCGCCCCACTCGTCGTTGGCCACTCCCACGGTGGCGGCGTCAGCCACCGCCGGGTGGGTGAGCAGGGCGGCGTCGACCTCGGCGGGGTAGATGTTGACCCCGCCGGAGATGATCAGCTCGGCGCTGCGGCCGGTCAGGAACAGGTAGCCGTCCTCGTCGAAGTAGCCGACGTCGCCCAGGGTGAAGAAGTCTCCCCGATACGTCGAGGCCGTTTTTTCCGGAGCGTTGTGGTACTCGAACCGGCCTTCCGCCGGCGCCTTGATGAAGACCTGGCCCACCTCGCCGGCGGGCAGGACGTTCCCCTGGTCGTCCCAGACCTGGATCACCTGGCCCTCGACGGGGCGCCCCACGCTCCCCGGCTTCTCCAGCCACTCGGAGGCAGATATAGCGGTGCCCCCGCCCTCGGTGGCGGCGTAGTACTCGTGGATTACCGGGCCCAGCCACTCGATCATGGCCCGCTTCACCGGCACGGGGCAGGGGGCGGCGCCGTGCAGCACGTAGCGCAGCGTTGAGACGTCGTAGCGCCGGCGGGTCGACTCGGGGATGGCGACCAGCCGGTGGAACATGGTCGGCACCATGTGGGTGTGGGTCACCCGGTGGCGGTCGACCAGGGCCAGGGTCTCCTCCGGGTCCCAACCGTCCATCAGCACCACACCGACCCCGTACAACAGCGGCACCGACAGCGAGAAAGCCAAAGGGGCGGCGTGATAGAGGGGCCCGGTGCACAGGTGCAGGTCCTCACCGGCCCGGTAACCGGCGGGGACGAACGAGACCCGGCCCCGCCCCCCGGCACCGGCCGGCGGACGCCTGACCCCCTTGGGGCGCCCGGTGGTGCCCGAGGTGTAGAGCATGGTCCCCCCGAGCTCCGGATCGTCGATGTCGTTGTCGTCCTCGGCGGCGACGGCGGCCTCGTACGGTTCGAACCCGGGGATGTCGCCCCCCACTGACAGCTTCACGACGAGGCCGTCGCTGGCGGTGGCTGCTGCTGCGGCCACCTCCGAGAAGCGGCTGTCGGCCACCAGGGCCTCCGCCCCGCAGTCGGTGACGATGTAGGAGACCTCGTCGGCCTGCAGGTGCCAGTTGATCGGCGTCAGACGGAACCCGGCCCGGTTGCAGGCGGCGTAGGTCTCGACGAACTCGGGTCGGTTGGAGCAGAGGAGGGCGACACTCGACCCCCTGGCCAGGCCGCGCCGGCGCAGCAGGCGGACCAGCTGGTTGGCCCGGGCGTTCAACTCGGCAAAGGTGCGGTCGCCGGCGGGGGAGATGATCGCCGTCCGTTCGGGCGCCTCGGCGGCGTGGAAGGCGACTGACATCCCCCGGGCGGCGGCCGACAGGATGCTGGCGGTGCGCTCGGCGGTGTCAGTCACCGGCGGCCTCCCCGGCCGGCTCGAACACGGGAAGGGCACGGCCGTCGGGCAGATCCTCCCAGCCCACCCGCACCGGCATGCCCACGGCTACCCGGCCGGGCTCACAGCCCACGACGTTGCTCATCATCCTCGCTCCCTCCTCGAGGTCGATCAGGGCGACCACGTAGGGCACCCGCTCGGCCATGGTCGGGTTCCCCGGGCGGTGCAGCACGGTGAAGGCGTGGACCCGTCCCCGGCCGGCGGCCTCGCGCCAGTCGAGGTCCGTGCCGCCGCAGCGGGGGCACAGCACCCGGGGGTGGTGGACCGGCAGGTCACAGGCCCGACACCACTGGAGCATCAGTTGGCGCTGTCGGGTGGCGTCCCAGAAAGGTGCGGCCTCGGGGGACACCGGAGGTTCCAACCTGGCTGTCATCGGGCCCCCTCCCCACCGAGGACGACGGTGGACATGGAGGAGAGCACTCCCCCGCTCCCGTGGGCCACGGCCACGTCAACCCCGTCCACCTGGCGGTCGCCGGCCTCTCCTCTCAGCTGGCGCACCGCTTCGACCAGCAGGAAGATGCCGTACATGCCTGGGTGGGTGTAGGAGAGCCCCCCGCCGTTGGTGTTGGTGGGCAGGGCTCCACCCGGCCCCAGCTTCCCGTCCTCCACGAAGCGTCCACCCTCCCCCTTCGGGCAGAAGCCGAGATCCTCCAGCAACAGCAGCACGGTGATGGTGAACGAGTCGTAGGCCATCAGCAGGTCGACGTCGCCCGGCTTCACCCCGGCCATGGAGAACGCCGCCGGACCCGATACCGCCGCCGCCGTGGTGGTGAGGTCGGGCATCTCGCTGATCATGGCGTGGTCGTGACAGGAGCCGACCCCGAGCACGTAGGCCGGCGGCTTGGCCAGGTCGCGGGCCCGGTCCGCCCTGGTGACGACGACGGCGCCGGCGCCGTCGGTCACGAGGCAGCAGTCGAGGAGGTGGAGCGGCTCGGCCACATAGGGCGAGGCCAGCACGTCGGCGACCGTCAACGGGTCGCGGTAGCGGGCCCGGGGGTTCATGGCCGCCCACTGGCGGGTCGACACCGCGATCTGGGCCAGCTGCTCGGGGGTGGTGCCGTACACGCCCATGTGGCGGCTGGCCGCCAGGGCGTAGGCGCCCATCGGCATGAGCAGCCCGTAGGGCGCCTCCCACTCGAGCATGGCGCCCGGCCGGCGCCAGGGACCCCCCGCCGCCGGACGCCGCCGGTCGCCCCGGGGCGTCTGGGCGTACACGGTGACCGCCACCTCGCACAGGCCGGCGGCCACGGCGGCCACCGCGTGCTCGATGTGGACCTCGAAGCTCGACCCGCCGACCGAGGTGCTGTCGGTGTACCGGGGCCGGATGCCGAGGTACTCGGCGAGGCCCATCGAATCTCCGGCGTTCAGCACCCCGTCCACGTCGGAAAGGCTGAGGCCGGCGTCGGCCAGCGCCTCCATCACCATGGCCGCTTCGAGGGCCCGGCCGTAGGTTTCGAGCTCGCCGCTGGGGGACGCGGCGTCGGCCACCCCGACTATGGCCGCCTTTCCCCTCAGCTCGGCTGGGTCGTAACTCACATTCCCCCCACTACCTGGAGGCGCCCCGGCGGGCCCCCGGCGGGCGACAATGGTGTCCCCGGGCCACGATAATGTCAACCGACCGTATTATTCGTGTCTCGAACCATGTCGGTGCCGAGCGGGCCCGGCGAGCTGGGGGTGGCCGCGGCCGTGGAGGGCAAGTGACAGCTACAAGTGGTGAGGCGGGTGGCGGCCCGAGCGTGGGGGTCGACCGGGCGGCCCGGGCGGCGCGAGCGGCGGCCCGCCTGGCCAAGCAGGTCGAGGTGGCACTGGGCGAGATGGACCTATCCCTGCCCCAGTACCGGGTGCTGGCCCTCTTATCGCGGGGCTCGGCGGCGGCGTCGGTGCTGGCCGGCAACCTGTCGGTGAGCCGACCGAGCGTCACCGCCCTGGTGGACGGCCTCATTGCCCGCGGTCTTGTGCAGCGAGGAGACGACCCCGACGACCGGCGCAAGGTCACCCACCTGCTCACCTCCAAGGGGAAGCGCACCCTCCGCCAGGCCGACGCGGTCATCGCCACCCGGCTGGAGGAGATCGCGGCCGAGGGCGGGGACGCCTCCGGCTGCTTCGACGGCCTGCTGGCCTGGGCCGACGCCCTCGACACGTGGCGCGACCGTCGGGTGCTCACGGCCCAGCGCTGACCGCCCGGAGCGAGGCGGTGGGCGCCTACTCTCACGGCATCCGACCGGATCCGTCCCGATGAGCGTCAGCAAGGTGCGCGCCGAGGTGCGCGGTTGGCTGGAGGCCAACTGGGACCCCGACCTGCCCCTCGCCGACTGGCGGTCGAGGCTGGCCGACTCGGGTTGGGGTTGTCCGAGCTGGCCGTCTGACTGCTACGGGAGGGGCCTGGACGGCGAGGAGGCGGCCGTGGTGGCCGAGGAGTTCGCCGCTGTCGGGGCGGTGGGTCCGGCCACGGGCGCCGGCATGGCGCTGGCGGCCCCCACTCTGCTCGCCCACGCCTCCGACGAGCTCCGCCGGCGCCTGCTCCGGCGCATCCTCACGGGCGAGGACAAGTGGTGCCAGCTGTTCAGCGAGCCGGGCAACGGCTCCGATCTGGCCGGGCTCACCACCCGGGCCGTGCGCGACGGCGATGAGTGGGTGGTCAACGGCCAGAAGGTCTGGACCACCGGGGCCCACCAGGCGGCCTACGGGATGCTGCTGGCCCGGACGGACTGGGACGCCCCCAAGCACCGCGGGATCACCTACTTCGCCTTCTCGATGGACCAGGCGGGCGTCGAGGTGAGACCGCTACGCCAGATGAACGGGCGGGCGTCGTTCAACGAGGTCTTTCTGACTGACGCCCGGGTTCCCCACGCCAACATCGTGGGCGACGTCAACGGCGGGTGGGGCGTGGCTCTGACCACCCTGGCCCACGAGCGGGGGCTGCCGGTCGCCCGCCTGGCCGCCGTGCCCGCCGGGGTGAGGGGCAGGACGGCGCAAGAGGCGGCCGCCGAGGCGGCCGAGTACGCCAAGACCTACGAGTGGTACCCGCAGCGAGCGGGTCGGCCCGACCTCCTCACCAGCCGGGCGGTGGCGACCGGAGCGTCGGCCGTCCATCGCCAGGCGGTGACGGCGGCGTTGTCCCTCGAGCGGGCCGCCCGCTGGACGGTGGAGCGCTCCCGCGCCGCCCGGGCCCGCGGCGGCCAGCCCGGCCCGGAGGGCTCGGTCGCCAAGCTGGCCGGAAGCGAGATCGCCCGCCGCTCGGCGGCCGCCCACGCCGCCATGACCGGGGCCCACGCCATGCTCACCGGACCGGACTCGCCGGCCGAGGGGGTCATCGCCGAGATCATCACGTCGGTGCCGGCCGGCTCGATCGCCGGAGGGACCGATCAGATCCAGCGCAACATCATCGGGGAGCGGGCCCTCGGACTGCCCCGCGAGCCGTCCGTCGACTCCGACGTGCCGTTCCGCGAGGTGCGCACCAACCTGCGCAGGTGAGACGCCCGCTCACTCCTCGGAGTTTGGGATGGTGAAGCTGAAGGTGCTGCCCTCACCCACGACGCTCTCGGCCCAGATGCGTCCACCTTGGGCTTCGACCAGCGATCTCGAGATGTAGAGACCGAGCCCACTTCCTCGGTTCATCTCCCCCGCCGGGCGGGGCAGGCGAGAGAACCGCTCGAACAGCTTGGGCAGGTGCTCGGGGGCGATTCCGTCACCCCGATCAACGACCGACACGAGGATGGCGCCCGGCTCGGACCGCACCTGCACGTCGATGACCGCTTCGGGCGGCGAGAACTTGATGGCGTTGGACAGCAGGTTCGACACGACCTGCCAGACGCGGCGGGGATCGGCGAAGGCCATCGGTAGGTCGTCCTCGACGCTCACGACGATGTCGCCCGGCCGTCCGGCCGGGCGATTGTCCTGAACGGCCCCCTCGACGATCTCGCGGACATTGCATTGGGCCCGCTCGTAGTGCATCTCCCCGGATTCGATGCGAGCCACCTCGAGCACGTCGTCGACCAGCGCCACCAGCGACGGGACGCTGCGGCCGATGGCCCGGAGGGCCTCGCGCTGCTGGTCGGGTTCCAGCTCCCCCTCGAGGAGGAGGTCGGTGAACCCGCTGATCACCGCCAGCGGCGAGCGGAGGTCGTGGGCGACGATGGCCACGAACTCGTTCTTCATCTGGTCGAGCTCGCGCAGGCGGGCGGCGGTCTCGCGCTCGCGCTGGAGTGCCCCCTTGAGGGCGTCCTCGGCCCGCTTGCGCTCGGTGAGATCTCTGGTCACCTTGCCGAACCCGCGCAGCTCGCCGGTGGGGGTGCGCAGGGCCGAGATCACCACGTTGGCCCAGAATCTTGACCCGTCCTTGCGGATCCGCCAGCCCTCGTCCTCGACCCGGCCCCGGGCGGCGGCCACCTCCAGCTCGCGGCGGGGCTTGCCAGAGCGGATGTCCTCCTCGGGATAGAAGGTCGAGAAGTGGCGACCGATGATCTCGTCGGCCCGGTAACCCTTGAGCCGCTCCGCCCCCGGGTTCCAGCTCGCCACCCGCCCCTCGGGGTCGAGGATGAACATGGCGTAGTCCGTGACGCTGTCGACGTAGAGCCGCAGCCGCTCCTCGTTCTCCTGCAGGAGCTGCTCGGCCCGGCGTCGATCGGTCAGATCGCCGAGAACCACACCGAAGCCGCGCAAGCGGCCGTCAGGCCCCCGCAGGGCGGTGATCACCTCGCTCGCCCAGAACGCTCGACCGTCCTTGCGCACCCGCCAGCCCTCCGAGGCCACGTGGCCCTCGGCCACGGCCACGGCGAGCTGCTGGTCGGGGCGACCGGACCGGACCTCGTCCTCCGGGTACACCAAGGAGACATGCCGGCCCCCCACCTCGTCGGCCCGGTGACCGGTGCATCTCTCGGCGCCGGCGTTCCAGCTCAGCACCCGGCCGTCAGGGTCGGTGGTGATGATCCCGTAGTTGACCAGGCTGTCGACCAGCAGTCGCAGGTGGTCGGCCGAAGTCGGCGGTGGTCGGCCGGGCGGCTCCGGACGGGACGTGCTCGGCCCCTCACCCTCCATGCCGGCAATTATCCAACTTTTCCCCGTCAGCCACTGCCATGCCCTCGGGCCTAGCGTGGTGCGACCGTCGAACCGGAGGGTGACCAGTGGAGGACCAGGGCGGAGGAGTACTGGACGTGCGGGCCGTCCCGCCCGGCCGGCGCGAGGACACCGTCGTCGAGCGCTTCCTGGCGCTCGCCCCCGGGGAGTCGTTCACCCTGGTGTCGGACCAGGACCCGAGGACGCTGCGAGCCCGGCTGGCCATGGACCACTCCGAGGCCTTCCACTGGGACGTGCTCCAACCGGGGTCACCGATCTGGCGGGTGCGGGTCGAGCGAGTGTCCTGAGCGGGCCGGCGTCAATCGGCGTCGTCCAGGCGGAACCCGACCTTCATGGTCACCTGGAAATGGCCCACCTCGCCGCTTTCGATGTGACCGCGGATCTCGGTCACCTCGAACCAGTCCAGGTTGCGCAGGGTCCGCCCCGCCCGGGCAACACCATTGCGGATGGCCCGGTCGAGGCTGTCGGCCGACGATCCGACGACCTCGGTGACTCGGTAGACGTGGTCGGGCACTTCTCTCCCTTCTGGCCGGAGCGACCGCCGCCCCGGCCCGGCGCCGGGTGCATTCCACCCGGGATCCACCCCACTGTTACAGGGTCAGCCCACACTGGTGGGCATGAGCAAGCGTCGTGCCACCAGCGCCGGATGCCCCGACTGCGTCGACGGGCTCGACCACTGCCACTCCACCCTGGTCGAGCACGCCGACGGGACGTGGTCCTGCACGGACGACGACTGCGACCTGGGCCCCGCCTCCCACGGCTCGTCGAGTCGCTGCCAGGATCTGGCCGGCCGGTGCGGCTGCGCCGAGGAGCGGGTGCGCCGGTCCAACCCCCGGGCCGCCTGACCGACCGACCCCGCCCCTGCCGGAACAGTTGCGTCGTCAACGATGTTGAGGTGGGCGCGACCCTGGAGGTGCGCCCGTGCCGGCCATAACCGTCGAAGACCCGTCCCTGCTACCCCGACTCGCGGTCCCGGCCCTGGCCGTCCCCCGCCGGGTGCGCTCGGTCACCACCGCCCCCGAGGGCTTGGAGGGCGAGGGGTTCCCCGTCCGGCGGGCCTTCGCCGGCGTCGACCTGCGAGACCTCGACCCCTTCGTCCACATGGACCAGATGGGAGAGGTCGAATACGCCCCCGGAGAGCCCAAAGGAACGCCCTGGCACCCGCACCGCGGCTTTGAGACCGTCACGTACATAATCGACGGAACCTTCGAGCATCAGGACTCCAATGGCGGCGGTGGCCTCATCACCAACGGGGACACCCAGTGGATGACCGCCGGCGCCGGCATCCAGCACATCGAGCGGCCCCCCGAGGCCCTGGTGGCCAGCGGCGGCCTCTTCCACGGAGTGCAGCTGTGGGTCAACCTCCCCCGCGCCCAGAAATGGGTCCCTCCCCGCTACCAGGACCTGCGGGCGGACCGGGTCGGTCTGCTGGGGAGCCACGACGGGGCAGCGCTCGTCCGGGTCATCGCCGGCCAACTCAGCGACCAGCCGGGCCCCGGCGCCACCTACACGCCGATGACGATGGCCCACGCCACCCTGCCGCCCGGTGCCCGGCTGGTGGTGCCCTGGACACCGGGGTTCAACGCCCTCGCCTACGTCCTCGCCGGCCGAGGGGTGGCCGGCCCCGAAGGGGCGCCGGTGCGGACCGGCCAGCTGGTGGTCTTTGAACGGGAGGGCGACACCCTCGTCATCGACGCCGCCAGCGCGCCCGACGGCCCCTCGTCACACCTCGAGGTGCTGCTGCTCGGCGGCCGGCCGATCGGCGAGCCGGTGGCGTGGTCGGGGCCGTTCGTCATGAACACCCGCCAAGAGATCGTCCAGGCCTTCGAGGACTACCGGGCCGGGCGGCTGGCGACGGTTCCGGCGGCCAGCGACGGGGAGGCCTGAGCCGGCGCCGGCCTCAGCAGCGACGGAAGCCGGACCAGGACGACGGACAGGCCGAGGACCACCGCGGCCGCCACCCCGTCCAGGATGAAGTGGTTCCCGGTGACGGTGACGACATACAGAGTCGCCAGGGGGTGGAGGACCACCGCCCACCGCCACCGGCTGGTGCCCGCCTGGATGGTGGCCAGAGCGATCAGGCAGGCCCAGGCCAGGTGCACCGAGGGCATGGCCGAGAGCTGGTCGGAGATGCCGGTGCCCATGGGCCCGTAGACCGACTGATGGTAGAGGGCGCCGGTGTCGACGAAACCGAGCCCGTGGATCAGGCGAGGGGGCGCCACCGGCACCAGATGGGCGACGAAGCACCCGAACGTGAGCACAGCCAGCACGTTGCGCCAGGCCGGGTAGCGGTCGCGGTGACGAAGGAAAAGCCAGACGAGGAAGACCCCGAGGGCGGGCACGTGGACGATGGCGTAGAACCCGTTGGCCGCTTGCACGAGCAGCGGGTGGGGCAGCAGCTGGCGCTGGGCGGAAAGCTCGCTCGGCAGGTGCATCGCCCGTTCGAGATTCCATACCCACAGGCCGTGCTGCTCGGCCCCGGTAACCCGCCGGTCGGTGAACGTGCCGATCAGCTGCCAGATCGAGTAGAGCACCGCCACCAGCGAGGCTTCCACGGCGACGTCGGAAACCAGCCGCCACCGCTGACCCCGCCGGCGGGTCACCCACCCGAAGGCGGCCAACCCGGCGGCCAGGAGTGACGCCATGTCCCACGACAGCCACACCTCGCCGTACCTCCTGCCGCCCCTCTCCTGACCCCAGGCTAGACAGCAGGTGTCGGGGCGGCGGCGACGCCGGGCATGATGAGCGCCATGCCGGAGATCGCCAACGGGGACGTGAAGCTCTGGTACGCCGAGCGCGGCCAGCCCGGCGGTCTGCCGGTCGTGATGCTCCACGGGCTGTTCTTCTCCCGCCGGCTGTTCGAGCGCCTGGCCGACCGGCTCCCGTCCCACCGCTTCCTCCTTCTCGACCTGCGGGGCCACGGGCGCTCGAGCCGGCCGGCCGACGTCGGCTCCTACTCGTGGCGGCTCATGGCGTCCGACGTGGCCCGGCTGCTCGACGTCCTGGAGGTCGAGCAGGCCGTGGTCGGGGGCCTGTCACTTGGAGCCGACGTGACCCTGGCCTTCGCCGCCTGCCATCCAGGACGACTGGCGGGAGCGATCGTCGAGATGCCAGTGCTCGATGCCGGCCGGCCCACCGCCGAGCGGGTGTTCCGGCCCCTGTCGCGCCTGCTCGGCGGGCTGGGCGAATCCATGCGTCCGGTAGCCGCCGCCTCCGGGCGCCTGCGCCGGCTCCGCCAGCCCGAGGTGGCGGCCGCCGCCGACCTCCTGTCGCTGGAGCCGGCGGCCGGGTCGGCCATGCTGCGGGGCCTCATGGACAACCAGGACGACGTCCGCTCCGGACCGGCGGCGCTGGCCGCCGGCGCCGTCCCGACCCTCGTGATCGCCCACCGCCACGACCCCATGCACCCGGTGGACGACGCCCGGACCGTGGCCGACGCCGTGCCCGGCGCCCGCCTCGAGGTGGTGTCGAGCATGGCCGAGCTCCGCCTCCGCCCCGGCCGCTACGCCGAGATCATTGGCGGGTTCCTCCGAGAGATCGCCTGAGCTCTAGGGGGCGACTGACGCCCAGTCGGCGAAGCCGGTGGGGTCGTGGCGGCCGAGGCTGGCGTGCTCGAACAGGCCCCAGCCCTCCGCCCCTTCGCACTCCGCTCTGGCCACATGGTCGATCACCCCGAAGGGCACCCGGCCGGCCACGGTCGGGTCCGACAGGTCGTAGGTCGCACCCTCGATCCACGCCGGTCCCTTCCACTGACCGTGGGACCAGTCGGGGTCGCCGCCGTAGCCGGCGCCCACGTGGAGCACGACCGCCTGGTACGTGCGCAGCGACACCTCGATGCGGGGGCCCGTCCCCCGGCCGATGGCGATGGTCGCCGTCTCGGGCATCCGGGTGCCGGGACGGTAGGAGATGTCCACCTCGGGCCAGCCGAGCTGCTCGACCCGCCCGTCCGGGAATATCCGGGCTGCCTCGTTGAGCGTCCGGTAGCCGTCCGGGTCTTCCTGCAGGATCAGCACCAGGGCATGGTCATCGAAGCGGAGCGGCACGTACAGCCACCAGAAACCCTCCCGCGGCTCGTCGCCGGCCCGCCCCGGCGGCTCCGGCTCGCCCACCGGACGGATACCCCAGGACCGGTCGCGGGTGCCCACCCAGTCGGCCACCGCCGCCTCTTCTCCATCGACCTGCAGCGTTCCCGTCCAGGTGCCCACCTGGGCGAAGCGGCAGCCGTCGAGGATGGTCCGGGGCCCCACCCTCATGATGTGGCGAGGCTCATCGAGTGGAGGAAACGAGCCCTCCCACACCAGGTCGAAGGCGATGCCGTGAGCGGCGGCGTCGCACACCAGCCGGATCCGCCGGAGCGGCTCCACCACCTCGATGCGGTAGGGCCCGACCTCCTGGCGCATTCGGTCGTCGCCCAGCGAGCCGGAGCAGCGCACCACGTGCTGGCGGTCCTGGCGGCGCACCACGGCGTAGGCGTCGATCACCCCCAGGTTGGGATAGACGCCGAGCCCGGTGACGAGGAACGTCCCCTGACCGCGATCGTGGGCGTTGAAGTAGCAGCGGTCGTAGAAGTTGCGATCGCTGCTGCCCACCTGGCCCATCGACAACGGCACCTGGTGGACGGGGAACTCATCGAGGGGCACGGGCATCAGCCGGCACCGTATCCCCGCCACTCGCTCAGGACAGGATCCGCTCCAGCGCCGGCCGGTGATGGAGGAGGTCGTCGACGTCGTCGGGCATCTCCCGCTCGCCGAAGCGAACCTGCCGGCACCCGGTGCGAAGGAAGACGATGCCCCACTGCACCGAGGCGTAAGCCTGATAGAAGTCGAGATGGCGGGGGGTGGAGCCGGTGAGCGACTCGTAGGTGCCGGCCGCGTCCTCGAGGCGGAGAAAGTCGGGCATGCCCCCCAGCCCGAACCGCTGGGCCATGTCCTCGAAAACGTGGTGGGCGTAGACCATCCAAGCCAGGTCGAGCTCGCGGGGGCCGAGCCCGGCCATCTCCCAGTCGAGCACGGCGGCCGGCTCGAAGTCGCGGTACATGACGTTGCCGATGCGGGCGTCACCCCAGCTGAGGACGGGGGCGCCCTCGTCCGACGGCCAGTGCTCCTCCAGCCAGGCGAAGCCCCGCTCCACCAGTGGGGAGCGGACTCCGTCGTCGGCCGCGAACCGGTACCAGGCGTGGGTGTGGTCGACGTGACGGCGCAGGTACGAGCCGTTCCCGCCGAAGTCCAAGAACGGGAACCGCCGCTCGGCACCGTCGATCGAGTGGAGCTGGGCGAGAACCCCCACGGTGGAGTCCTGCAGACGCCGTTGCTCGTCCGGTGAGGCGTGGTAGAGCCAGCTGTCGCCGAAGTTGTAGGGCATGACGTCGGGGGGCACGTCACCTTCGACGCGGTCCATGACGAAGAAGGCAGCTCCGAGGTAGGACGGATCCGCCTCACACCAGCGGGGAGTGGGCACCGGCACGCTGGTGAGCTCCGACACCAGCCGGATCGTGTCGAACTGGCGACCCATGTCATAGGACGGGAAGACGGGAACGTCGCCCGGGTCGGGGGCCAGCCGGGCCACCAGATCGGCCTGGCGGCGACCGCCGCCCTCCGTCCAGGCGGCCCGGAACAGCACCGTGTCGCTCGACATCCCGTTGGCCGAGGTGGACTCGACCTCGGGGACCGACGGATCGGCGCCGGAGGGCAGCCGCCCGGCCAGCCAGCGCTCCAGCCGCCCGGCCAGGGCGGCGGCGTCACGCGAGGACCGCCGCATCTCGGTGGGCGGCGGGGCGACGGGCTCCCCGCTGGCCTCAGCTTCCACCGCTCCCCCTTCCCCCGCCGGATGGTAACGGCGGGCCGGTCGGCGGGGGCACCTACCTATAGTGGCCCGCCGATGGACCTCCTGCCGGTGCCGCCGGCTTCTATCCCCACCCCCTACCGCACCGAGGATCGCACGGCGATACGGGACCTGGCGCGGGACTTCGCCATGCGCGAGGTCCTCCCCGTGGCCAACGAGCTCGACCCCGTCCAGGGCGAGATACCGCTCGAGCTGCGGCGGGCCATGGGCGAGATGGGCTTCTTCGGCATCCTGATCCCCGAGGAGTACGGGGGTCTCGGGCTCGGCCTGTTCGAGTACTGCCTGGTGACCGAGGAGCTGGCCCGGGCCTGGATGAGCTGCGCCAGCATCATCGCCCGGGGCAACGGGCTCGGGGGCGGCTTCAGCCAGGACCAACGCCGGCGCCTGCTGCCCCTGATGGCCAAAGGGGAGCTGCTCGGAGCCTTCGCCCTGTCGGAGCCGGACGCCGGCTCCGACGTGGCATCGATCCGGTGCCGGGCCGAGCTCCAGGGCGACGAGTACGTCATCAACGGCCAGAAGATGTGGTGCACCTTCGCCGACCAGGCGAACTTCATCGTGCTGGTGGCGCGCACCACCCCCTACGACCCGGCCAACCGCTACTCGGGCATCCGCAACTTCTTCATCCCGAAAGAGCCGGGCAGCTTCCCCGCAGGGATCTCCGGCAACCCGGTCCGCAAGATCGGCTACCACGGCTGGAAGACCTGGGAGCTGTCCTTCGACGACTTCCGCCTGCCGGCGGAGAACCTGCTGGGACGCCAGGCGGAGGGTGACGACCGGGCCGGCTTCCGCAACGTGACCCGGGGCCTGTCCGTGGCCCGGGTCCACACCGCGGCCCGCAGCATCGGCCTGGCCCGGGCCGGGCTCGAAGACGCCGTCGCCTACGCCCAGCAGCGCCGCCAGTTCGACCGGCCCATCTCCGACTTCCAGGCCATCCGGTTCAAGATCGCCTCCATGGCGGCGGAGATCGAGGCGTGTCGGGCCCTCATGTACCAGGTGGCGGCGGACGCCGACGCCGGCGTGGCCGTGGACGCCCAGGCGTCGATGGTGAAGTACCTGGCCAGCGAGATGTCCGAGCGGGTGACGAGCGAGGCCCTCCAGATCCACGGGGGTGCCGGCTACACCACGGACTTCGCCGTCGAGCGACACTGGCGCGACGCCCGCCTGACCAAGATCTTCGAAGGCACGTCCGAGATCCAGCTGCGCATCATCTCCGACCGCCTGCTGCCCCGCCCGGGGTGACGAGCGTCGCCGACGCCCTCGGCCGGGTCGGACTGCCCGCCCCGATGTCCGAGCTGGCCGCCCGGCAATGGGACGTCGTCGTGGTCGGCGGAGGCCACAACGGGCTGACCGCGGCCGCCTACCTGGCCGGCGGGGGCCTGAGCGTGCTGGTCCTCGAGCGCCGCCCGCAGCTGGGCGGAGCCTGCACCCTGGAGCAGCCCTTCTCCGATCCGGCCTGGTTGATCAGCCCCTGCGCCTATCTGGTGGGGTTGCTCGACCCCCGGGTGGTGGAGGAGCTCGGCTTGCGCCGGCGCGGTTATCGCGTCCACCTCGTCGACCCCCACCTCTGGTGCCCGTTCGACGACGGCACCTCCATCGCCCTGTGGGACGACGAGGCCAAGAGCGCGGCGGCGGTGGCCGAGCTGGCCCCCGCCGACGTGGACGGCTACCTCGCCTACGGCGCGTTGTTTCGCCGGGTCGCCCACCAGCTCCGCCGGGGCCGGCGCGACGCCTGGCTGGGCGAGGCGCCCGACCGGGCCGAGCTCGAGGAGCTCGTCGCTGGCGACGCCGAGGCGCTCGAGGTCCTCTTCCATGCCTCCATCGCCGAGGTCGTCGAACGACATGTCAGCGACGAGCGGCTGCGCACCGCCCTGCACGGGCAGGGCATCATCGGCACCTTCGCCGGACCGCGGGACCCAGGCACCGCCGCCGTCCACCTGATGCACGCCTCGGGATCGATCGACGGCCAGGCCGGCGCCTGGGGCTTCGTCGAGGGCGGGGTGGGACGGGTGTCCTTCGCCCTGGCCGACGCGGCCCTGGAGGCCGGCGCCGTGGTCGCCAGCGGCGTCGAGGTGGCCGCCGTGCTTCCCGGCGAAGGGGTGCAGCTGGAGGGCGGTGAGCGGGTGCGCTGCCGAGCGGTGGTGTCCAACGCCGACCCCAAGCGGACCATCCGACTCTGCCAGTACGGGGTGCCCGACGCCTTCGCCCAGCGGGTCTCCGACTGGAGGTCGGACAGCCCGGTGCTGAAGATCAACTGCGCCCTCTCGCGCCTTCCGGCCTTCCCCGCCGGCGCCGGGGTGCGGCCGCACCGGGCGATGGTCACCATCAGCCGGGGCATCGACGCCACCCAGGAGGCCTACGAGCAGGCTCGGGCGGGCGTGCCCACCCCCCGTTGGTGCGAGCTGTACTTCCAGACTGCCTATGACCCCACGGTGGCGCCTCCGGGCGGCCACACCATGAGCGTGTTCGCCCAGTACGTTCCGGCCCTCGCCGGGGACGAGTGGGCGGCGCGGCGCGAGGAGGCAGCCGACGGGGCCATCGCCGAGATCGCCCGGTTCTGCCCCGACGTGTCCGACGTCATCGTCCACCGTCAGGTGCTGGGGCCGGCCGACGTCGAGGAACGGATCGGGCTGACGGGCGGGCACATCTTTCAGGGCGAGTGCCTGCCCGACCAGATGTGGGACCGTCGCTTCTCGCCTGGCACCCCCGTGGCGGGGCTCTACCTGTGTGGCGCCGCCACCCACCCCGGCGGGAGCGTCATCGGCCTGAACGGCCGCAACGCCGCCATGCGGGTCCTGGCCGACCTCGGTCCCGCCTCCTGACGCCGGGAGGATGGGCGAGAATGGGCCGATGGAACGCCTGAACGGTCTGGACGCCACCTTTCTCTACGCCGAGACGCCGAGCAACCAGCTGCACATGACCGGCGTGCTCGTCTTCGACCCGTCCACCATGCCGGGCGGCTACTCCTACGAGGGCATGCGCGAGTTCATGCGGAGCCGGCTGGGGCTCTCACCCGCCTTCACCCGCAAGCTGGTCCGAGTCCCTTTCGACCTGGCCCACCCGGTGTGGGTCGAGGACCCCGACTTCGACCTCGAGGCCCACCTCCACCGGGTCGCCCTGCCGTCACCGGGCGGCCCCCGCCAGCTGGCCGAGCTGACCGAGCAGATCGCCGGCATCCCCCTGGACCGCGGCCGCCCGCTGTGGGAGATGTGGTTCGTCGAGGGACTCGAGCACGGCCACGTGGGGCTGGTGGCCAAGATGCACCACTCGACGATCGACGGGGTGTCGGGCGCCAACCTGATGATGCACCTGTTCGACCTCGAGCCTCGCCTGCCCGAGCCGGCGGGCGAGCTGCCGACCCCGGAGCGCATCCCTTCGGACCTGGAGCTGCTGGCCCACGGCCTGGCGTCACGGGCCCGCCAGCCGCTGATCCTGCCCCGGGCGGTGGCCGACACGGCCAGGGCCGGTTTCGAACTGGTCCGACGCCGGTTGCGCTCCGACTCGGCCCGGATGGCGACACCGTTCACCGCCCCGGCAACGCCGTTCAACGCCCCGATCACCCCGCACCGCCGCATCGCCTTCTCTTCGGTGCCGCTGGCGGACGTGCGGGCCGTCAAGGACGCCTTCGGCACCACGGTCAACGACGTGATCCTGGCCCTGTGCGCCGGCGCCGTCCGTCGCTGGCTGGAGGATCGTGACGCCCTGCCCGACCGCCCCCTGATCGCGGGGGTGCCGGTGTCGACCCGCGGCGACGACGACGCCGCCGGCGGCTTCGGCGCCAACTTCATCTCGGCCATGTTCGTGTCGCTGGCGACGGACGTGGACGACCCCGTCGAGCGGCTGCGCCGCATCCACGACCGGACCAAGGGGGCCAAGGAGGAGTTCCGCGCCCTCGGGGCCGACGTGCTCACCAACTGGACCGAGTTCACCAGCCCCCGGCTGCTCGGCCTGGCCATCCGCCTGTACTCGAGCATGGAACTGGCCGACCGTCATCCGCCGGCCATGAACTTCCTCGTGTCGAACGTGCCGGGGCCGCCGATCCCCCTCTACTTCGCCGGAGGAAAGCTGGTCGCCCTCTACCCGCTCGGCCCCATCTTCGACGGGATGGGCCTCAACGTGACAGTGCTGAGCTACCAGGACTCGGTGGGGTTCGGCTTCGTCGCCTGCCGCGAGCTGGTGCCCGACCTTTGGGAGCTCGCCGACTGCACCGCCGGAGCCCTCGACGAGCTCACTGAGCGGGCGAAAGCGACCCGGTAGCCAGCCCCGACTCGACGAGGGCGTCGGTGACGAAGGACGTGACCGCTCCCTGCCAGAAGAAGCCGAGGTGCCCGCCGGGGTACCAGGCCATCTTCGGGCGTTCCCAGTGCTCCCAGAGCCGGCGGGCCTGACCGGAGGTGGACATGCGGTCGCCGACCCCGGCGAACACGTAGCGCCGGTCCCGCGGAGGCTTGGGTGTCAGGGCCAGCGGGGACACGACCGAGTAGACGGCGTCCGCCTCTGGCCCGAGGGCCCCGGCCTGCAGGGCCCGGCGTCGGACGCCCGGGGGGGCGTGGCGGCGGTAGAGGCCGGGCAGGTCGGTGGCGGGGATGCCGGCGATGGCGCAGGCCAGCTCCCTCTCGAGCGACGCGACCAGGGCGGTGACGCACCCGCCGAGGGAGATCCCGTAGACGCCGACGGGGACGTCACCCTCTGTGGCCCGGATCCACTGGACGGCGGTGCGGATGTCGAGAGCGGCCTGGGCCATGCCGTGCACGGCGTCGATGAGGTCGATGGACATGAAGCCCTCACCGACCTGGGCGCCGGGGTCCTGGCGGGGGCCGTGCATCGGCAGCACGGGAAGGAGCAGGTTGATCCCCATCCGGTGCAGGGCGGAAGCCCGGAACGCCCGCAGGTCCATGGCCGCCCGCCCCATTCCGAACCCGTGGATGCACACCAGCCACGGCCGCCCCGGGCGGCGGTGACGGACCACGTAGGCGTGGGCGGTCCGGTTCGGCTCGTGCGACGTCCACCGGGTACCGCCCGGCTCTCCGGGGCGGGGCCGATAGGCGCTGGGGAACGTGAGGTGCTCGTAGAACTGGTCGAACGACCGGTGGTGGGTGACCGCCCAGTCCGCCGGGGCCGTCGGCTCGGCGTGGAACGATTCGGGGTCGTCCAGCCAGCCCTCGCGCCTCCAGATGGCGAGAGCGGCCCGCACGTCGTCGCCGGCCCGCCGGTAGTCGTCCCCGTGCGGGAAGAGCCGCGGGTTGCGCATGGCGGAGATCAGCACCTCGTCCAGCAGCACCTGGGCGGCCAGGCCGACCGACGATCCGAAGCGCGCCCCTTCCTCCTCGGAGTCAGCGGGCTCGGCCCGACCGGCGGACCAGTTGCGGGCCATGAAAGCGACGGTGCGGGGAGCGGCCTGGGCGACGCCAACGGTGCGGGGGTCGGTGAGGAAGCGCCCCACCGCCCGCAGGACACCCTCCGGCCTGGGTCTTGCCATCATTGGCGCCAACGTAGCGCTCAGCGGTCCCACCACAGTGCGACCAGCTGTCGGTCCCCCTCCGGCAGCATCTGCTCGATGGCGGCGTCATGCTCGGGCCCCACGCACAGGCGGCGCCGGGCGAATTCCACCCGGTGGGCCCGGTGCTGGTGGTTCCAGAGGGTGGGCCGCCGGAACCGCTCGACGACCACCGGCAGCCCCATGGCCCGCAGCAGCGCCTCGGCGTCGGCGGCGGTCGGCCCTGTGGGTCGCTCGACGCCGTGGATGGCCAGCCACAGCGGGTTGAGCTCGGCCTGCGGATGCTCGGCCGTCAGCTCCAGCACCACCCGCCGCCGGGCGTGCGAGTGAAGAGCGTCCACGAACGGGACGAGGTCGGCGACGTTGTAGACCACGTGGTGGCACACGACCACGTCACCGGAGGCCACCGCGGGGCCGACGTCAGGCCAGCGGCCCCGCACCTCGTCGTGGGCGACGCCGCGCTGGGCGGCGCCGTCGGCGAAGGCTCCGAGCATGGCCTCGCTGTCGTCCACGCCGACGACGTGGGTCGCCGGGGGGCACAGGGGCAGGCTGGCCGCCCCGGCGCCCACTCCCACGTCGACCACGGTGCCGCCCCCGCCCAGCGCCTCAAGCGCCCGTCGCCGCGACGGGCTAGGCGTCTCCTCCTCCATGGCGTCCCGGGCCGCCTGGGCGAACACGGCGGTGGGGAAGCCCCACGGCGACTCCGGCGCCCGCTCGAGGATGTCAGCGGGGATCGCCCACTCGGCCAGCTGATCGGACCAGCGGCGGGCCAGCTCCTCGACTTCGCCACCCATGGCGCCATTCTGGCGGCCGGACCCGGTCAGCGGCGCAGTCCTGCGATGGCCCGGCGGATGCGCGACTCGCTCACCGGCTCCGGCGTACCCAGGGTCTGGGCCCACAGGCTCACGCGCAGCTCCTCGATCAACCAGCGAATCTCCGTCGCCCGCGAGTCCCCGGCAACCCCGGCAAGTGCGGTCTCCAGTCGCCCGACAGTCTCCATCCGCTGACGGTCGCGCTGGGGGCTCTCGGGGAGCTTGTCCAGCCGGCGCTCGACGGCGGCGAGATACCGGCGCAGATGGCCGAGGCGCTCCCAGCCCAGGCGGGTGGCGAACCCCGGCGCCAGCAGGGAATCGAGCTGCCGGTGGATGTCCTGGGCCGCCGGGCGCAGGACGGCGGCCCGCAGGGAGTCGGCCCGTTCACGGATGGCGGCGGCCGTCTCCAGGGCGTCGGCCACCAGCTGGGCCACGGCCAGGCCGTACGACCCGAGATGACGCCGGGCCGCCGCCCGCAAGGCGTCGAAGCCCGCCTCCTCCCATGCCGGCCCGCCGTGCTCCGAGAGGATCCGGTCGGCGGCACACTCGAGGCAGTCGGCGAGGGCCTGCGTGCTTCCGCCCGGCGCCCGCGCCAGGGCCAGGCGGGCCCGGTTGGCCAGGCCTCGCTCGACCTGGGCCGGGGCGGCGGGGACGGCCAGCAGCAGCAGCCGGCGGGTCGCCACCCACATCGACCCAGACTGCTCCTCGGGGCTGGGCAGGAGCTCGAGCCCGACGGTGGCGCCCTCGTCGACCAGCGCCGGGTAGGCCCGCACCGGTAGTCCGGACACGGCGGTCTCGACCACCGGCGGGATGGTGCCGAACTCCCACTCGGTCCGGCCGGACAGCCGGGGGATGGAGGTGGCACCGGCGAGGGCGTCGCTCATCCTCCCCTGCAGCCGGCACTTCAGCTCCTCGAGATCGTCGCCCTCGGACAGCACCCGCCCGCCCTCGTCGGTCACCCGGAAGTGCACGACCAGGTGGGGGGGCAGGCGGTCTCGCCCCCAGCCGGCGGCGGGGACCTCCACGCCTGCCATCCTCCCGAGCTCGCCACGAAGGGCCTCCTCGAGGGGGCCGTCGGGCGGCCCCGTCCGCTCCAGGAAGGCCCGGGCGTGGTCAGCGGCAGGCACGAGGTGACGTCGGACCGGCTTGGGCAACAGCCGGATCAGGGCCGTCACCAGCTCCTCGCGGAAACCGGGGACCTGCCAGTCGAACCCGCTCGGCTGCACCTGGTTGAGCTGGGCCACCGGCACCTCGACCGTCACCCCGTCGTGGTCCGAGCCGGGGTCGAACTCGTAGACGAGGGGCAGCACCAGATCGCCCTGACGCCAGGAATCGGGGAAGGCGCCCAGGTCCACGCCCGCGGCACCGGGCGAGATCAGCGCCTCGGCAGGAAACGTCAACAGGTCGGGCCGGTCGCGGCGGGCCCGGGCCCACCAGCGCTCGAATGTCCTCGCCGACACCACCTCAGAGGGGACGCGCTCGTCGTACAGGGCGAAGATGACGTCGTCGCCCACGACCAGGTCGCGCCGGCGGGCCCGGTCCTCCAGCTGGCGCAGCTCCTCGAGGAGCTTGTCGTTGTGCCGCTGGAACTCGTGGTCACCCGCCCACTCCCCCTCGACCAGGGCGTGCTGAACGAACATCTGCCTGGCCGTATCCGGGTCGGTCCGAGACAGGGCGACGGGCCGACCCGCCACCAGCGGAAGGCCGTACAGGGTCACGCGCTCGTCCACCATGGCCGCCCCCCGGGCCGAGTCCCAGAACGGCTGGCTGTGGGTCCGCTTCACCAGGTGGTCGCCGGCCTTCTCGGCCCACTCCGGTCGGATGCGGGCGGCGTTGCGGGCCCACATCCGGTTGGTCTCGACCAGCTCGGCGGCCATCACCCAGCGGGCCGAGCGCTGGTGCAGGACCGAGCTGCGGGCGATGGCGAACCGGGCGTTGCGGGCGCCGCGGTACTCGCGGCGAGCCGGGTCCCACATGCCTACGTGGGAGAGGAGGCCGGCAAGAAGCGACAGGTGGATCCGGTACGGCGCTCCCGCCTGGCGGTTGGGACGCAGTCCGAGGCCCCGGGTGGCGAAGCGAAGCTGGCCGCACACGTCCTGCCACTCGCGCACCCGCAGGTAGTTGAGATACTCGGAGCGGCACAGCTTGCGGAACTGGCTGGAGGTCATCTCCGCCTGGCGTTCCTGCAGGTACTCCCACAGGCGCAGATAGCTGAGAAGGTCCGAGTCGCCGGTGGCGAAGCGGGCGTGAGCGGCGTCGGCGGCCTGCTCCTGGCCGGCCGGGCGCTCCCTGGGGTCGAGGATGGACAGGGCGGCGGCGATGACGGTGACCTCTCTCAGACAGCCGTTGGCCTCCGCTTCGAGCACCATGCGGGCCAACCTCGGGTCGAGGGGGAGCTGGGCCAGGCGGCGGCCCCGCGGGCTCAGGCGTCGGTGGTGCCCGCTCCGCTCGAAGGCGCCCAACTCCTCCAGCAGGGCGATGCCGTCCTTCACCGCCCGGGCGTCGGGGGGGTCGACGAACGGGAAGCCACTCATGTCGCCCAGGCCGACGGCCGCCATCTGCAGGATGACCGACGCCAGGTTGGTCCGCAGGATCTCCGGCTCGGTGAACTCCGGTCGCCCGAGGTAGTCCTCCTCGGAGTACAGGCGGATGCACACACCGGGGCCGATCCGTCCGCACCGGCCGGCCCGCTGATCGGCCGACGCCCGCGAAACCGGCTCGATGGGTAGCCGCTGAACCTTGGTGCGCCGGCTGTAGCGCGAGATCCGGGCCGTGCCGGCGTCGATCACGTAACGGACCCCGGGCACGGTGAGAGACGTCTCGGCCACGTTGGTGGCCAGCACCACCCGCCGGCCGGAGTGAGGACGGAAGACCCGGTGCTGCTCGGCCGCTGAAAGCCGTGCATAGAGAGGCAGGATCTCGGTGTCGGGCAGGGCGAGGTCACGCAAGGCCTCGGCGGTGTCGCGGATCTCGCGCTCGCCGCTGAGGAAGACGAGCACGTCGCCCGGACCTTCACCGGCCGCCTCGACGACGGCGTCGCCGATCGCCTGCACCTGATCGACGGCCCGCTCCGGGTCGTCGCCGAAGGGGCGGTAGCGGACCTCAACCGGGTAGCTGCGCCCGGAGACCTCCACTACCGGCGCGTCGAAATGGCGAGAGAAGCGTTCGGTGTCGATGGTCGCCGAGGTGATGATCACCTTGAGATCCGGGCGGCGGCCGAGCAGGGTCTTCACGTACCCGAGGAGGAAGTCGATGTTGAGGCTGCGCTCGTGGGCCTCGTCGATGATCAGGGTGTCGTAACGACGCAGGAGTCGGTCGCGTTGGATCTCGGCCAGGAGGATCCCGTCGGTCATCACCTGGACCCTCGTGGCCTCCCCCACCACGTCCGTGAACCGCACCCGGTATCCGACGAGACCTCCGAGGGGCTCGTCCAGCTCCTCGGCCAGACGTTCGGCGACCGTCCGGGCCGCCAAGCGGCGGGGTTGGGTGTGCCCGATGACGGCGTTCACCCCGCGCCCCAGCTCCAGGCAGATCTTCGGCAGCTGGGTCGTCTTGCCCGATCCCGTCTCCCCGGCCAGGACCACGACCTGGTGGTCGCGCACGGCGGCCAAGATCTCGTCCTTGTGCTCGCTGACCGGAAGGTCCGGGGGGTACACGAGGCGCACCACGGCCATCCATTCCAGCCGAACTCCGGGGGCGGGACGATCCAGTTGCTGGCCTATCCTGGGCCCCCGAGGGGATGACGCCCCCCGGAACCGCCGTGTCGGCTGATGGCGTCTGCCACTGGAGACCGTTCAGGAGCAGATATGGAGCCACGCCGACACCGTTGGGAGCACCACGACGAGCGCCTGCCCGTCGACCCTGACCTCGCCCCCGACGATCCGGCCGAGCCGGCGCTCACCCACCGGCCCGTCGCCCATGTCCGCCGGGCCCGCCAGCACGACGTCCTGGGCGCCATCGCCGTCGGCGGGTTCCTCGGCACCCTCGGGCGCTACGGCCTCGAGCTGGCCTGGAAGCCGGCCCCGGGCCATCTCCCGTGGGCGACCTTCGCCATCAACACCTCGGGCGCCTTCCTGCTCGGCTTCATCCTCACCGTCCTGCTCGAGCGGGTGCGCCCGGCCCGCTACCTCCGGCCCTTCCTCTGTGTCGGCGTGCTGGGCGCCTGGACGACGATGTCCAGCCTGGCCGTCGAGTCGGACCTGCTCGTTCGTGGAGGGCACGGGGCGACGGCGGCGGCCTATGTCGGCATGACGGTCTTCGCCGGGGTGGCCGTGGCCTGGACCGGGATCCTCACCGCCCGGGCCTTCGACCGGCGGAGGGCCGGTTGGCTCTGGCGCTAGCGGTCGGGCTGGCCGGGGCGGCCGGGGCGGTGTCGCGCTACCTCCTGGACGGCTGGGTCCAGGACCGGGCATCGGGGTTGTTCCCGTTCGGCACCCTGACGGTGAACGTCATCGGCTCGTTCATCCTCGGCGTGGTGGCCGGCGTGGTCCTGCGTCATGCCGGGTCGAGCGGGGCCCAGGCCGTCATCGGCACCGGGTTCTGCGGCGGCATGACCACGTGGAGCACGGCGGCGTGGGAGACGGTGCGGCTGGCCGAGGAAGGGTCGCCCGCCGTGTCCGCCTCCTTCACTTTCGCCAATCTGGCCGCGAGCCTGGCCGCCGGGGGGTTGGGCTTGGTGGCAGCGCTGCGGGCCTGATCGTCACCGGACGCTTGATCCGCCGCCGGGTCGGGCAATACCAAGTGGTGACCAGTGAATTTGGCGCGGTGGTCGCCGACCTCGACTACCCGATGACCGTGGTCACCTGCTGTCTCGAGGGTCAGCCCAGCGGGTGCCTGGTCGGCTTCGCCTCCCAGTGCAGCATTCACCCCCCGCGGGTGTCGGTGTGGATCTCGCAGGCCAACCACACCCACGACATCGCCCTGCGGTGCTCCCACCTCGGCGTCCACTGGCTCTCAGCCGCGGACCGTCCGCTGGCCGAGCTGTTCGGGGCGGTTACGGGCGACGACGCGGACAAGTTCCACCGGTGCCGGTGGCGGCCCGCAGCCGGGGGCGTGCCGGTGCTCGAGGATTGCGGTCGCTGGTTCGTCGGGCGGGTGCTGGAGAAGCGGTTCGACGGCGACCACACCGGATTCCTGCTAGAACCGGTGGAGGACCACGCCGCCGACCGCTGGCCGGGGCAGCTCGGCTACCAAGCCGTCAAGGACCTGGAGCCCGGCCACGACCCCTGAGGGGGGGCGTGGTTCGGCCCGGGACCCGGGAGGGCAGGAAGAACCAATGCGGATCGCCCTGGTTGCACCCCCCTTCCTGGCGGTTCCGCCGAAGGGATACGGGGGCATCGAACAGGTCATTGCTGCCCTCGCCGAGGGGCTGGGCCAACGGGGCCACGAAGTCATCCTCTTCGCCAGCAGCGACTCGGAGACCGGCGGCGAGCTGCGCTCGCCCCTGGCCGCCGCCCCGGGGCCGGAGCACATCGGCGACGAGTTCCTGGCACTGAGCCACGTCCTCGACGTCTATCTCGGCGAGCGCGAGTTCGACATCGTCCACGACCACACCCTGCAGGGGACGGCGCTGGCGGTCGCCTTGGATCGACACCGGGTGGTGCACACCCTCCACGGCCCGTGGACCGAGCCGTCCCGCCGCTACTACAGCCGCGTTCATCGGCGGGTGCACCTGGTGGCGATCAGCGAGACCCAGAAGTCGCTCAATCCGGCCGTCGACTACGAGGCGGTGATCCCCAACGGGACGGCGCTCGACACCCACCCGTTCCGCTCCGACAAGGAGGACTTCGTCGTCTTCGTCGGCCGGTCGAACCCGGAGAAGGGACCGGAGCAGGCGGTGGAGGTCGCCCGACGAGCCGGCATGCGTCTCGTCATGGTGGTCAAGCGGGCCGAGTCGACCGAGCGCGCCTACTGGGACGAACGGGTGGCCCCCTTCCTCACTGGCGAGGAAGAGGTGCTGGAGGAGCTGCCCCACGAACAGGTGGCCGACATCGTCTCGCGGGCCCGGGCCATGGTCTTCCCGATCCAGTGGGAGGAACCGTTCGGTCTGGTGATGACCGAGGCCATGGCCTGTGGCACCCCCGTTGTCACCCGACCGCTGGGAGCAGCCCGCGAGCTGGTGATTGACGGCGAGACCGGATATCTACGCGACACCGTGGAGGAGATGGCCGAGGCCCTCGCCCACCTCGACCGGCTCTCGCCGCAGCGCTGTCGCGACCACGTGGCCGAGCACTACTCGGCCGAGACCATGGTCGACCGCTACGAGCGGCTGTTCGAGAGGTTGTGCTCCTGACCCGACGCTGAGCGGCCAGAGATGCGGTTGGCCTTCTCGCGTGCGGTCATCCCCAACGCCCGCACGAACTTCTGGGCCGTCTGGGGCAGGCTGCGGAGGAACTGAGGGTCGAGGAAGCCCCCCGCCTTGTCGTCGAAGATGCCGTGGTAGCCGTGGTCCGAGGAGGAGTCGACCGGCTCCCAGAGGTTGACCGGGCGGTCGGGGCCGGCGGGTCGGTCGGACAGCTGGGTCTCCCACGCCCCGATCGCCGCGTACTGGTTGCCGACGGCGGGCATGACCTTGGACGCCGCCACCAGCAGCTTGTTCCAGGAGCCCACCACCTTCGCCCTCCTGCCGTCGAGGGCCGCCTCGACGATGAACTTGGCGGGAACCTCGGGCTGGTAGATCGGGGGGACCGGCTGAGGATGCTTGTCGAACACGCTCTTGCACCAGTCGAACTGGGTGGTGTTGACCGCCGGCAGGTGGACCATGGACATGCGGATGTGGCTGCCCTCGTGGATCAGCTCGGCCCGCACCGACTCGAAGAAGCCGCGGGCGGCGAACTTCGACGAGCAGTACGCCGACTGCAGCGGGATGCCGAGAAAGGCCAGGGCCGATCCCACGTTGACGATCGTCCCCCGGTCGCGGGGGCGCATCCGGTCGAGGGCCGCCCGGGTACCCCACACCTGACCCAGGAAGGTCACCTCCACCGCCCGGCGGAACTCGTCGGGCTCCATCTCCCAGAAGGGGGCGAAGGCGGTGGTCATGGCGTTGTTCACCCAGACGTCGATGGGCCCGAGCTCCTCCTCCACCCGAGACCCGGCCCGGTCCACCTCGTCGAACCGGCTGACGTCGGTGGGCAGGCACAGCGCTCGGCCGCCGGCGGCCTCCACCTCCTTGGCCGCCCCTTCCAAACCCGCCTCTCCCCGGGCGACCAACCCGACGTCGAAGCCTTCCTCGGCGAAGCGGATGGCGCAGGCCCGGCCGACCCCCGCCGACGCGCCGGTGACAACCGCTACCTTGCGTGAGGCCTCCATGCCCGACGCTTACCCGCTGGGCTGGGCGACAAACGACGGCGTCAACCGGGCGGTGGCTGGCCTGTCCTGTGCTCGCCCACCGTCCCCGCTCGCTGGCGTTGGGGCACCACCGTGTAGCGGGGGTCTCGGGCCGAGGCCAGCCCCGCTTCGAAGATCCCCCACTTGGTGCAGGCCGATCCGACCATGAGGGCGAGCCCCGACAGCGCCGCCGCCAGCCGGCTTCGTCGGCCGGCGAGGGCGGCGCCGGCCGCCCCGACCACCGCGAGGCCCTGCCCGGCCCGCACCAGGGCCCCGGCCTTGCCTCGCCGGTAGGGCTCGGCGACCAGGCCCATCCTCCTCTCCATCAGGGCGGAGCCGGCCAGCTCGCCGGCCACCCCGATGGCCGCCATGCGGCGGGCCGGAGCGTTCTCCGCCACAGGAGCGGAGAGGAGCCCGGCGCCGGCGGCGGCCACCGCCGCCGAGCTGACGAACACGTAGGGCATCTCGCGGTGGCCCTCGTGCCAGGCGGGGACGGCCGTGTCGGCCACCAGGACGCCGGTGTAGGACGCCACCGCCGGCCCGACAAGAGCGGCACCGAACGCCGCGGCCGTGCCGGCCCGGGGGAACCAGCCGGTGACCTCGCTGCCGGCCGCCGCCACGGCCAGGGGGCCGTAGATGCTGAGCAGCCACGAGCCGACGCTCATGGGCGACGTCGGCTTGAAGACCCTGAGCATGTTGAGGAACCGCTCCGGACGCCCGAGGTCGTGGATCAACCCCAGCAGAGACAACCCCAGCCCGCCGGCGGCGGCCAGCTTGGACGCTCGGGCCAGCCGGGGCCGGCGGCTGGCCTCGGCCGCCGCCGCCATCACCGACGACGCCCCGGCCAGCCCGCCGAAGTAGAAGTAGCCGGGGATGTCCGGGCTCTCCCACACCGGCTGGTTGATCACCGGCTTGCCGTAATAGGAGTCGAAGGTCGCCTCGGGGACCATGGCGGCCTCGGCTCCGCCCCGGCGCCCGCCCGTCGGCGCCTGACGCCCGGGCCTCGGGTTGGCCACGCCTTGGCGGGTCACCTCGGGCGGGGTCATGGACGCCGGCCCAGGAACGTGGCGGCCACACCAGCGGCCAGGCTGGCGGCGGCGATGGCGGCGTGGCGCCACATGGCCGGAAGGTCACGGGTGGTCACCACGGGATCAGGCGGCAGGCCGTACACCTCGGGCTCGTCGAGCAGTAGGAAGAACGCCCCGTCCCCGCCGACTCCATCGTCGGGGTCGTGGCCGTAGAGGCGGGCGTCGGCGACCCCGGCATCGCGCAGCTGGCCCACCCGGGCGGCCGCCCGCTGGCGCAGCTCGTCGAGCACGCCGAACTGGATGGAGTCCGTCGGGCACGCCTGGGCGCAGGCCGGCTCCATCCCCACCGACAGCCGGTCGTAGCACAGGGTGCACTTCCAGGCCCGGCCGTCGCCCTTGCGCTGGTCGATCACCCCGTAGGGGCAGGCCGGGATGCAATAGCCGCACCCGTTGCAGATGTCCTCCTGGACCACGACCGTCCCGAACTCGGTGCGGAACAGAGACCCGGTGGGGCACACGTCGAGACAGGCGGCCTCGGTGCAGTGCTTGCACACGTCCGAGGCCATCAGCCAGCGCAGCTGGCTCGACCCGCCGGCCGTGCTCCCGTTCCGCCCGTCGTGGAAGACGCCCGGCTCCTGGCTCCCGAGCTGCTTTCGCTGCTCGATGAAGGCCACGTGCCGCCAGGTGTCCGCCCCCAGCCCCTGGGTGTTGTCGTAGGACATGCCGGTGAGCTCCAGGCCGTCCTCGGGCACGTGGTTCCACTCCTTGCAGGCCACCTCGCACGCCTTGCAGCCGATGCAAACCGACGTGTCGGTGAAAAAGCCCATCCGGGGTGGGTGGTCGCGGTAGCCGGCATTCGTCGCCGGGTCGCCGCCGGCGGTCCTCAGCAGCTCCGTCAAGGTCATATCGCCATCCCCGTCTCCTCGCCGATACCGGCCCGGCGCTGGTACTCCTCGACCAGGGCGCCCCGGCCGGGCCCACGGGGGCGGCGACCGGGGCGGATGTCGGCGGTGAAGGCCTTCGCCTCCTGGATGTGGACGTTGGGGTCGAGGCTGAGGCCGACCAGCTCGTTGGCCGCGTCTCCGGTCGAGTACCCGTTCGGGCCCCAGTGGTACGGCAGACCGATCTGGTGCACGGTGCGGCCCTGCACCGTCAACGGGGTCATCCTCTCGGTCACCATGACCCGGGCCTCGATGACGTTGCGGGCGGTGACCACCGTGGCCCAACCCATATGCTCCAGCCCTCGCTCGGCCGCCAGCTCCGGGGAGACCTCGCAGAAGAACTCCGGCTGGAGCTCGGACAGGTAGGGCAGCCACCTGGTCATGCCTCCGGCCGTGTGGTGCTCGGTCAGCCGGTAGGTGGTCACGACGTATGGGAAGACGTCCGAGCCCGGCGACTCCGGGTCGGGGTGGTAACGATTCTCCTTGCGCTTGAAGACCTGGCGGACCGGGTTGCGCTGCTGGCGGTACAGGGGGTTGCGGAACGGCGAGTCCTGGGGCTCGTAGTGGGTCGGCAACGGCCCGTCGGTCAGGCCCGAAGGCACGAACAGCCAACCCTTGCCGTCGGGCTGCATCACGAACGGGTCGGTGCCGGAGATCGCGTCCTCGGCGGTCGCCCCCTCGGGGGGCCGGTACCCGGGTGGCTTGGTCGAAGAGAAGTCGGCGATGTCGTGGCCCGCCCACTCTGCCTTCTCCTCGTCCCACCACACCAGGGCCTTGCGTTCGCTCCACGGCTTGCCGTCCGGGTCGGCCGAGGCCCGGTTGTAGAGGATGCGCCGGTTGGCGGGCCAGGCCCAGCCCCACTCGTTCGCCACCCAGTTCTGCTCATGCCAGGGCTTGCGCCGGGCGGCCTGGTTGACCCCGTCGGCGTAGACGCCGCAGTAGATCCAGCACCCACAGGAGGTCGACCCGTCGTCCTTCAGCTGCTGGTAGGACGCGAGGGGGCGCCCCTCGGGGTCCCAACCGTTGATCTCGGCCAGCACCGCCTCGGCGCTCGGCTCCTCGATCGACCCCTCGGTCGGGTAGTCCCAGGTCAGATCGAGCACCGGCCGATCCATGGGATCGGCGGAGCCGGCCAGCTTCTGCCGGATGATCCGACCGAGGTGGTAGTAGAACCACAGGTCGCTGCGGGCGGCGCCCTCGGGCTCGTGGGCCATGAAATGCCACTGCAGCATCCGCTGGGTGTTGGTGAAGCTGCCGTTCTTCTCGGTGTGGGCCGCGGCCGGGAAGAAGAAGACCTCGGTGGGGATGTCCTCGGTGCGCAGCTCGCCGCTCTCGATCTCCGGCCCGTCCTTCCACCACGTGGCCGACTCGATCAGGGAGAAGTCGCGCACGACCAGCCAGTCGAGCTTGGCCATACCCAGTCGCTGCATCCTGGCGTTGGCCGAACCCACCGCCGGGTTCTCGCCCACGATGAAGTAGCCCTTGCAGGAGCCGTCCATCTGGGCCAGCACCGTCTCATAGGTGCTGTGACTGCCCGTCAGGCGGGGCAGGTAGTCGAAGCAGAAGTCATTCTCGTCGGTGGCCGATGCTCCCCACCAGGCCTTGAGCAGACTGACGGTGTAGGCCCTCATGTTGCCCCAGTAGCCCTTGTCCGGCGCGTCGGCCTCGATGAAGGCATCGAGCGACTCGTGCTCGTGGGCGTGAGGCATCGGGATGTAGCCCGGCAGCAGGTTGAACAAGGTGGGGATGTCCGTGGACCCCTGGATGCTGGCGTGGCCCCGGAGAGCCATGATCCCTCCACCCGGCCGGCCGATGTTGCCCAGCAGGAGCTGCAGGATGGCCGCGGTCCGGATGTACTGCACCCCCACCGTGTGCTGGGTCCACCCGACGGCGTAGACGAAAGCGGTCGTGCGGTCTCGCCCCGAATTGGAGGTGACCGCCTCACAGACCTTCAGGAACAGGTCCTGGGGGACGCCACAGATCTCCTCCACCACCGCCGGTGTGTAGCGGGCGAAGTGGCGCTTCACCACCTGGAACACGCACCTGGTGTGGAGCATCTCCGGGTCGTGCTCGGGGTCTCCGCTGATGGCGGCGCCACCGGACCCGTGCGACTCGCCCCGGGCGGCGTGGCGGACCGTTCCTCCCCCGCCGGCGCGGTCCTGGTACTGCTCGTCGCGCTGGCCGGAGGCGGCCTGCACCTCCATGCCCTCGTACTGCCAGGTGTGGAAGTCGTAGGTGCGGTTCTCACGGTCGAGGCCCGAGAAGACGCCGTCGAGGTCCTCGGTGTCGAGGTACCGATCGTTGATGATGGTGGTGGCGTTGGTGTACGAGACGAGATACTCACGGAAGTACTTCTCGTGCTCGAAGACGTAGTTGATGATGCCCCCGAGGAAGGCGATGTCCGTGCCGGCCCGCAACGGAACGTGGACGTCAGCGAGGGCGCTGGTTCGGGTGTAGCGAGGGTCGACGTGGATGACCGTCGCCCCCCGGGCCTTGGCCTCCATGACCCACTGGAACCCCACCGGGTGGCACTCGGCCATATTGGAGCCTTCGATGACGATGCAGTCGGAGTTCTGGAGGTCCTGCTGGAAGGTGGTGGCTCCGCCCCGGCCGAACGATGTCCCCAAACTGGGAACGGTGGAGGAGTGTCAGATGCGGGCCTGGTTCTCGATCTGTATGGCCCCGAGGGCCGTGTACAGCTTCTTCATCAGGTAGTTCTCTTCGTTGTCCAGCGTGGCGCCGCCCAGGCTGGCGATCCCCAGGGTCCGGCGCAGCCGGGCTCCCTCGCCGTCTTCCCACTCGAAGGTCTCGCTCCTGGTCTTGAGGACGCGGTCGGCGACCATGTCCATGGCCCGGTCGAGCTCGAGCTCCTCCCAGTCGGTCCCGTGAGGCCGGCGGTACAGGACCTTGTGGAGCCGGGCCTCGCCCGTCGTCAGCTGCAGGCTGGCCGATCCCTTCGGGCAGAGCCGGCCCCGGCTGACCGGCGAGTCCGGGTCGCCCTCGATGTGCACGACCCGGCCATCTTTCACGTACACGTTCTGGGCGCAGCCGACGGCGCAGTAGGGACAGATTGACTTGACCACTTCGTCGGCCGAGCTCGTTCGGGGGGTCAGCCCCTCCGAGCGCTCGGACTTGACGGCGGCGCCCCGGCCCAGCCGGTCCTCACCTCGAAGCTGACGCAGCACCGGCCAACGATCCAGAGCCATGCTTCTCCTCCTGGTCCTGACCGCCGATACCCGGCCCCCTCGGATCTCACTCGACCGACCGGCGGGCCGGCCCGACGACGGCGGTCGGTCGACCTCCGAGCCGCGGGACCGGTCAGGCGCCGATGCGTCGCAGGGTGCTCAGGGCCTTATCGGCGTGAGCGTTCATGTTGAGCTCGGACTTGATGATCTCCACGACCCGCAGGTCGCGGTCGATCACGAATGTCGTCCGTTTGACCGGGCCCAACTTGAAGCCCTCGGTGACACCGAAGCGCTTGGCCACCTTACGGTCGGGGTCCGACAGCAGCGGGTAGTCGAAGCCGTACTTCTCCGAGAACTGGGCCTGCTTCTCCACCGGGTCGCGGCTGATGCCGACCCGGGAGGCGCCCAGCTCGCCGAACTCGGCAGCCAGATCGCGGAAATGACAGCTCTCCCTGGTGCACCCCGGGGTCATGGCCGCCGGGTAGAAGAAGAGGACCACCGGGCCCTGCTGGGCCAGCTCGGTCAGCCGCCGGGGCTTGCCGGACTGGTCGGGCAGCTCGAAGTCCTCCACGACATCCCCGACCCGGATCACCACCAGAATCTACCTGGCCGGTCGGTAGCCCGCGTCGGTCGGGGCGGTCGCCGCCGGGACAGCGCTCAGTTCGCCTCGAACAGGAGCGGCAGGCGGTCGACCTGGCGCAGGGCCGGGCTCCAGGTCAGCTGGGCCCCGGGTGCGATGCGGTACTCGCCGATGCGCCGGTGCCACTCAACCAGGCTCACCCTCAGCTCCATGCGGGCGAGGTGCGAGCCGAGGCAGCGGTGGACGCCCCCGCCGAAGGCGAGATGACGGTTGGGGGCCCGGGTGAGATCGACCTGTCCGGCGTCCGGGAGCGCTCGCTCGTCGGTGTTGGCCGCCCCCAGGCAGATGCCGACCTTGGTGCCCTTGGCGATGGGGCAGCCCTCCACATCGACGTCGCGGGCGGCCACCCGCCCCACGCTGGCCACCGGGGTCTCGTGGCGAAGCAGCTCCTCCACGGCCGTGGGGATCACCTCCGGCTTGTCTCTCAGGAGCCGCTGCTGGTCCGGGTGGGAGGCCAGGTAGGCGAGGGAGCACTCCAGTGCGTCGGTGACGGTGTCGAGGCCGGCGAGCAGCAGAAGGAAGCAGATGCCGAGGATCTCCTCTTCGCTCAGCCGGTCCCCGCCTATCTCGGCCTCGATGAGCCAGCTGAGAAGGTCGTCGCGTCGAGCGGCCCGGCGGTCGTCGAGGATCTGGCGGAAGTAGGCGTCGATGCGCTGGGCGGTTAGTCGCTGGCTGTTGGTGATCTCCTCCATCGTCGATCCCTGGGGGCGGACGATCCCGTCCTTCAAGGACAGGAACAGCTCGAGGTCGGAGGACGGCACGCCCAACAGGCGGAGGAAGACCAGCGACGGCAGGGGCACGGCGAACTCGGCGGCGAAGTCGCACTCACCCCGGTGGATGAAGCCGTCGATGCGCTGGTTGACGAGATCGATGACGTCCGGCTCGAGGCGAGCCATGCGTTGGGGGGCGAAGACTGGGTCGAGGAGACGTCGGTACTTGACGTGCTCAGGCGGGTCCACCTGCAACGGTATGAGGGGATAGGTCTGACCGAGGTCGACCGCCTCCATGGCCGAGGAGAAGAGGTCAGGATGGCGGAGGGCGAAATCCACCGCGCTCTTGCGGACCAGCTGGACCCCTCCGAACAGGCCGGGCACGGCGGGGCCGGCGTCGCGAGCCTGCTTGTAGCCGGGCTGGGGATCGGCGGCGTGAGCCGGGTCGGCGAAGATGGCCGGGTCGAACCTCCCGGTATCCGCGCCAGCGTCGGGCATCCGTCCCCCCGCCGGAGGCACGGGGCCGCACGGCCCTCGACTCCAGCGGCCGGGAGTATACCGACGGCCCTGGCTGGCTCTCAGGGCTTCACGGGGGCGGCACCAACCCGATTGGACTCACCGACAGAAACCGCGGGGGTTGGATAGGTTCGGTTGCCATGAGGCTCATGGCCGGGATCGGCGGATGGCCCAAGGCGGCCGGCGAGGCGGCGAAGCGGGCCGAGGACGAGGGCTACGACATCGTCTCGTGCGGGGAGCTGGCCCACGACTCGATCGTCACCATGGCCATGGCCGCGGCCACCACTCAGCGGATCGAGCTGCAGACGGCGGTCACCATTGCCTTCCCCCGCAGCCCGATGGTCCTCGCCATGGAGGCGTGGGACCTCCACCACTACTCCGGTGGCCGGTTCAGCCTCGGGCTGGGCACCCAGGTCAAGGGGCACAACGAGCGTCGCTTCGGGGGAACGTGGTCGGCCCCGGCGCCGCGGATGCGCGAGTACATCGACATGATGCGGGCCGCCTGGGACTCGTGGCAGAACGGAACTGAGCCGAGCTTCGTCGGTCAGAGCTACCGCTACACGCTCATGACACCCAACTTCAACCCCGGCCCCATCGAGATGGGCTACCCGAAGGTCGGATTGGCCATGGTGGGCCCCGGCATGGCCCGGGTCGGTGGTGAGCGGGCGGACGTGATCATGCCCCACGGCGGGATCATGTCGGACAAGTACATGCGCGAGGTGCTGCTGCCGTCGGTCCGCGCCGGCCTGAAGTCCGCCGGGCGGACCTGGTCCGACGTGGAAATCGTGGCCACCGGCTACCTGGTCCTCTACGACGAGGACAGGGAGATCGAGGAGCGAATGCTGGCCATGCGCCAGGCGCTGTCGTTCTACGGATCGACCCGCACCTACCACAAGGTTCTCCAACTCCATGGTCTCGGGGAGCTCGGGGACAAGCTGCATGCCCTCTCGCTACAGGGCCGCTGGGACGAGATGCGAGAGGCGGTCCCCCTCGAGGCGGTGGCCGAGCTGGCCCAGACCTGCCGCTACGACGACCTTCCGGAGTTCCTCACCGCCGAGCGGGAGTACGCCTCGCGGTTTGGCTTCGTCATGCCGGTGCGCACTGAGGAGGATCGGGAACGGGCAGCCGACCTCCGGCGGCGGGTTCAGCAGGTCACCACTACCGGGATCCCCCGCGGTCTGGATCTCTGACGGACGTCGGCAGCTGCAGCACCGCCCCCGGTGGCGTCACCCGGTGGGTGGCGGTCCGCTGGACGAAGCCATGGTCATCCACAGTCGACGAGATGTTGTCACAACCCCCCGAACGCCGGTCCTGGTAGCTGACAGTGACGGCGCCGACCGCAAGCCTGGACCCCGAGCGGGTGACCACCTCCGGGTCCGACCATCGCACGGCGACGGAGGGATGGTCGCAGTCGGCGAACACCTCCGACCAGACCATGGGCGAAGTGAGCACGTCCCCGGGCGCCCGGAGATGGCGGACCAGCGCTCGGTCGACCCGTCCGGCCCATCCCTCGTCGTCGCTGGTGATGGTGAGACGATACGGGCGACCTGGATCCCAGTCGAAGTCGCGGGTGTTGGGATTGCCGAACGAGCTGGGGAACACGGATTCGCTGCCTCGTAGCTCGCCGCCCCCGCTTCCGTAGCCGCCCCAATTGACGTGGAGCAGCCGCCGGGGCGCGTCAGCCCCCCACTGCAGTCCCAGGTGAGCGCCCGCTCCGGGCCCGAACGAGGCCTGCAGCGCCCAGAAGTACAGGCGAGGGACGGCCGGCGGCTCGAGCACCGTGAGACTGACGGACACCTCGGTCAGCTCTTCGTGGGTCGGCACGCTCCAGAGGAGGTGGAAGGAGGAGGCGCCGTTGGCCGAGGGGGGCCGACCGCGGACCCGGGGCGTGCCAAGGCGGTGACGGGCCGTGTCACGTCCTCCGAGCCGAGAAGCCGATGTCCAGCGACTCCACCGGGTAGATGCCGATGGGGGCGCCCAGGACCGGCTCAGACCGCAGAGCGGGCTCCCCCATCCGGGGGGCCAGACAGCCGTAGAGCTCGGTGAGCTCCGCTCTGGCCAGGTGGGCGCCGGGGCAGAAGTGGGGGCCGTTTCCAAAGGTGAGGACCGCCCCCGCCGGCCGGGCCGCGGTGATGTCGAACGTGTCCGGCTCGGTGAAGATGGCCGGATCGCGGTTGGCGGCGGCCGAGCAGAGGAACAGCACGGTGCCGGCGGGGAAGCCGACGCCCCGGTAGGTCGTGTCGTCGCGGACCAGCCGGGCGGTGAACGGCGTGATCGGTTCGAAGCGGATGACCTCGTTGGCGGCGGCGGCCGCCAGGGTGGGGTCCTCGGCCAGCAGCTGCCACTGGTCGGGGTGTTGGCAGAAGAGCCTCATGCCGTGGGCCATCTGCGCCTGGGTGGTGTCGGTGCCGCCGCTGATCACCGAGGCGATGAGGGAAACGCACTCGTCATGGGTCAGCCGCTCCCCCTCCGCCTCGGCGGCGACCAGGGCACTGGCCAGGTCATCCCCGGGCTGGCGCCGGCGGGCCTCGACCAGCGCTTCGATCCAGCGATAGGCGTCCAGGTAGACGGACTCGAGGGCGGAGCGCTGAGCCAGGAGGGCGGGGTCGAAGATGCCCTGCAGGTGCTCGGAGTAGGAGGCCATCCGATCGTCCTCTCCGGGGACGCCCAGCAGGTCGGCGATGACCATGGAGGGCAGACGCCGGGCGAAAGCGGTGACGAAGTCGCACCGGCCGTCCTCGGCCACCTCGGCCCACATCGCCTCCACGTGGCCACGGATCCTCGGGCGCAGCCGTTCGACGGCCGCGGGAGTGAAGGCCGGCGTCAGGAGACGCCTGAGCCTCCCGTGCGCCTCCCCCGTCTGGGCCAGGAGGCCGTTGACTACCCGCTCGTAGACCGGTCCCTCCGTGATGCCCTGCAGCTCGATGAGCTCGACCGCCGGAAACGACAGGCGCCGGTCGCGCAGCATCTCCAACGAGACGGTCCGGTCGAACACGATCACCCCCAGCGGGGTGCGGGCTAGCCAGCTCTGGCCGGCCAGGTCAGCCAGTGCGCGGTGGAAACGCTCTCCTCGCAGGTCTGGGTCGGCCGGATCGAGTGAGGGCAGATCGAGGTCAGCGACGACGGGCAAGCTGCGATCGTACGCGCTCGCTCAATTCGAGGCGGAGCGCCTCCTCCCTGAGGAACAGCGGCAAGTGTCAGCAGCTCGGCCGAGGATGCGAAGGGCACAACCCCTATTCCGCACAGCCCGCCGCAGCCTCCAACCAGCCGGCCGGCAGCTGCAAGAATGAGCCGCCCTGTCCGCGCCGCATCGACCGGACGAGCCGCACCTTCAGACCGACCGAGGCTCGGGACGAGGAGTCCCTGCTACATGAATCGAGCGTTGCTGCGAGAACTGGGCTTTGAGCTCGGTGCTCGCGCCGAGATCGGCGAGTCCGATGAAGGCGCATGGTTTGCCACGACGATGGACGGCGAGTCCGTCGTGCTCAAGTGGTTCCCGGACGAAATCGTCGCCGACCGTTATGGGCTCCTCCTGCCTTCTCTCGACACCCTGCGTTCGCGACAGGTGCCCGTGCCCGAGTACCCCTTCGTGCAGTCGGTCGACGGGTGGACGCTCGCTGCTCAGCGTGTCCTACCAGGGCGACCGTGGCAGTCCGTCCACGGGCATGGGGCGCGAATCGCGCCCCCACAGATGATCGACCGGGTGGTCGAGTGTGTCAGCGCTGCCGCCGGCGTCGCCGGTCCCCCGCCGACATCCTCGGGCGGCGGCTGGGGTGAGTTCATGATCCACACCCTCACCACGGGCGAGCAGGGGTGGGCCATGCACCCGTCCATGCGGCGCTGGAGCCCACGGAGCGCCTCCCTCCTCGAGCGCATAGAGGCGGTGGGTTCTGACGCTGACGCCTCCTGGTTCCCGACGAACGGGCTCGTCCACCTCGACCTGCACACCGGCAACCTGCTCGCCCGCGACGACGGAACCCTCACCGGTGTCATCGACTGGGAAGGTGCCTGCGCAGGCGATCACCGCTTCGACCTGGTCACGTTTGCGTTCGATCTCGACGGGGCCGGCCAGGACATCTGGGAGCTGGTTGACCCGCTCATCGAGCCGCACCTGCTGCGGGCCTACGTGGCCCACATGTCACTGAAGTTCACGGACTGGGCCATCCGCCACCACCCGGACGACGTGGACCGCCAGCTCGCCCGAGCCGAGCGCGTGCTCGACCGATATGGCGCCTAGCTGCGGCTCGCTCCGTCCCGGGCGACCGCCAGCAGTCTCACGTCGGACTCAGATCCACTAGAAAGGAAGCCATGGCTACCAATGCGGAGACGGCATACGAGTCGATAAAGAACAATGTCGGCCTGGATAACGGGACCGGCGACTGGTTTGAGATTACCCAGGACTTGATCAACCAGTTTGCCGACGTCACCCACGACCACCAGTTCATCCACGTCGACCCGGAGCGGGCCGCGGCCGGGCCGTTCGGCACGACGATCGCCCACGGCTTCCTCACGCTCTCTCTGCTGGTGCACCTCCAGGGATCCCTCAAAGGAGGCGACGACCGTCCGCCGCCCAACTTCACCGGCATGGTTGCAGGCGTCAACTACGGGTTCGACAAGATCCGATTCATCAACCCGGTAAAGGTGAACTCGCGGATACGAGCCCGGAGCGTCACCAAGGACATCGAGCTCAAGGGCAACGCCATCAACATGACGAACACCCTCACCGTCGAGATCGAGGGTGAAGACAAGCCCGCCCTCGTTGCCGACTGGATCACGCGGATGGTGTTCGCCTGACTCTCGGGAGCGCCCCGGTCGCCGCAGGGGGACGACCGCGGAGGCCAACCTCCGCGGTCGGTTAGACATCCCACGGCCCTAACTCGTCAAGCGGCAGCTGTGGATCGGTGTCCCCAGGCGAGGTGTTCGTCGTAGAGGGTGCCGTTTCGGAGGCAGCCGTGGAGG
>JAJPHE010000052.1 GCA_021325435.1 Actinomycetota bacterium | reverse complement strand
CCTCCACTGAGTCGTCGGGATTGGGTGAGAACCCGACATCTCAGTTGGGCCAAACCGACGACCGGTGGATGGTCCCCCGCCTAGCGCCTATCCGCGCGGCCTCTAAGCGCCGCGACCCTCCGTGACCCCTTGGCGTTGGTCCCCGACTAGGTTCCCGATCTGATCGCATGTTGGGGTTGGAAGCTGCGCAGCATCATGCGGGCGCCCCAACTCGCTGAGCGGTATCTCGGCCAGACAGCCCTGCCGATCGGCCGCCTCAACCCAGGCGCCAGCTACGCGGCCGCCGACCGGACCGGGTCCGACCCGACCATTGACGGTCCCCACCACCTAGGGCCCGAGGCGATCCTTCTTGGCCTCCGGGCAGCTACAGGTATGGGCGGCCAGTCACCTGATCAGAAGGTCCACGAGAAGAGGACCTGGGTTCCTTCAGGCATGCCCCCTGCCGCCCTGTAGGTGGCCTGGGCGGCCGTGTTGTTCCCGTCCGTCAGCACCCACATCCCGTAGCAGCCTCGGGCCGTGGCCAGTGTTGCCAGGCGGCCGACCAGCGCCCGACCGATGCCACGTCCCCGGAACTGCTCGTCCACCCCGAGCTCGTAGAGGAACATCTCGGTCCCCTTGTCCGGATGGATCATCTCCACGCCTGTCACGAACCCGATCGGCGTGTCCTCCTCATAAGCGACCAGTAGGTGGTGTCCGGGGTCGGACAGGAACCGGCTGACGGCCTGCTCCTGGGCCGGACCGTCGAAGAGCTGGGACGCCGCGGTCACCCGCACTGCGTCGCCAGCCCCAGGAAGCTCTATCTTCATCGATCCAGCTTGCCGTGCGCCCAGCTCCCCTGCCCCCCAACGCTGCGCCTGGCGATCCCGGCGCGGTCTCTCCCTCGCCATGGCGTCCGAACTGCCCGTTTCCCACCTCGTGTGGAAGTATCGACACGTGGGCCGAAGTCGGGGCGACGTAAAGGGCGTCCGGTTTCGCACGGCGACGAGCGAGGACTTCACCTTTCTCGCGACAATGCTTGGCGAGGCCGCGGTCTGGCGACCCGACAAGGACACACCAACTGCTGACCAAGTGCTCGCGGACCCGCGATACGCCATGTACCTCGCTGGATGGCCGAGGCAAGGAGACTTTGGGCTCGTCGCTGAACAGGACGAACCCGTTGGGGCGGCCTGGTACCGCACGTTCACTGAGGAGATCCATGGCCATGGCTTCGTCGCTGAGGACGTCCCCGAACTAGCGATCGCAGTTATCGCACCTCGTCGGCACCAAGGGATCGGCCGACGGCTCCTTACCGACCTCGTCGCGGCCAGCGCTGTTCAGGGGTACAGAGCCTTGAGTCTCAGCGTCGCCGAGAATAATCCAGCACGCAGCCTGTACGAGTCGAGCGGCTTCGTCGCGGTCGGGAAGCGCGGGCACACCTGGACAATGATCCGGCACACCCCGCCGCTATAGCGGAGCCGCCCGCCGGGCAGTCGACACGAGGAAGCGCCAGGGGTCACTGGCGCTCCTGGAGGGAACGCGGCGGCCGGCCAGGAACCGGACCCGACCACGGCTCATACCGTCACTTCCTGAACGGGTCCCCCTGCGGGCGAGCCAAGGCGAGCCCACGGGGGCGATGGCAACGGTCGCCAGCGGACGGAGGGAGCCCTCGGAAAAAAGCGGTGGCCGCTCGCCGACCCGGCCGGTCAGGATGAGCAGGTGCGGAGTGCCTTTCTCGGCTTCGGGCTTGGCGCCCTGGTTGCCCTCCAGGTAGGTCCGATGTCGCTGTTCCTGATCCGGTCGACACTTCGGCGAGGCATGCGAGTCGGTCTTGCGATCGGACTGGGCATCGCTCTCGTGGATGCCCTCTACGCCGGTGTCGGAGCGGCCGGGGCGGCCCAGGCGCTGGCGGTCCCCGTCGTGCGGGTCGTACTGGGCCTCGTCGGAACAGCGGTCCTCGTTTGGCTGGGAGCCCGAGCGCTGGTGGCAGCGGTCCGAGTCCGCTCGGCGCTGGAAGTACGAGCCGACGTAGCTGGACCGCGAAGGGCGTTCCTCACGTCGGTCGGCGCCACGGCCTCCAACCCCTCCACGATCCTGTCGTGGGCGGCCATCTTTGCCGCCGCCTCCTCCGCCACCCACGCCAGCGCCCTGCCGCTGGTGCTCGGGGTCGGATTCGGGAGTCTCACCTGGGCCGCCACCCTGGCCTGCGTCATAGCTGCTGTCAGAAGGAAGCTAGGCACCCGAGCCATCGCGGCTGCCGACGCCGTAGCCGGAATCGGAATGCTCGGCTTCGCTGGGGTACTCGGCTACCGGACCCTTCGAGCCGCTTAGGCGAAGTCGGCCGGCGGCAACGCGAGAGGCGTTGCCAACCCATCACGAGAACAGCTAGGCCGGCGACGGCAGCCGGTCAGCGTGGCCGATCAGGTCCTTGAACGACGCCTCGCCCACAGCCTCCCAGAGCAGCGACAGCCCAAAGGCGACCGGTAGCAACAGTTCTGCCAGTAGGGGAAGCCTGGCTCGCAGCTGCTCTTCGAACTTCGTCCAGGTCTCCTCCGTCAAGTGCTCCTCGAGGAGAGGCACGATCGTTGCTTCCTCGTGATCCATATGGGCCGCAAACGCGTCGTTGAACGCGGCGAGAGCTGACAACGCTGGGAGACTATGGTGATCTCCCGCGGCGACCCACTCGGTTACCGAGGCCTTGGCGGCGGCTAGAAGCGACAGCATTCTGTGGTGTTCTTCGATCCCGACATCGACGGTCATCCGTTCTTCGGGGATCCGCTCGATGAGTAAGGGGAACAGCGCCTCTTCCTCTTCTCGGTGATGCGCCTCGATGAGAGCCAACGTGCTGGCGAAGAAACTCCCTACACGTGCTCGACGAGCGTCGTCGCCTGCCGCCCCATTGATGAGGGCTGGAGCGATCGCAAGGGCGGCCCTGAATCCGTTGTGAACTACTGCCATCTTGCTTCGACCGGTCGCAGTCATGCGTACCCCCTCTCCACCTGGAGGTAATGGTCGCATCGCGACCACTGGCAGTCCATAACGAGGAATGCTGTCGGCAGCGATTAGCGTCAGTGGGCCATTGACACCACCGCAGAACGGGTCAGCCCATCCTCAGCGCAAATGGTGCGTATTCCGGCGAATCCGTACACGCAGTCCGGGGTTTTCGTACATCGGAGGCCGCGTGGCGGCCGACGCTGAGCTTCAGGTTCAGCCCCTTGCAGTCACCTCCT
>JAJPHE010000131.1 GCA_021325435.1 Actinomycetota bacterium | reverse complement strand
CTTAGCGTCCGTCGGGGCCCGGCGGCTCCTTGGGCAGGCCGAGGACCCGCTCGCCGACGATGTTCTTCATCACCTCGTCCGTTCCCCCCGCGATGCGCAGCCCGGGCGTCCCCAGGACGAACTCGGACCAGGCGTAGGTTCCCCACTCGCCGGTGTCGGCCACCAGCCGGGGGCCGAGCACCTGGGCCACGAACTCCGAGATGCGGGTCATGTTGTTGGTCAAGGACAGCTTGGCGATCGACATCTCGGGACCCGGCAGCTGGCCGGCCCGGATCTTGGCCATGGCCCGCTGGTTGGTGTAGGCGGCGACCCTCGAGTGGATGACGATGTCGGCCAGTCGCTGGCGCACCAGCGGATCCTGGTCGCGGCCGAAGTGACGGACCATCTCGACGAGGCGGGTGCTGCTCATGACTCCCACCCCGCCCCCGCCGCCGCCCGATCGACGCCCGCTCGTTCATGAGGGTGGTGAGGGCGACGGTCCAGCCGCCGTTGACATCACCCAGCCGGTGGTCGTCGGGCACCCGGACCTCGGTGAAGAACACCTCGTTGAACGACGCCCCGCCGGTCATCTGCCGCAGCGGTCGCACCTCCACACCGGGGGCGTGCATGTCGACCACGAAGGCGGTGATGCCCTTGTGCTTGGGGGCGTCGGGTTCGGTGCGGCAGACGATCTCGCCGATGTCGGAGTACTGCGCCCCCGATGTCCACACCTTCTGGCCGGTGACGATCCACTCGTCGCCGTCGCGCACCGCCCGGGTCTGGATGCCGGCGAGGTCCGACCCGTTGCTCGGCTCGCTGAACAGCTGGCAGGCGATGATCTCGCCCCGGTAGAGGCGGCGCAGGTAACGGTCCTTCACCTCGTCAGTGGCGTGGGCGAGGATCGTCGGGGCGACCATCCCCAACCCGATGCCGAAGGGGGTGCCCGGCGGGGTCTGGTAGGCGGACTCGAGGGACTGCCAGAGTCGCTCGTAGGAGACGGGCAGCTCGCGACCGCCGTAGGCGGCCGGGCCGGTGATCCACCCGAAGCCGGCGTCGAAGACCTTCTGCCGCCACGCCTTGGCCGCCGCCACCTCGGCCTGCTCCTCCTCGGTGGTCTTCTCGGCCAGCAGCCCCACCTCGTCGGAGCCCTGGCCCCAACCAGTCTTCTCCTCCACCTTGAGCTCGGCGTTGGCCTCGAGGAAGGCCAGCGCCTCCTCGGTGAATCGCTCCTCCGAGATGTTCTCGGGCACCCGACCTCCCCGGTTGTGACGGCTTCGCAGGCTAACGGGTGGCTAGGCGGCCACGGCCAGGCTCACGTCGAGGGCGAGGGTTAGACAGCGGCACCCGCCGCCGGCCTTCTGGAACTCGTCTACTGGGCACACCGCCACCTCGAAGCCCAGCTTCTCGAGGCGTCGGCCGAGAGCGGGTGGGCAGGCGGGCATGACCATGTTCGTGCCGACGACCACCGAGTTGGCGCAGAAGGACAGTGCCTGGTCATCGTCCAGCAGCAGCGGCTCGGGCACCGTGGCCTCCACGACCTTGCGGCCGTAGCGGTCGAGTCCGAGGGGGGCGACCAGTGCCCGTCGGTCGTCGAGCGGGCAGAAGACCAGGTCCAGGTGGTAGAGGCGGGGGTCGGAGAGCTCCAGAGAGCGCACCGCCGCGCCGGTCAGGCGAGACAGGTGGGCGTGGGAGGCGGCATCCGAGCGGAACCGGTAGCCGGACAGAAGGACCGAGCCGAACGGAAGGGCGTCACCCGCCCCCTCGTGGGTGACCGAGTTGGGCAGCTCCTCGACCCGAAAGCCATGACAGGAGAACCACCGGACGTCATGGGGCGTCTCGCCTTGGCGCTCGGGGTGACGGAAGCGCGACGGGACGAACTGGGATCCGTTGACGATGCCGGCGTTGGCGGTGAAGACCAGGTCGGGCAGGCCCTCCACTGGGTCCATGACTTCTACCGCTGCTCCGGCCTGGCGCAGGCAGCTGACGAGGTTCTCCCACTGGGCGGCGGCCCGCTCCGGGTCGGCCTGCACCTCGACGCTCATCCAAGGGTTGATCTCGTAGGCGACGTCGAAGTGGTCCGGCGGGCACATGAGGAAGCGCCGGCCCCACGCCAGCTCGCTCATGGTGCTCCGCTCATGCCGGCGGGCACAGCTGGTCGCACAGGCCGCGGATGAAAAGGCCCACGTCGGTGACCACCCCGAGGGCCTGGTGCGACCCGCGGTCGGCCAGCTTGGTAACCACCGCCTGGTTTATGTCGACACAGAACGTCTCGACCCATGCAGGCAAGAGGTTGCCGGTGGCAATGGCGTGCAGCGTCGACGCCAGCATCAAGGCCACTGACACCCCGGGCAGGAGCGATCGCATGGCATCGGCCGCGGCCACCACGTCGGTGATGACGTCGGGCAAGGGACCGTCATCGCGCAGCGACCCTCCCAGCACGAAGGGAACCCCGGCCCGCACGCACTCGTACATCACCCCGCCTCGGAGGTAGCCGGCCTCCACCGCGGCGGCTATGGATCCGTAGCGGCGGATCTCGTTGATCGCCCGAAGATGGTTGGCGTGTCCCCCCTCGACGACGGTTCCTTCGCCCACCGACACACCGAGCGACGTGCCCAGGACGTTGGACTCGATGTCATGGGTGGCGAACCCGTTGCCGGCGAAGAGCAGGTCGATCCACCCGGCGGCCACCAGGCGGGCCACGTCGGGTCCGGCGCCGGTGTGGATGACGGCGGGGCCGCAAACGGCCAACACCTTGGCGCCCGGCTGGGACCGGGCCCGACGGACCCGCTCCGCCACTTCGGCCACGATCAAGGCCTTCGGCTTCTCGGAGGACACCTCGGAGGTCATGAACTCGAACGGGGTGGCGCCCCGCGGCCGGTTGGGGGCCTCGACCCGCACCCCGGAGTGGCCGACGACGACGAGATCGCCAGCGCACACCCGGTGCATCGGAACGGTGCGGGCCACCCACTCGCCCGGTTGTCCCTCCGACGCCACCAGGGCGCAGTCCATCTCGGGGTTGCCGACCGGCCACCAGCGCTGGCCGAGACGCACCCAGGTGGGCAGGTTGGTGGTCGAGTAGAAACCGGGCGGCAGCACCCCGTCCACCTCGACGGGCGACACGTCGGCCGTGCCCGGATCGATCCGGTTGGCGCCGTGAACGTGCAGCTCGTCGAGGAGCGCCTCCAGCGAGGAGTCGTCGCCGGTCGTCACCTCGATGACGGCCCGGCTCTGGTCGGTGTTGGTCCGCCCGATGTCTACCTCCACCAGCCGGTAGTCGGCCCCGGCGTCGATGATGACGTCCATCACCTTGGCCAGGATCAGCGAGTCGATGATGTGGCCGCGCAACTCGACCTGTTCGGTGGCCATGGACCCACCCCCTCGGGCCGAAGGTACCGCTCTCCGGTCGCTGGTTGGGCCAGGATGGTGGCGGTGGCGGTTGGATTCGATCCGTGGGCGGCGGTGCTCGAGCGCCTCGACGACGCCGCCAAGCTGACCGGGGTGGATCCGGACATCCACCGCCTGCTGCGCACCCCCAAACGGGTGCTCGAGGTGGCGGTGCCGGTTCGGATGGACGAGGGCCACGTGGAGGTGTTCACCGGCTGGCGGATCCATCACGACACCACGCGGGGCCCGGCCAAAGGGGGGTTGCGCTTCCACCCGCAGCTCGACGCCCGAGAAGTGGCCGCCCTCGCCGCGGCGATGACCCTGAAGACGGCGGTGGCCAACCTGCCCTTCGGCGGGGCCAAGGGCGGGGTCCGCTGTGATCCGACCAAGCTGTCGCTGGGAGAGCTGGAGCGGGTCACCCGCCGCTACACGGTCGAGGTGATGCCGCTCCTGGGCCAGGACCGCGATGTGCCCGCCCCCGACGTGAACACCGACGGACGGGTCATGGCCTGGCTCATGGACACCCTGGCGACCATGACCGGTCGGGCCGAGCCCGGCGCGGTGACCGGCAAGCCCCTCTCCATCGGCGGCACCCGGGGCCATTCGGGGGCCACCTCGGCTGGCGTCGTCGTCTGCACCCGTTCGGTGTTCACCGAGCTGGAGATCCCGGTGGCGGGCAGCCGGGCGATCATCCAGGGCTTCGGCAAGGTCGGTGGGCCCCTCGCCTTTCTGCTCTCCTCGGCGGGCATGCGGGTCGTCGCCGTCAGTGACATCGGGGGAGCGGTGCACAACCCGGCGGGGCTCGATGTGTCGGCCCTGGCGGACCACTGCGCCCACGCTGGCACCGTCGCCGGCTTCGACCGGGGCGACCCCATCGAGCCCGACGACATGTGGGAGCTGGATTGCGAGCTGGCGGTGCCGGCCGCCCTCGAGGGGGCCATCGACGACCACGTCGCCGGGCGGCTCGGTGCCCGGGTGGTGGTGGAGGCGGCCAACGGGCCGACCACCCCTTCTGCCGACGCCATCCTCGACCGGCGCGACATCGTGGTGGTGCCCGACATCCTGGCCAACTCCGGTGGAGTGACCGCCTCGTACTTCGAGTGGGCCCAGAGCCGCCAGGGGTACGCCTGGGACGAGCACACGGTCGCCAGCCGGCTCCGTAAGGGGATGGAGGAGTCCTTCGTCGGGGTGTGGGCCAAGTCCGAGCTGCTCGGAGTGTCGTTGCGCCGGGCGGCGTTCGCCCTGGCGGTGGAACGGGTGGCCGAGGCCATCTCCGCCCGGGGGCTGTTTCCTTAGGCCGGTAGGGCGGCCCGCCCCACCTTCGCCCCTCGGGGGCACGAGCCAGGAGACCATCGAACAAACGTTCGATACACTCCGCTACCATGGAGGTGGCGGAGCTCAGGGAGTGGTCGCGACCGGCGACCCTGGCCGGGGAGCGGACCCTGCCGGTCCTGCCCGCCCTGGCCCCGGTTCTCCCGTCGGGGCTGCGCCGAGGCGCCATCGTCGGCGTCTCCGGACCGGGCGCCACCTCGGTGGCCCTCGCCCTGCTGGCCGGCCCCTCGCGGGCCGGCTCGTGGGTGGCGGTCGTCGGCCTGCCCGACCTGGGCGTGGCCGCGGCGGACGAGGCGGGCATGGACCTGTCTCGGCTGGCTCTGGTTCCGCACCCGGGTGACCGGGGACCGGTGGTCGCCGCCACCCTGGTGGACGGGCTGGACGTTGTGGTGGTGGGCCCCGGCGCGGGGATCGGACCCGCCGACGCCCGCCGGCTGGCGGCCCGGACCCGCCAGCGGGGGGCGGTCCTGGTGGCGGCGGCCCGGCCGTGGTCGGAGCGCTGCGACATCGAGCTGTCGGTCGCCGCCTCCGCCTGGGTGGGGCTAGAGCGGGGATGCGGTCATCTCTCCCGCCGGCTGTTGGAGGTGGCAGCCGGGGGAAGGCGGGGGAACCGGCGGCGGACCCGGATGTGGATGCCCTCCGGGGAGGGCGCCCCTCTGCCGTGGGAGCCCGGGCCCCCGACAGAAGAGACGAACGGTGTGACCGACGGGTGCCGGCCCGGGCCGGTCCGACTGGTGGCGGGGTGAGTGATGGCCCGGACGGCAGTTGTCTGGTGCCCGGACTGGCCGGTCCGGGCGGCGGAGGCGGACCCGACCGGGCCCGTGGCCGTGGTGAGGGCCAACCGGGTGGTCGCCTGCTCGCCGGCCGCCCGGGCCGACGGGGTGGCAGTGGGGCTGCGCCGGCGTCAGGCCGAGGCCCGCTCCCCAGGGTTGGTCGTCGTCCCCCACGACCCCGCCGGCGAGGCCCGCCGGTTCGAGCCGGTCGTGGCCGCGGTCGCCGCTTTCACCCCCCGGGTGGAGGTGGTCCGCCCCGGCGTCTGCGCCTTCACCGCCCGGGGGCCGGCCCGTTATTTCGGGGGTGAGGAGCGCCTGGCCACTCTGGTAGCCGAGGCGGCCGAGGCGGCCTGCCCGGGTGGGCCCGGGGTGGAGCGGTGCCAGGTCGGCGTGGCCGACGGGCTCTTCGCCGCCGGGCTGGCCGCCCGCTACGGCGTGGTCGTCGAGCCCGGGCGGGCCGCCGAGTTCCTGGCGCCCATGCCGGTCCGGGTGCTGGGGATGGCCGCCCTGGTCGACCTGCTCGACCGGCTCGGAATCCGCACCCTCGGGCAACTGGCTCGGCTGCCGTCGGCCCAGGTGCTGTCGCGCTTCGGTGCTGAGGGAGCCACCGCCCAGCGCCGGGCCCGCGGGCTCGACGACCGCCCGCTCGCCACCCGCCCACCGCCGGACGACCTGACCGTCACCGCCGAGCTCGACCCGCCGGTCGAGCGGGTGGACGCCGCCGCCTTCGCCGCCAAATCGCTGGCCGACCGGCTCCATGCCGCCCTGGCCGACCGGGGGTTGTCCTGCACCCAGGTCGGCATCGAGGCGGAGACCGAGCACGGCGAGACGCTAGTGAGGTGGTGGCGTCACGACGGGCAGCTCACCTCCCCGGCCCTGGCCGAACGGGTCCGCTGGCAGCTGGAGGGCTGGCTCGGCGGCCCGCACCCGCCCACCTCGGGGCTGGTGCGTCTCCGGCTCACGCCGGACGAGGTGGTGGTCGACCACGGCAGTCAGCAGGGCTTCTGGGGTGGCGTGGCCGAGGCCGACCGACAGGCGGCCCGCGCCCTTGCCCGCGTCCAGGCTCTGCTCGGCCCCGACACCGTCCTCACCGCCGTTCCCGAAGGGGGGCGGGGCCCGGCCGAGGTCGTCCGGCTCGTCCCCTGGGGAGACGACCGCGGCCCGGCCCGTCCCCCGAAGGTCCCCTGGCCGGGGCGGGTGCCTGCCCCGCTGCCGGCGGTGGTGCCGGAGCGGTCCCTGCCGGCTGAGCTGGCCGACGGGGAGGGCCGCCCGCTGATCATCGACGGAAGGGGCCAACCCAGCGCGCCACCGCGGCGGCTGTCGGTGGCCGGTGGTCCCTGGTCGGAGGTGGTGGCCTGGTCGGCCCCCTGGCCCTGCCAGGAGCGGTGGTGGGACCCGGGCGGCCGCCGGCGCCGGGCCCGCATGCAGGTGGAGACCGCCGAGGGTCGGGCCCTGCTGCTGGTGGTCGAGTCCGGCCGCTGGTTGGTCGAGGCGGTCTACGACTGATGGGCTACAACAACCCCCCGGTCCCGTGGCGGAAGCTGGAGGGGCGACTGTCCGGGCGCGACACCGACGGCTCGGCCCTCGCCCGCCGGCCCGAGCCTCACCGGCTTCCGGCACCGCCCCGCCGGCGCCAGCCTGCCGTCCCCTACGCCGAGCTGCACTGCCACACCAACTTCAGCTTCCTCGACGGGGCCTCCCATCCCGACGAGCTGGTGGCGGAGGCGGCCCGACTCGGGCTCACCGCCCTCGCCGTCACCGACCACGACGGCCTGGCCGGGGTGGTGCGCTTCGCCGAGGCCGCCGCCGCCGTCGGGCTGCCCACCGTGTTCGGCGCCGAGCTCACCCTCGGGCTCACCCGGGCCCAGGTCGGCGAGCCCGACCCGGCGGGGGCCCACCTGGTGGTGCTGGCCCGCGACCCGGCCGGCTACGCCCGGCTCTCCACGGCCGTCACCCGGGCCCAGATGGCGGGAGGAGAGAAGGGCAAGCCGGTCGCCGACCTCGACCTGCTCGCCGGGCTGCACGGTGGGCATTGGATGGTGCTGACCGGCTGCCGCAAGGGGGCGGTGCCCGCTGCCCTGGCCTCGGGAGGGCCCGCCGCCGCCGGGCGCGAACTCGACCGGCTGATCGCCGCCTTCGGCCGCGACAACGTCGCCGTCGAGCTGTGGGATCACGGCGATCCGCTCGACTCCGCCCGCAACGACGCCCTGGTGGCGCTGGCCTACTCGCGCCACGTCGAGCCGGTGGCCACCAACAACGTCCACTACGCCACCCCCGACCGGTGGAAGCTGGCCACCGCCTTGGCCGCGGTGCGGGCCCGCCGCAGCCTCGACGAGCTCGACGGCTGGCTGCCCGCCGCCGGCGGCGCCCACCTCCGGTCCGGGGCCGAGCAGGCCCGCCGCCTGTTCCGCTACCCGGGGGTCGTCGACCGGGCGGCGGAGATGGGATGCGAGTTCGCCTTCGACCTGCGGCTGGTGGCACCCAAGCTTCCTGACTTCCCCCGTCCGCCGGGTCACACCGAGATGTCCTGGCTGCGCCACCTCGTCGAGGAGGGGGCCACCCGCCGCTACGGGCCGCGGGGCGGGCCGCGCGTCGCCCGGGCCTGGGACCAGGTCGACCACGAGCTCGATGTCATCGAGCAGCTCGGCTATCCGGGCTACTTCCTCGTGGTGTGGGACATAGTCGAGTTCTGCCGGCGCAGGGGGATCTACTGCCAGGGGAGGGGGTCGGCCGCCAACTCGGCGGTCTGTTACGCCCTCGGCATCACCAACGCCGACGCCGTTGAGCTCGGTCTCTTGTTCGAGCGGTTCCTGTCCCCCGAGCGCGATGGCCCTCCGGACATCGACGTCGACATCGAAGCCGGCCGGCGCGAGGAGGCCATCCAGTACGTATACGAGCGCTACGGGCGCGATCGGGCCGCCCAGGTCGCCAATGTCATCACCTACCGGCCCCGCTCGGCGGTGCGCGACGTGGGCCGGGCCCTCGGGCATCCTCCCGGCCAGCTCGACGCCTGGTCGAAGCAGATGGACGCGTGGGGCCCCCTGCCCGAGGGAGGCGACGACACCGATGTTCCCGCCCCCGTGCTCGAGCTAGCCCGCCAGATCCAGGGTTTCCCCCGGCATCTCGGCATCCACTCGGGCGGCATGGTCATCTGCGACCGCCCGGTGATCGAGGTGTGCCCGGTGGAGTGGGCCCGGATGCCCGACCGCAGCGTGCTGCAGTGGGACAAGGACGACTGCGCCGCGGTCGGACTGGTCAAGTTCGACCTGCTCGGGTTGCAGATGCTTTCCGCCGTCCACGAGGCGGTCGACATGATCCGCCAGCACCACGGTGTCGAGGTGGACCTGTCGCGCCTGCCCCAGGAGGAGGCGGTGTACGACATGCTGTGCCGGGCGGACTCGGTCGGGGTGTTCCAGGTGGAGAGTCGCGCCCAGATGGCGACCCTTCCCCGCCTGAAGCCCCGCGAGTTCTACGACCTAGTGGTGGAGGTGGCTCTCATCCGCCCCGGTCCCATCCAGGGCGGCTCGGTCCATCCCTACATCCGCCGGCGCAACGGAGCGGAGGAGATCACCTACCTGCACCCGCTGCTGGAGCCGAGCCTGAAGAAGACGTTGGGCGTGCCCCTGTTTCAGGAGCAGATGATGCAGATGGCCATCGACGTCGCCGGCTTCACCGCCGCCGAAGCGGATCAGCTGCGTCAGGCGATGGGGTCGAAGCGCTCCGCCCAGCGCATGGAGGCGCTGCGGGCCCGCTTCTACTCGGGCATGACCGAGCGGGGGATCACCGGGGCGACGGCGGATGCCATCTGGTCGCAGATGGCCGCCTTCGCCAACTTCGGCTTCCCCGAGAGCCACTCGGTCTCGTTCGCCTACCTCGTGTACTCCAGCGCCTGGCTCAAGCTGCACTACCCGGCGGCCTTCTACGCCGGGTTGCTCAACTGCCAGCCGATGGGGTTCTGGTCGCCCCAGACTCTCGTGGCCGACGCCCGCCGGCACGGCATCACCGTCCTGGGCCCCGACGTGAACGCCAGCAGCCACAAGACGACCCTCGAGGGGTCCGGGGCCCGGCCCGGTGTCACGGTCGCCGGCGGGGTTGGGGCCGGGCCATCTATCCGCCTCGGCCTCGACTACGTGCGCAATGTGGGCGAGGAGGTGGCCACACGGATCGCCGGCGGGCGTCCCTACCGCAGCCCGGAGGACCTGGCCCACCGGGGCGGACTCACCCAGCCCCAACTGGAGGCGCTGGCCACCGCCGGCGCCCTTGGCTGCTTCACCTCGCGGGTGGCCGGCCAGGGGGCGCGACCGATGACCCGGCGCGAGGCGTTGTGGGCGGCGGGGGCGCTGGCCCGCTCCGGGCCTTGGCGGTTGGCGGGGGTGGTGTCGGGCGCCGACGCCCCCGACCTGCCGGAGATGACCGAGCGCGAGGAGGCCGCCGCCGACCTGTGGTCCACCGGGCTGTCGGTGCGGTGGACGGGGACGGAGTTCGCCCGTCCCCGCCTGGAGGAGATGGGGGCGGTGACCGCCTCCGATCTGTCGGCGCTGCCGCCTGGGTCGCGGGTGACGGTGGGAGGGGTGGTCACCCACCGGCAGCGCCCCTCGACGGCGGGGGGAACCACGTTCATGAACCTCGAGGACGAAACCGGGCTGGTCAACGTGATCTGCTCTCCTGGGGTCTGGGCCCGCTACCGTCGACCGGCGCGGACCGCCGCCGCCCTCCTCGTGCGGGGAAGGCTCGAGCGCCACGAGGGGGTGGTGAACCTCGTCGCCGAGCGGATCGAGCCGCTCGACCTGACGGTGCCCGCCTCGCCTTCCCGCGATTTCCGGTGAAACTTCGCTGACCCCGTCGGTACGCTCGCAGTCTTGAGCGTCGACGGCGACCCGCCTCTCATCCAGGCCCGCGGCCTTACCAAGCGCTTCGGCGGTTTCGTGGCCGTCGACGGAATCGACTTCGACGTCCATCGCGGAGAGGCGTTCGGGTTCCTCGGGCCGAACGGAGCCGGCAAGACCTCCACCATGAGGATGATCGCCTGCATGTCGCCGGTGTCCGCCGGCACCCTGCGGGTGATGGGCCTCGACCCGGCGACAGCCGGGCCCCGCATCCGGGCCCGGCTGGGGCTGGTGCCCCAGGACGACACCCTCGATCTCGAGCTCACCGTGCGCGACAACCTGCTCGTCTACGGCCGCTACTTCGACCTGCCCCGCAAGCTCATCCGCCAGCGGACCGACCAGCTGCTGGAGTTCGCCCAGCTCACCGAGCGGGCCAACGACAAGGTCGACCCGCTGTCGGGGGGCCTGCGGCGGCGGCTCACCATCGCCCGGTCTCTGATCAGCGAGCCCGACCTGCTGCTGCTGGACGAGCCGACGACCGGCCTCGACCCGCAGGCCCGGCACCTCGTGTGGGAGAGGCTCTACCGGCTCAAGCAGCAGGGCGTCACTCTGGTGCTCACCACCCACTACATGGACGAGGCCGAGCAGCTGTGCGACCGGCTGGTCATCATGGACAAGGGCCGGATCGCGGCGGAGGGCTCGCCCCGCCAGCTCATCGACCACCACTGCACCCGCGAAGTCCTTGAACTGCGCTTCGGGCCCGACGACGACCACTCCGCCCTGGCCGACAAGCTCGACGGCGTCGGCAGCCGGGTCGAGGTGCTCCCCGACCGCCTGCTGCTCTACACGGCGAACGCCGATGCGGCCCTGGCCGAGGCGACCACCCGCGGCTTGTCCCCCGAAAGCTGGCTGGTGCGGAGAGGAACCCTGGAGGACGTCTTCCTCCGCCTCACCGGGCGCAGCCTCGCCGACTGACGCCGTGTCCACCCGTCCTGCCATCCGGTCGCTGGCCTACTGGACCTACCAGTACCGGCGCACGTGGAGGGCGACGCTCGCTTCTGGATTCCTGATGCCGGTCCTCTACCTGACGGCGATGGGGCTCGGGCTGGGGAGCCTGGTGAACCGGCATGCCGCCCCCACCCGTCTCGGCGGGGTCAGCTATCTCGTCTTCCTGGCCCCCGGGCTGATGGCCGCCGCCGCCATGCAGAGCGCCACCATGGAGTCGACCTGGCCCGTGATGGGAGGCATCAAGTGGACCAAGACGTATCACGCCATGCTGGCCACGCCGCTGCGGGTCTCGGACGTGCTCTACGGCCACGTCTGCTGGATGGCCCTGAAGGTGTCGCTGGTTAGCACCATCTTCTTGGGGGTGATGGCCGCCTTCGGCGCCCCGCGCTCTCCTGAGGTGGTCCTGGCGGTGCCGGTGGCCGTGCTGACCGGGCTCGCCTACGCCACGCCCTTCGCCGGCTTCGTCGCCACCCGCCAGAGCGACCAGCCGATAATCGCCATCTACCGCTTCCTCATCATCCCCATGTTCCTGTTCTCGGGCACGTTCTTCCCCGTCAGCCAGCTCCCCGCCGCCATCCGCCCCCTCGCCTACGTGACGCCGCTGTGGCACGGCGTCTCGTTGTGCCGGGCCCTGTCCCTGGGCGACGCCACGCCGGCCGCCGCCCTCGGTCACGTCGCCTATCTCGTCGCTCTGACGGTGATCGGGTTGGCGATCGCCCGCCGCACCTTCGCCTCCCGGCTGGCGGCGTGACGGCGACGGACACCGCCGCCCTCTCGGCCCGGGTTCTGCCGGTCTGGGTGCTGGGCTCGGGTCGGGCCGGGCGCCTGATCGAGCGCAACGCCCTCGTCTACCGCCGGGTGTGGCTCATGGTCGTGTCCGGGGTGTTCGAGCCGCTCTTCTATCTGTGGTCGATCAGCATCGGCCTCTCCAAGCTGGCGGGCGCCGTGGCCGGGCCCGGGGGCCGGCCCATCTCGTACACGATGTTCGCCGCCCCTGCCCTCATGGCCACCTCGGCCATGAACGGAGCGGTGATGGACAGCACCTTCGGTGTGTTCTTCAAGCTGAAGTTCGCCAAGGTGTACGAGGCGGTGCTGGCCACCCCGCTTGGGGTGCCCGACGTGGCGTTGGGCGAGATCGGCTGGGCGATGATGCGGGGGACCGCCTATTCGACGGTGTTCATCGTCATCCAGGCGGCCATGGGCCTGGTCGCCTCGGGCTGGGCGGTGTTCGCCCTGCCGGCCGCGGTGCTGGTCGGGTTCGCCTTCGCCGGCGCCGGCATGGCCGCCACCACCTTCATGCGCAGCTGGCAGGACTTCGACTTCATCAACATGACGCTGATGCCGCTGTTCCTCTTCTCGGCCACGTTCTATCCCCTCACCACCTACCCGGGTCCGCTGCGACTGCTGGTTCGGATCACGCCCCTCTACCAGGGAGTCGCCCTCATCCGGGGCCTCGACCTCGGGGGGCCCAACTGGGCCATGCTCGGTCACGCCGCCTACCTGGCCGTCATGGGGACGGTGGGTCTGTGGGTGGCCGGGGCCCGACTGGGCCGCCTGATCCTGCGCTAAGACTCTCGGGTGGCGACGCGGATGAAGGTGACCGTACGGGGCACGGTCCAGGGGGTGGGCTTCCGCGAGACATGCCGCCACCAGGCGGACCGGCAGGGGGTCGCCGGCTGGGTGCGCAACCTGTCCGACGGCGCGGTGGAGGCCGTCTTCGAGGGCGCCGCCGACGCCGTGTCCGCCATGGTCGAGTGGTGCCGGCACGGACCGCCGTGGGCCGAGGTGACCGACGTCGAGCTGGTCGAGGAGCAACCGCAGGGTGAGCCGGGGTTCCGCGTCCGGTGAGCCTGCGGGTGGGATTCCTCGGTGCCGGCCTCATCGCCACCTATCACTCGAAGTCGTTGCGGCGCTCGGGTGAGGACGTGGTGTGGGCGGGTGTGTACGACCCCGACCCGGCTCGGGCCGAGGCGTTCTCCGCCGCCAGCGGGGCGCCGTTGTACGCCTCCGAGGACGAGGTGCTCGACAGCAGCGAGGCGGTCTACGTGTGCACCTGGACCGCCGAGCACCGCCGGCTGGTCGAGGCGGCCGCCCAGCGGGGACTGGCGGTGTTCTGCGAGAAGCCGCTTTCGGTCGACCTGGCCTCGACCCGGGCCATGGCCGACACCGTCCGCTCCGCCGGAGTCACCAACCAGGTCGGCCTGGTGCTGCGCTCCTCCCCGGCCCTGCTGGCGGCGAAGAGCATCATCGACGACCCGGCCAGCGGCCGGGTGATGAGTGTCGTGTTCCGCGACGACCAGTTCATCCCCATCCAGGGCTCGTACGCCTCGACGTGGCGGGGCGACGTCACCAAGGCGGGGGCCGGCACCCTCCTCGAGCACTCCATTCACGACGTCGACGTGCTGTCCTGGCTGGTGGGCCAACCGTCCCGGGTGCAGGCCCTGTCGGCCGGCTTCCACGGCATCGAGGGAATCGAAGACTCAGTGGCGGCCCTGATCGGATTCGCCGGCGGCGCCGTCGGCACCCTGACCTCGGTGTGGCACGACGTGACCGCTCGTCCCAGCCTGCGACGGATCGAGGTGTTCTGCGAGCGGGCGTGGTGCTGCGTCGAAGGGGACTGGTGGGGTCCGGTCTGCTGGACCCGCGCCGACGGCTCCGAGGGCCGCCTCGAAGGGGGGGCACTGGCACAGCGGGCCGGACCGATCGACTCGGGGGGCTACGCCGGGCCGGGCAACCCCGATGGGAGCTTCGTGCGCGCCGCCCGGTCGGGGGTCCCGGCCGCCCCCGACTTCTCCACCGCCCTGGCCGCCCACGAGGTGGTCGACGCCATGTACCGGTCGGCGGGGGAGGGCGGCGTCCCGGTACCACTCGGGGGTGGGGACCCCGGGCCCGGGTAGCGTGGCGGCGGTGGCCGGACTGCTCAGCGACGACGCCATCGAGCAGGGCATCGCCGGGCTCGAGTGGGAGCGCCGGGGCGACGAGTTGGTGAAGACGGTGCAGCGACGCGACTTCGCCGATGCGATGTCGTTCGTCAACGAGGTGGCCCGGGTGGCCGAGGCGGCCGGACACCACCCGGACATCTCGATCTCGTGGAACACGGTGGGCCTGGCCCTCTCCACCCACTCCGCCGGCGGCATCACCGGTGCCGACCTCGACCTCGCCCGCCGGATAGACGGGATCGGCTGAGCTGCTGCTGCGCCGGCGGGTGCGGGCCGCTCTCCCATTCGTGCCTCACGCCCTGGCGGGGGACGTCCCCAATGTCATGGCCGACGGGGCCCCGCTGGGGTCGACCGTGCTCACCTTGTCGCACTGGCCGGCCAGCCCCACCCCCGTCCCCCTGCGGGCCGACCTGTCGGCCGAAATCGCCTTTCGCTACCTGGCCAGCCGGCGTCGCTGGCCGCCGGCCGAGGCGGTCACCAGCGACCACTTCGACCAGGACGGCGCCGTCACCGTCTTCGTGCTGACCGATCCTGACGCCGCCCTCCGGCGTCGTCACCGACTCATCGAGGTGGCCGCCGCCGGCGACTTCTCCACCTGCACGTGGCGCGAGGCGGCCCGCATCTCGTTCGCCATCGCCGCCTACGCCGACCCCGCCCGCAGCCCCCTGCACCTCGGGGCGGCCAACCCCGCCCTCGACGGGCTACTGCACGAGGAGGTCCTCCGCCGGCTGGCCGACATGATCGACCGTCCCGACGCCTACCGCTCCCTGTGGGAGGACGAGGACCGGTTCCTCGAGGACAGCGAGCACGACATCGCCTCCGGGGTCACGGTCATCGATGAGCTCCCCGCCCTCGACCTGGCCGTGGTCACCAGCGGGGCGCCCTGGCGGCCGGCCAGCCAGTTCACCCGTCAGCTGCCCACGCCCTGCCATCCGATAGCCGTGCACAACTCCACCGCCATGTCGCGCATCCTCACCTTGTCACCCGGCCGCTACGAGCTGCGCCAGCGTTACGAGACCTGGGTGCGGCTGATGAGCCGACGGCCCCGCCCTCGCGTGGATCTCACCGCCTTGGCCGACGAGCTGAGCGCGGCCGACGCTTGCCGGTGGGAGTTCAACGGGGTGGGCGCCACCGTGGCCCGGATGGCTCCCACGGGGGAGAGCAGGCTCGACCCCGACGCCGTGCGGTCCGCCGTGGTCGGTTTCCTCAGCTCCGATCCGCCCCCGGCTTGGGACCCCTACCGCGAGGCGGCCGAATGAGCGACGGAGCGGACTGGGGCCTGCCCGGCACCCGCAACTCCCGCCGGGTCGAGCTCTACGCCACCGCCGGCCGGGTGGCAGGACGCTACGGCCTGGCCCGACTGGCCTCTGGTCGTCGCCGTCACCACCAGATCGCCGCCGCTCACGAGGCCGGTGCCCGCGACCTCTACCGACGCGCCGTCCATCTGCGAGGCGGGTTCCTCAAGCTCGGCCAGTTCGCCTCCTCCCGGCCTGACCTGTTGCCCGAGGCCTACGTGCGCGAGCTGTCCAAGCTGCAGGACCGGGTGCCGCCCGCCCCGGCCTCGGTGATCCGCCGCATCGTCGAGCGCGACCTCGGCCCCCTCGAGGGGATCTTCTCCCACTTCGACGCCGAGTCGGCTTCGGCCGCCTCGCTGGCCCAGGTGCACCGGGCGGTGCGCGGAGACGGACGGGCCGTGGCCGTGAAGGTCCAGTACCCGCGGGTGGCCGAGATCGTGCCGGAGGAGATGAAGGACACCAAACGGATCCTCCTCCTCGTCGACCGGCTCCTCGGCTCTCGGGTTCCGGGGCTTCCGACGGTGGCCACCGCCTTGGAGGAGTCGATCCTCGAAGAGATCGATTACGCGGCGGAGGCGGCCAACATCGAGCGCTTCCGAGCCAACTTCGCCGGCGAGGAAGCGGTGGTGGTCCCGTCGGTCCACCCCGACCTCTGCAGCGCCCGGGTGCTGGTGATGGATTGGATCCAAGGGGAGAACCTGGCCCGGGCCCTGCGGCGGGTCGACCACGACACCGCCGAGGAAGCGGTGCGGATCCTCATCGACTCCTACCTCAAGCAGCTGCTGGTCGACGGGTTCCTCCACGCCGATCCCCACCCGGGCAACTTCCTTCTCCAGCACGGCGACGGGCCCGTCCGGCTGGGCGTCGTCGACTTCGGCGCCTGCGCCGCCCTCACCGAGCAGACCCGCCTGGCCCTGCGCAAGCTGTACCGGTCCGGCATCGACGGGGACCTGACCGCCAGCGTCGAGGCCCTCGACGAGCTGGGCTTTCGGACTCGCTCCGGCGACCTCGCCTCCCTCACCGCCTGGGCCAGCCTGTTCGAGTTCGAAGGACGCGAGGAGGACCGGCAGGCGGCGTGGGGCCGGCTGGTGGCCGCCGCCCGCGAGGACCCGGTGGTCCGCATACCCGGGGAGCTGGTGATGGTCGGCCGGGTGCTCATCGTCCAGACCGGCCTGGTCGCCCGGATCAAGCCCCGATGGTCGATGGAGGAGCTGGTCGAGGCCCGCTTGGCCGCCTCCTGAACGCCGATCAGAAGGCTGCGATCAGAAGGTGGGGGGCACGAACCGGGCCAGCTGGCGGCTCTGGGCGACCAGCCGGCCGTCCTCGTCCCACATCTCCCCGTCCTCTTCGACATAGCCCCCGGCGAGGAAGCGCGACCGGAACAACAGCAGGTGCCAGTCGGTGCGCGGCTCGGCCCGCCAGTGCACGGTGAGCTCGATGGTGGGGGCGTTGCCTCCGAGGAAGGTCGAGAACATGGCCGGAGGCCACGAGTCCATGAGCAACGGCACGGCGATCTGGTCGACCGGCCGTCCGTCGGCCAGCCGGCTCCAGCCACCGGTCTGGGCCGGCCCCGGTGACGTCCGCAGGAAGGCCAGGTCATCCGGAGACCCGACGCGGGTGGCGAATCGGTCGCGGAAGGTCAGCCCGGCGATCGAGGGGCCCTTGCCGCTGATGCACTCCTCCGGAGGCGGGTAGGCGGGCGCCTCGGACTGGAGGCTGACCGGCTCGTCCGGGCGGTACCGGCCGGTCGTGGCCAGGGCCACGGCCACCGGGCCCCCCTGCGCCATGCGCACGAGCAGGGTGGCGTGGGACCTGCCCTGGCGCAGCCGCTCGACGGTCAACCGGGCCGGACCGGGGGACGGCCGCGTCATGTAGTGCACCGTCATGGTGAGCGGTTGCGGAAAGGGCGAGTCGGCCATCAGCGCCCGGGTCAGGATGGCGGCGATGTAGCCACCGTTGGGCCCGGCGCCGATGCTCCACCGGTCGGTCACCCGTCCCTCCCATGCCCCCTCGCCGACCGGCTCGAGGGCGGTGTCGTCGTCGAGCTCGCTCACCGGCCGGGCTGGGGGTCGGTCACGAGCGGGCACGGTAGCCCGGCGCACTAGTGAGGCCGGGCTATTGACTCCGATCCCCAGTCGGGCGGACCCTGGCTCGACGGGCTCGGGGGGGTGACCGCCATGGCCGAACATGAGCGGCAGGAGAGTGCCTTGCTCGCTGTGGTCGCCCACGGCCTGCTCGGCCCGGTCTCGACGCTCCTCGGCTACGCCGAGATCCTGAGCACCCGTTGGGACGACCTGCCCGACGAGCGGCGCCGGCAGATGGTCGAGACGATCCGCACCCGGGGCGAGTTGGTCGCCGGCATGCTGCACGACCTCGTCAGCGCCGGCATGTCTCCGGAGGTCGAGGCGTTCCTCGACCGGTTGGGCTGGGCGCCCCGCCACGCATCGGGAGAGGCCGCCGCGGGTACTCGTCATCCATGACGCAGAGCGCCGACCGACCGACCGAACGACCCGAAGACAAGGACCTGCAGGACCACAAGTTCGGCATGACCGCCGCCCGGCGGCAGGAGGAGGCCGAAGAGGCCGGCTCCGACGCAGGGGGAGGCACCACCGAGCCCCACGCCGGCGGCCGGGCCTAGTTCGCCGGCGGAGGGTCGCCACCCTCCGTCACAACTGAAACCACGCAGAGCGAGCCGTTTCAGAATCCGTCGGCGGGGGTCGAGGCATCTTCCAGAGCATCGGTGGAGGAGCCGCCATGACGATCGCCTGCAGGGTCGATACCGCCGCCTTCGACGACATGGTCGCCGGAACGGTCGTGGCCCGCATCGACTCCGTGCCGGCTGGTCGGGTCGACTTCCTCGTGGTCGGGGGCCGGGCCCAGGTGACCGAAACGGAGATCCTGGCCCCGGAGCACGCCGCCACTGTCGCCGCCGCCATGGACGCCGCCATGCGAGAGTTCCTCGTCGCCTAGCTACCCTGCGCCGCCGTGGCCCGCCGGCGGCTGTTGGTGGATGTCGGGCCGCTGCGCCAGTTCCCCGAGTTCCGCAAGCTCTGGGTGGGCCAGCTGGTCTCGTTCCTCGGCACCCAGCTGACGGTCGTCGCCGTCCCCTATCAGGTCTTCCGGCTCACCCACTCGTCGCTGGACGTGGGGCTGGTCAGCCTGGCCCAGCTGGCGCCGCTGTTGGCCGGTTCCCTCCTCGGGGGGTCGGTGGCCGACGCCTTCGACCGGCGCCGCCTTCTCCTGGTCACCCAGACCCTTCTCGGCCTCACCAGCACCGGGCTCGCCCTCAACGCCGGCACCGGTCATCCCGCCCTGTGGCCGCTCTTCCTCATGACCGCCGTGGCCGCTGGGGTGTCAGGCATCGACTCTCCGGCCCGCACCGCCCTCATCTCCAACCTGGTCGGGCGCGACCACTTCTCCAGCGCCTTCGCCCTGTGGCAGATCCTGATCCAGGTTGGCCTGGTCGCCGGCCCGGCCGTGGCCGGGGTGCTCCTCGGCGGCGTCGGCGCCACCGCCGTCTTCTGGATCGACGTGGGCACCTTCGCCGTATCGCTGCTGGCCGTGTGGCGGATGAAGCCTCTCGAACCGGCGGGGGAGCGCACCCGGGTGGGGCTGGCCTCGGTCGCCGAAGGCCTGCGGTTCCTCCGGGGGCGCCAGGTGCTGCAGGCCAACTTCCTCATCGACATCAACGCCATGGTGTTCGGCATGCCCCGGGCCCTGTTCCCCGCCCTGGGTCTGGAGCGCTTCCACGGAGGCGCCGGAGCGGTCGGGGCCCTGTACGCCGCGCCCGGACTGGGTGCCCTGATCGGGGCCTTGACCACCGGGTGGATGCACACCGTCCGCCGCCAGGGTCGAGCGGTGGAGCTGGCCGTGCTGGCGTGGGGAGCGGCGATCGCCGGCTTCGGCCTTGCTCCCTGGCTGGCCCTGGCCCTGCCCCTGCTCGCCCTGGCGGGGGCGGCGGACGTCGTCTCCGCCGTGTTCCGCAACACCATCCTTCAGCTGTCCGTCCCCGAGGGGCTGCGTGGCCGGCTGTCCGCCGTGCACATCGCCGTGGTCACCGGCGGCCCCCGACTCGGTGACGTGGAAGCGGGCGCCGTCGCCGCCGCCGCTGGAGCCCCGGTGTCGGTGGTGTCCGGTGGCATCGCCAGCATGTTGGGAGTCGGTCTGCTGGCCCGACTGATGCCGCGCTTCACCGCCTACGTGCCGGAGTTGGAGGGGACGGCCGAGCCTTAAGATCGAGCTGCCGTGACCGAGCTCCTCTTCCACCACGACGCCTACCTGCAGTCGTTCCAGGCCACGGTCACCGCCGCCCGCCCCGGCGCAGTCGCCCTCGACCGGACCGCCTTCTACCCGACCGGCGGAGGCCAGCCCCACGACACCGGCACTCTCGGCGGCCTTCCGGTCACCGATGTCCGCCACGGTGAGGACGAGGAGGGCAACACCGTCGTCTGGCACCACGTCGACGGCCACGACCTTTCCCCCGGCGCCGAGGTGGAGGGGGTGATCGACTGGGACCGGAGGTACGCGCTGATGCGGACCCACACCGCCCTCCACGTTCTGTGCGGAGTCATTTGGCAGCGGTGGAGGGTGCCGGTGACGGGGGGCAACATGGAGCCCTTGTCGGCCAGGATGGACTTCGAGTTCGATCCGCTGCCCGAGGGCTTCGGGCAGGAGGTCGAGCGTCTCGTCAACGACGAGGTGGAGGCCGACCGCCCGGTTGTCGTCTCCTTCCTCCCCCGAGACACCGCCGTCACCGACGAGGACCTCATCCGCACCAAGGTCAGCCTCATCTCCGAGTCCGTGCCCGTCATCCGGGTCGTCGACATCACCGGCCTCGACAAGCAGGCCGACGGCGGCACCCACGTCCGTTCCACGGCCGAGGTGGGCGGGGTCCGGGTGGTCAAGACCGAGTCCAAGGGCAAGGGCAACAAGCGCGTCCGCATCGAGGTGGTCGACGCGGCCACCGGCGGCGGTTGACCGGCGATGTCCGGCAACCTGCGCGACTACCGCCGCTATCCCAAGTACCCGATCTACCCGGTGCGCCGGCGGGGCCGACCCGCCCGCCGCCCGGCCGTGCCGACCGGCAGACCGGCGCGGCGGACCCGCCCCCCGCTGGCCCGCCGCGTGCTGCGCTGGGTCGCCGGCCTCCTCGGAGCCGGTCGGCGCCGCCCCTCGTGAGCGAGGCCCCCGGCGACGCCCAGGCCCTGGTGGGGCTGCTCGCCGACCTGCGCCGGTTCAAGGTGGTGGCGGCCCTGGTCCTCGGGGCCGCCACCACGGCGGAGATCGCCGCCGCCGCCGGTCTCGATGACGCCGAGGTGCGCCGGGCGCTCGAGCGGTTGTCGCGCGGGGGCCTGGTCGGTGTCGACCCCGGCGGTGAGCTGGTCCTTCGCCACGAGCGCTTCGCCGCCTCGGCCCGGGCGGCGTCACAGGAGAAGCGGCTGGTCGAGGTCAGTCCGGAGGAGCTCGGCGCCACCTCCGAGCAGGCCGCCGTGCTGCGCAACTTCATGACCGGCGGACGCCTGCGGGAGGTGCCGGCCGTCGCCTCCAAGCGCCGGGTGGTGCTCGACTTTCTCGCCTGCCGCTTCGAGCCGGGCGTCCGCTATCCGGAGCGGGACGTGAACGAGATCCTGGGGGCGTTCCACCCAGACGTCGCCGCCCTCCGGCGCTACCTGGTCGACGAGGGCTTCCTCGAGCGAGATCAAGGTGTCTACTGGCGGGCCGGCGGAACCGTCGAGGTCACCTGACGGCCGGTCCGTCCGGTGCCAGGGTGGCTTGACGCCGGCCGCTCAGCTACCCGTCCAGTGGGGCGGCCGCTTCTCGAGGAAGGCGCCCATCCCTTCCTGGGCGTCGGACGCCATGGCGTTGAGGGCCATGACCGAGCGAGCCAGGTCGTAGGCCTGGCGCTGGTCGAGGTCGATCTGGCGATAGAAGGTGCGCTTGCCGATCTCGACGGTCAGCGGGCTGGAGTCGCTGACCCGCCTGGCCAGGGCGGCGACCCTCTCGTCGAGCTGATCGACCGGCACCACCTCGTTGACCAGCCCCCAGTCCGCCGCGGTGGAGGCGTCGACGAAGTCCCCGGTGAGCAGCATCTGCATGGCCCGCTTGCGGCCCACCGCCCGGGTGAGCGGCACCATGGGGGTGGAACAGAACAGCCCGATCTTGACTCCCGGGGTGGCGAAGCGGGCCCCCTCCTCGGCGACGGCCAGATCGCAGGACGCCACCAGCTGGCAGCCGGCGGCGGTGGCGACGCCGTGCACCCGGGCGATGACCGGCTGGGCCACATCCTGGATCGCCTCCATCAGCTCGGTGCACACGTCGAACAGACGGGCGTAGAAGACGCTGCTCTGCCCGACCATCTCGGACAGGTCGTGGCCGGCCGAGAAGCAGGGCCCGGCCCCGCCGACGACGATCACCCGGCCGGTCGCCTCACGCACGGCGACGATCAGCTCCTTCATCAGGGCCAGCGACAGGGCGTTGCGCCGCTCGGGACGGTTGAGGGTCACCCAGGTGACCTCGTCCCGGTCCTCGACCAGCAGGTTCTCGTATCCCACGGGCCACCTCCTAGCCGCTGTTCACGAGGGTAGACCGGTATGGCCGGGGCGGGGATGGGTACCTACTAAGGCCGATGGCTGCCGTCATCTCACTGCTCGCCGTGGTCCTGTTGTCGCTGGTCGTGACCAGGGTGGCGACCGTCGCGCTCACCCTCACCGGGCTGGCCCGCGAATCGGCCCGCTTCCAGGCCCGAAGCGCCTTTACGGGGGTGGGATTCACCACAGCCGAGTCCGAGTCGGTGGTCAAGCACCCGGTCCGCCGCCGGATAATCATGTTGCTCATCCTGTTGGGCAACGCCGGCATCGTTACCGGCGTGGCCTCCCTCCTGCTCGGGTTCACCCATGTGGGCGGAGCGGCCAACGGCGCGGAACGGGCCGGCGTCCTGGTGGGAGGACTCGTCCTCCTCGTCTTCCTGACCCGCAGCCGTCTGATCGACCGTTGGATGTCTCGCGTCATCGAGCGGGCCCTGCGCCGGTTCACCAGCATCGAGGTGCGCGATTTCGCCGGACTGCTCCGGCTCTCGGGCGACTGGATGGTGGTCGAGATGGAGATCGACGAGAACGACTGGATCGCCGACCGCCCCCTCAGCGAGCTCGACCTACCCGACGAGGGGGTGGTGGTGCTGGGCATCATCCACCAGAACGGCCGCTACCTCGGCGCCCCCAAGGGCGCCGCCGTCCTGCACGCGGGTGATGTCGCGGTGCTGTACGGGCGGCGCTCGACCCTCGCCGATCTCGACGAGCGCCGGCGCGATGCGGCCGGCCTGCGTGACCGGCTGGAGAACGAGGTCGAGCACCGGGCGATCCTCGCCGAGGACGAGGCCGCCGAGACCGTTCACCCGTAGTGCCGTAGCTCCACGGTGTTGCCGTCGGGGTCGCGCACGTAGAGCGACGTTCCCATCCCACGGGCACCGAACCGGGGGCCCGGCCCGTCCAGGACCTCGAACCGGCCGGAGGCGGCCAGCTGGCCGAGATCACACGGCTCCACCACCAGGCAGAAATGGTCCATGTTGTTGCCGTCGGGCCCGCCGACGAGCAAGTCGATGATGGTCGAGTCGTCGACCCGCACCGAGGGGAACGGCGCATCACCGCCCCGCCACTCCTCGACCCGAACCGGCTCCAGACCGAGCGTCCCGCCGTACCAGGCGAGAGAGCGCTCGACATCGGCGACCCGCAGCACGATGTGGTCGAGCCCGGACACCCGCACCCGGCGATCGTACCGGGCTACTGTCCGCCGCCGGGGGTGGACATGAGAGATCTAGGCCCGGTGAGCCTCTCCGACATCGACCTGTCGGATCTCGCCTTCTGGGCCCGCCCCATCGCCGAGCGCGACGAGGCGTTCCGGGTCCTGCGCCGGCAGCGGCCCGTCGCCTTCTTCGAGGAGCGTCAGACCTTCCTCAACTCGGCGATCAACGTGCCCAAGGGCAGGGGCTACTACGCGGTGACCCGCCACCCCGACGTGGTGTGGGTGAGCAAGCACCCCGACATCTACTCCTCCGCCCAGGGGATATTCGTCCAGGACTTCCCGCCCGTCTTCCTCGAGTTCATCGGCTCGATGATCAACATGGACGACCCCCGCCACGCCCGGCTGCGCCGGATCGTGTCCGCCGCCTTCTCGCCCCGGGTGATGGGGGACCTCGAGGAGGCGATGCACGTGGAGGTCGATCGTCTGATCGACGCCGTCGTCGACCGGGGCGAGTGCGAGTTCGTGGCCGACATCGCCGCCCCGCTGCCCCTGGCCATCATCTGCCGCATGATGGGGATCCCCGACGAGGAGCGTCAGTTCGTGTTCGACCGGGCCAACGTCCTGATCGGCGGCGGCGATCCCGAGTACATCGCCGAGGGGGTCGACGCCGGCGTCGCCGTGCTCACCGCCGCCCAGGAGCTGGCCGAGCTGACCGAGCGGACGGCCGCATCCCGTCGCCAGGACCCCCGGCCCGACGTGACCACCGCCCTGATCAACGCCAACGTGGACGGCGAGGCCCTCACCCAGGCCGAGCTGTCCTCGTTCTTCATCCTCCTCGTCGTCGCCGGCTCCGAGACGACCCGGCACGCCATCACCCACGGCCTGCTGGCTCTGACCGAGCGACCGCAGGCAGCGGCGGCATGGCGCGCCGACTTCGACCGCCTCTCCCGCACGGCGGTTGAGGAGATCATCCGGTGGGCTTCCCCGGCCATGGCCATGCGCCGGACGGTGACCGAGCCGACGACATTGGGCGATCAGCGGCTCGAGCCGGGAGACAAGGTGGTGATGTACTACAACTCGGCCAACCGCGACGAGGAGGTGTTCGCCGACCCGTTCGAGTTCGACCTCGCCCGCGATCCCAACCCCCACCTGGGTTTCGGGGGGCCCGGCCCCCACTTCTGCCTCGGTGCCCATCTGGCGCGACGGGAGATCGCCGTCACCTTCCGCCACCTGCTCGCCCGGCTGCCGGACATCCGCGCCGTGGGACAGCCGGAGCAGCTCCGTTCGGGCACGGTGAACGGGGTCAAGCGTCTGCGGGCCGAGTTCACCCCCGGCGGCGAGCCCCGCTGACCTCAGCCGGCACCGCCTGGGCCACCGGCGCCCGCAGGGCGGCATCGAACAGGGCGGTCACCCCGGGGGTCCGCTCGCCGTCGGCGGGGATGCCCACCTGCAACGCCCCGATGAGCAGGGCCATGACCGTCGTCTCCAGTCCGGCCGCCACCAGCGTCGGGTCGATGTCCGACCGGACCTCGCCAGTCTCCTGGCGGGCCTGCAGCCGCTCGGCGATGACCTTACGCAGCTCGGTCAGGGCCGGAATGTCGAGCAGCCGGCGGCTGTGCTCGGGCTCGAGACCGGCGAGGACCCGGCGAGCCAGGGGGTGCTCCGACAGCCGGGCGAGCAGGGCGCCGATGAGGCCCGCCCAGTCGACGTCAAAGCTGCCCTCGAGCGCCGGGCCCAGGGCCGCCTCGATCAGACCGGCGGCGTCGGCGTCGACCGCCGCGGTGAACAGGTCCTCCTTGCTGGCGAAGTAGGCGTAGGCCGCCGCGGGGGTGACTCCGGCGTCGCGGGCGATTTCGGCCACCGACGTCGCCCGGTAGCCGTCGACGGCGAAGCGGCGGATCGCCCCGCCGAGGATCGCCTGGCGGGTCCGCTCACCCTTCCCGTGCCGCGCCGTCTCCACGTCCCAAAGATACCGGGGCCCCTGACGGCGACCGTGCCGGCTCCTGGTCACCGGAGGTTGGCGGCCGGCCGACCGGTGGGTAGGTCTCAGCCATGGAGCGCGCCGAGGACCGCGACGACCTCGAAGCCGAGGGGATACCAGACCATTTCGGGCCGGCCAACCCCGATGAGGAGGGCATGATCGCCCCGGGTGACTTCCCCAAGGGGGCGACCGACATCGGCGTCACCGCCGCTGAGCAGCGCGCCGGCGACACCGTGGCCGAGCGCAGCCAGCGAGAGGTTCCCGACGTTCATGGCGTGGGGGGGGAGCCGCGTGCGGAGTCGGGCCGCCTGGTGGAGGCGAACAGCGCCGTCGGCGAGCTCGACACCGACGAACCCCGCGCCGACGCCCCGGGCGACAAGGGGGCGATGAGCGCCGAGGAGGACGCGGTGCACGTGCGCGAGGTGAGACGCTGACCGATCTGCAGGTCCATTCGGTGGGCCGAGGAGAGTTCCTCGTCACGCTGGCTGGCGCCGGCACTGAGCACCGGGTCACCGTGCCGGCGGGACTCCTCGAGCGGTTGGGCCTCGGGGACGAGGACAGCGAGCGGCTGATAAGGGAGTCCTTCGCCTTCCTGCTGGAGCGAGAGCCGGCCACTTCCATCCTCGGCCGCTTCGCGCTCGAGGACATCGCCAGGTACTTCCCGGAATACCCCGATCAGATCGAGGGACGGATGTCCTGATCCGGCGGCTCGTTCGACGGCGGGTGCGCCGCCCGGTAGCGGTCGAGGACCTCGACCACCTCGTCGTCGGTCGTCTGGGTGAAGTCGACATACCACAGGCCCACGGCGGTGAACGGTTCGGGCGTGCTCAGGCACACCACCTCGTCGGCGACCGAGGACAGACGCCCACGGGTCTCCTGGGCGCACACGGGGGCGGCGAGGACCAACCGGGCCGGATGACAGCGACGCAGGGCCAGCAGGGCCGCTTCGGCCGTCACCCCGGTCGCCAGACCGTCGTCGACCAGCACCACGGCGGCTCCGCCCAGGTCGGGCAGGGGGCGGCCGCGCCGGTAGCGGGCGATCCGGCGTTGCAGCTCCGGTTCCTCGCGTTCGGCGGCGGCCCGGACGGCGGCGTCGGTAAGGCCCACGGCCTGCATGACCTCGCGGTTGGCGACGACCGTCCCTCCCTCGGCGACGGCCCCCGCGCCCAGCTCCGGCTGACCGGGGGCGCCCAACTTTCGGGCCACCATCACGTCGAGCTCGGCGCCGAGGGCCTCGGCCACCTCGGCGGCCACGGGAACCCCGCCCCGCGCCATGCCGAGGACCACGACCCGGCCCGGCCCCGGCCGCCCGGTCAGTGCCGCCCCCAGGCGGCGTCCGGCCTCCCTCCGGTTGGAGAAGCGCACCGCTTCAACTGTGCCTGCCCGGGCCGGCGATCCTCCACCCTGGGGCGGCGGACTGGCAGCATCGGCCGGTGGTGCTGGCCCGGCAGACCGCGACACCCTGCACTCCGCTGACGACGGAGGTGGAGCTGCGGGGACCGTTCCAACTGGTCGCCACCATTGGTCAGCTGGCCCACGGCCCCGGGGATCCGACCATCACCATCGACTCGTCCGGCGTGTGGCGAGCGTCCACCAGCCCGGGCGGCGCCGCCACCGTGCACCTGCGGATGAGACCGGGCCGGGTCGAGGCCATGGCGTGGGGCCCCGGCGCCGCCGCCGCCCTCGAAGGGGTGCCGGACCTGATCCGGAGCAGGCCCGATCCGTCAGAGGATGTGCTGGGGGCGGGCGCCCCGTTGGTGCGCGACCTGCAACGTCGCTTCGCCGGCCTGCGCCTGCCCTGCACCGGAACCGTCCTCGACTCTCTGGTGCCCGCCGTGGTGGAGCAGAAGGTTCCGACGGCCGAGGCCCACCCGTCCTACCGGGCCCTGGTCCGGGCCCTGGGAGAGCCTGCCCCGGGCCCCGCCGGTCTCATCCTGGCGCCCACCGCCACCCGGCTGGCGGCCACGCCGTATTTCGTCATGCACCGCTTCGGCATCGAGCGGCGGCGGGCCGACACCATGCGGCGGGCGGCGGCCGTGGCCGGGCGCCTCGAGCGAGGGGCGGCCCTCGACCCGGTCGCCGCCCGGGCCCGGCTGGAGGCGGTGCCCGGAGTGGGGCCGTGGACCTCGGCTGAGGTGGTGCGGAGGTCCCACGGAGACGGCGACTCCCTCTCGGTGGGGGACTACCACCACGCCGCCGACGTGTGCTTCGCCCTCGCCGGAGAGCAGGACGGTACCGACGCCCGGATGCTCGAGCTGCTCGAGCCCTACCGGCCCCACCGGGCCCGGGTGGTGCTGCTGCTCGCCGCCGGTGGCGTCCGGCGGCCCCGGCGGGCGCCCCGGGCCCGGCTCCGGCGCATCGCCGCCATCTGAACCAACCGCATGAGGTGCCGGCGGACCTGACGCCGTGACAATCTGGACCCGATGACGACCCGGTTGCAGAAGGGGGCGGTGGCCGACCCTTCGCGCCAGGCGGTGGAGGAAGCCATGCGCTCAGAGGGACTGAGTCCCGCCGGGTGGTCGAACCAGCCGGGCGACACCTACGGCTGGCACACCCACCCCTACGACAAGGTGGTCTGCTGCGCCCGAGGCTCCATCGTGTTCCACACCGACGGCGGCGGTGACCTGGCGCTGGAGGCCGGGGACCGGATGGAGCTGCCGGCCGGCACCCCCCACGCCGCGACCGTCGGGCCCGACGGCGTCGAGTGCCTCGAGGCCCACCTGGGGCGCTGAGCGAGCCGGCGGTGTATAGCGTTCCGGGGATGGAGGAGCGTCTCTGCCTCATGTCCGTCCACGCCCATCCCGACGACGAGGCGTCGAAGGGGGCGGGGACGGTGGCCCGCTACCACGCCGAGGGGATCCACACCGTGCTGGTCACCTGCACGGGGGGCGAGGAGGGCGACATCCTCAACCCGGCCATGGACACCCCGGAAGTGCGCTCGCGCCTGCCCGAGATCCGCATGGAGGAGCTGCGCCGGGCGACGGAGGTGATCGGCTACGACGAGGTCGTCCTCCTCGGTTACCGCGACTCGGGGATGCCGGACACCCCGGCCAACGCCAACCCGGCCTGTTTCGCCCGGGCCCCGCTCGAGGAGGCGGTGGGGAAGCTGGTTAGAGAGATCCGCCGCACCCGGCCCCAGGTGATCATCACCTACAACGACGACCAGCAGGGCTACCCCCACCCCGACCACCTGAGGGTGCACGACATCAGCGTGGCCGCTTTCACCGCCGCCGGCGACCCGGAGGCCTACCCCGAGGCCGGCGAGCCCTGGCAGCCGCTCAAGATGTACTACAGCGTGTGGTCGCGGGCGCGGGTGCTCGCCCTGCACCAGAAGTTCCTCGAGCTCGGTCTCGAATCCCCCTACGACGAGCGGTGGTTGGACCGGCCCTCCCACGACCATCGCATCACGACCCGGGTCGACATCACCGGCTACAGCGACGTGCGCACCTCGGCTCTGTTGGCTCACGCCACCCAGGTCGATCCCAACTCGAAGTTCTGGTTCGGGCTCCCCCCGGAGGTGCTGCACGAGGTCCACCCGATCGAGGAGTACATCCTGGCCCGCAGCCTGGTGGGGGAGGAGCAGGATGATGAGGACGACCTGTTCGCCGGCGTGCGCCAGCGTGCCACCCGGTAGGCTGCCGCCCGCGCAACCCGATCCATCGAGGAGATAGCAATGGCGAAGTGGCTGTCGCAGGAGTGGTTGGACGAGAGCCGCAAGTTGGCCGAGAGCCAGCCCGAGCGACCCGGGGCGTCGGCCCGCATGCAGTACGTCGTCACCGGCGGCCCCGACGGGGACATCAAGTACTACTGGGTCCTCGAGAACGGCAAGCTGCTCGAGAGCAAGATCGGCGAGATTCCCGACGCCGAGGTCACGCTCACTCAGAGCTACGAGGACGCCATGAAGATCCAGAAGGGGGAGCTGGATGCCAACGCCGCCTTCATGCAGGGTCGGGTGAAGGTCACCGGCAACATGGCCAAGCTCATGTCGCTCCTGCCGATCACCAACTCCCCGGAGTACAAGGGCCTGCAGGACGAGATCAACAAGATCACCGAGTACTAGGCGCGGGGTCGGCCCCCGACCTCAGTCGCCGTCGCGCATCAACTCGCGCAGGCGGCGGTAGCCGATGAGGATCGCCCCTACCCGCGCCACCAGCGCCCGCAGGGAGCGGTCCTCGGTGAGGAAGTCGTGGTCGTCCACCCGGCCGGCCCAGTCGGGGGTGGACGAGCGCAGCTCGCCGCTGTCCACCGCCGGGTGGAGGAAGACCTCGGTGACCCCTGGCGGCAGCTCGGCCAGGGCCCGCTCGATGGGCCGGCGCGACCCCGGCCCCGGCCCCGCCACCAGGTGGTCGGGGAAGACGACCCCCTCCTCGGCGGCCAGTCGCCGGAAGGGGAACCCGATGCGCTTCTCGGTCGAGGGGTTGGACAGCCGGATCGGCAGGCGGAACTCGACGGCCAGCTCCAGGTAGACGTCGAAGAACTCCGGTCGCATCTGCAGCGTGCCCATGTGGCTGTCGAGGTGGCTGACGTCGAAGCCCCAGTAGATGGCCCGTTCCACCTGGGCGCGAAGCTCGCGCCGGACCTCGTCGATGTCGGCGTGGTCCCAGACGTCCTCTCGCGTCCGGGGGAAGCCACCGTCGCCGTCGAGCAGCGACGGGCCGTGGGTTATGGGCCCCCACCGGTACAGGTCGTTCTCGGCGTTCAGGGTCAGGTGGACCCCGACGTCCTCCCCCCGGTAGCGGGCGGCTGCCTCGCGGGCCCACGGGCACGGGACCATGAGGGTGGCGCTGGTGGCCGTGCCCGCCCGCAGCGCCTCGTAGACCCCGACGTTGGCCGAGTGGCTCGACCCGAGGTCGTCGCAGTTGACGATGAGTAGGCGGGCGTCGGGGGGATAGCCGAGCCGTTCGGCCAGGGTGGTCACGCCGGCGGTCGAAGGTTCAGATCCGCTCGATGAGGGTGCCGGTGCCGAGCCCCCCGCCGCAGCACATGGTGATCAGCCCGGTGGTGCCGTCGGTCCGCTCCAGCTCGTGCAGAGCGGTCGTCACCAGACGGGCCCCGGTGCAGCCGACGGGGTGGCCGAGGGCGATGGCGCCTCCGTTGGGGTTGACCCGGTCCATGTCCGGGTGAAGCTCGCGCTCCCACGCCAGGACCACCGAGGCGAACGCCTCGTTGATCTCCACCGTGTCGACGTCGCCCATCGACCGGCCGGACCGCTCGAGGATCTTGTGGGTGGCGTCGATCGGGCCGGTCAGCATGAGGACGGGGTCGACCCCGACCAGGCACTGGTGGACGATGCGGGCCCGGGGCCTCAACCCGAGCTGGCGGGCCTTGTCCGCCGACATCAGCACCACGGCGGCGGCCCCGTCGGAGATCTGAGAAGAGGAGCCGGCGGTGTGCACCCCGTCGGGGCGGGCCACCGGCTTCAAGGCAGCGAGCTTCTCGAGCGATGTCTCGCGCAGCCCCTCGTCGCGGGCGACGGTGTGGGTCGTTCCCGTCGGCTTGCCGTCGTCGTCGAGGTCGGGGGCTTCGATGGGCACCACCTCGCGCTCGAAGCGCCCCTCCTGCCAGGCTCGGGCGGCCAGCTGCTGGCTGCGCAGTCCGAACTCGTCCGTGTCCTGTCGGGTGATGGCCCACTTGTCGGCGATGCGCTCCGCCCCTTCGAACTGGGACGTGAACTCGAAGTGGCCGAAGTAGGACTTCGGAATGGCCCGGCCCGGGCCGGCCTGGGTGTTGGCGCCGAGCGGGATGCGGCTCATCGACTCCACCCCGCAGGCGATGGCCACGTCTATGGCGCCCGACGAGATGAGGCCGGCTGCCAGGTTGGTGGCCTGCTGGGACGATCCGCACTGGCTGTCGACGGTGGTGGCCGCCACCTCGAGCGGCAGGCCCGCCGCCAGCCACGCCGTGCGGGTGATGTTGTAGGACTGCTCGCCCACGGCGGTGACGCACCCGCCGACGAGCTGGTCGACCTCGGCCGGGTCGATGCCGGCCCGGTCGATGACCGCCCGCAGCACCGCGCCCAGCAGGTCGGCCGGGTGCATGGTGGAAAGCCCGCCACCACGGCGGCCGATCGGGCTGCGGGCGGCTTCGACGATGACGACTTCGGACATGGGCGGGAGCCTACCGGCGCCGCCGCTCGGCCCCGCCGGGAGCCAGGGACGACAGGGGTCAGGCGGCGCTGGTGCCGGGGTGGGGGGCCCGCCGGGCCGCCTCGACCAGCGCCGCCCGGGCTGCGGCCAGCCCCGTCCGCCCCGCCTGCCGGATGTCCTCGTCGAGCCGCCAGTCCTTGGGCTTCTCGTCGATCAGAACGAGTTGGTGCTCCATGGGGCCATGGTCGCAGGGGGGTGTGACACCGCCTCCATCTAGGGTTGGCCGATGGCCCGCTTCGGCATGACCATCCCCTTCGACGGAGTGCCTCTCCACGCCCAGCGGGAGTGGTTCGAGGAGCTTGCCGACCTGGGCTACACCGACGCCTGGTCGAGCGAGGCCAACGGCACCGACGCCTTCACCCCCCTCGCCCTGGCGGCGGCGTGGGCGCCGGGGCTGCGGCTGGGGACGGCGATCGTGCCCGCCTTCACCCGCGGGCCGGGCCTGATGGCGATGAGCGTGGCCGCCCTGGCCGAGGCGGCTCCGGGCCGGTTCGCCTTCGGCATCGGCACGTCCTCCAACGTGATCGTCGAGGGCTGGAACGGCGTCCCCTTCGACGACCCCTACCACCGCACGGCCGACATGGTCCGCTTCCTGCGTCAGGCCCTGACCGGGGAGCGGGTGGACATGGAATGCGCCTCGTTCACGGTGCGGGGCTTTCGGCTGGGCCGGGTGCCCGAGCAGCCCCCGCCCATCCTGGTGGCCGCCCTGAGGCCGGGCATGCTGCGTCTGGCCGGACGGCTGGGCGACGGCGCCATCATCAACTGGCTGTCGGCGCAGGACGTGAGCAAGGTCGTGCCCGAGGTGGGGGCGGGCAAGGAGATCGTGGCCCGCATCTTCGTCTGCCCCTCGGAGGACGCCGACACGGTGCGCCGGTTCGGGCGGATGGCGGTGGCCGCCTATCTCAACGTGCCCGTGTACGCCGCCTTCCACCAGTGGCTGGGGCGAGGGTCACAGCTGCAGGGGATGTGGGACGCGTGGAAGGCGGGCGACCGCAAGGCGGCCACGGCCGCCATCCCCGACCAGGTGGTCGACGACCTGATCGTGCACGGCTCGGCTGAGGAGTGTCGGGCCCATGTGCAGCGTTACGTCGACGCCGGTGTCACGACTCCCGTGTTGGCCGTCATGCCGTTCGGCATCGACCTGCGCCAGGCCGTGCGCGATCTGGCGCCCGCTCAGGCCGGGTAGACCTCGACGTCGGTCGCCTTGACCGAGGCCCACACCCGGCCCCCGTCGGCCAGGGCCAGGTCGGCGACCGCCCCCGCCGTCACCTCGGCTACCAACGCCACCGGACCCTCGAATCTCACCCGGGCCCGGTCGCCGGCCGGGTGCAGCTCGGACACCCGGCCCTCCCACACGTTGCGGGCGCTGCCCTCCGGCGCCCGTCGATGGAGGGTCACCGCATTCGGGCGGAAGGCGACGAAGACCGGACCGGTGAGCGAGGTGGCGGTCGACACCACCGCCCCGGCGCCGGCGACGACCGAGCGGCCCGACGCCGTTCCTTCGAGCAGGTTGAGTCCCACCATCTCGGCCACCCAGGCGGACCGGGGACGGGCGGTCACCTCGCTGAGCGGCCCCTGCTGGGTGACCCGGCCGTCCTCCAGCACGACCAGGCGGTCGGCCAGGGCGGCGGCCTCCACCGGGTCGTGGGTGACGATCAGGCGCGACCCCGGGTAACGGCGCAGCTCCTGACGCAGCAGGTGGCGCAGGTCGGCTCGGGCAGTGGCGTCGACCGAGGCCAGCGGCTCATCGAGCAGCAGCACGGCTGGCTCCGTGGCCAGCGTCCGGGCCAGCGCCACCCGCTGGGCCTGACCGCCGGACAGCTGCCGGGGCCTCAGGCCGGCGACGTGGGCGAGCCCCACCCGTTCGAGCCAGCCGGCCGCCCCGGCCCGGGCCTCGGTCCGGCTCGCGCCCCGGGCCCTCAGACCGAAGGCCACGTTCTGCAGGCTCGTTAGGTGGTCGAACAGCCGGGGCTCCTGAAAGACCACGCCGACCCGGCGCTCCTCGGTCGGCACCCGCACCCCGGCCCGGGGATCGTCGACCACGGCGCCGCCGATGACCACCCGGCCGGCGTCGAGCGGCGTGAGCCCAGCCAGGGCCCGGAGCAGGGTGGTCTTGCCCGCCCCGTTGGGGCCGACCACGGCCACGGCGGCGTCGTCTCCGACGTCCAGCTCCGCCCGGAGCCGAAGGCCGCCGATCCTCAGATCGACGTCGGCCGACAGGCTCACGGGTTCCCCAGCCAGCGCTGGCGCAGCCCCACGAGCACGCCCAGGGACACCAGCAACAGGACGAGGGACAGGGCCAGGGCGGTGGTCTCGTGCCCTGATTCGATGTCGAGGTAGATGAGCAGGGGCGAGGTCTGGGTGACACCGGGCAGGTTGCCGGCGAAGGTGATCGTCGCCCCGAACTCGCCCAGGGCCCGGGCCCAGGTGAGGGCGGCCCCGGCCCCGAGCGCCGGCGCCACCGCCGGCAGGGTCACCCGCCAGAAGCGGTAGGCGGGCCCGGCTCCGAGGGTGGCGGCCGCCTCCTCGGCCCGGCGGTCCATCGACCGGAAGGCGGCCTCGGCCGTCACCACGAGGAAGGGCATCGACACGAAGGCCTCGGCCAGAACGGCACCGGAGGTGTTGAACACCAGCCTCCAACCGGTCAGGTCGTAGAGAAGCTGGCCGGCGAGGCCGCGTCGGCCGAAGGCGTAGAGAAGGGCGATCCCCCCGACGACCGGGGGAAGGACCATGGGCAGCACCACCAGGGCCCGGACCAGGGCCCGGCCCGGAAACGTCCGACGGGCGAGCACCCAGGCCAGGGGCAGGCCGAAGGCGACGGCGACGGCCAGGGCGCCGAGCGACGTCTCCAGCGACAGGCGCAGAGCCACGTAGGCGTCGTGGGCGGAGAGCTCGGAACCCAGAGAGGACCACGACACCCGCTCGAGCAGACCCACCAACGGCAGGCCGACGAACACGACCCCGGCGGCGGCCAGCACCGCCGGCACCGCGGCCGGCACCAGCCGGCGGGCCGACTCAGCGGGGCGGGAGGAAACCGGCGGCCTCGAGGTCGCGCTGCACGGCGCCCGACACCGCCGAGCGCACGAAGGCCTCGGCGGCGGCCCGGTGCCGCGTGGCTTTCACCACGGCGATCGGGTAGGTGATGTCCGGCTGGAGGGCGGGGGCGATGGGAACCCCGCTGGTGGCGGCCCCCGCGGCGGCGACGTCGGTGGCGTAGACGACCGTGGCGTCGGCCTCGCCCGAGGTGACCTTGGCCAGGGCCGACTTCACGTCGGTCTCCAACGACACCGGGCGCACGCCGAGGTGCTCGGAGCCGAAGAGGGCCCGGGCGTAGTCGCCGGCCGGAACGCCGGGCGCCTCCATGACCACGTTCACCCCTCGGCGGGCCAGGTCGGCCGGACCGGCGATGTGTTTCGGATTGCCGGGCGCCACCGCGATCTCCAGCCGGTTGCGGGCGAAGGTGACCGGTGTCTCCACCAGCCCGGCTGCCACCAGGCGGCCCATGTTGGCCCGGTCGGCCGATGCGAACACGTCGGCGGGGGCGCCCTGCAGGATCTGAGTCACCAGGGTGTTGGAGCCGCCGAAGTTGTAGGTGGCTCGCACGCCGGCCGAGGCCGCCAGCGCGGTGGTGGCGGCCGTGGAGGCGCCGGTCAGGGAGGCGGCGGCGAAGACGTCGATGGCCGTGGCGGACGCCGCCGTCGTGGGCGTCGCCGACGGCCTGGCTGACCCGCAGGAGCTGAGGGCCAGCCCCACCGCGCTCACAAGGGCCAGCCGCCCCGTCCTCATCGCTCAGAGCCCCGGGATCTCGACGACCACGTTGGTGGACTTCACCGAGGCGACGGCCGCCACGCCCGGCGCCAATTCGAGCTCGTCGGCGGCCTCGCGGCTCATGAGCGACACGACCCGGAAGGGACCGGCCTGGATCTCCACCTGGGCCATCACCTTGTCCTTGACCACCTTGGTGACCAGACCCGAAAAGTGGTTGCGGGCCGACTCCGGCACCGGCGGGGCCGCCCCCGCTCCGGCCCGGTCGGCGGAGAACCGGGCCAGGGCGGCGCCGTCCACCCGCCGGCGCCCGCCGGCGGTGCGAGAGGCCGGCAGCTGGCCTGAATCCACCCACCTGCGCACGGTGTCGGCGCTGACTCCGAGCAGGTCGGCGGCCTGACCGATGGTGAAAGTGGGCACCTTGACACCCTAGCTCGCAAAGACCAGAAGAGCCGACTGTACAACCCGTAGATGCGCTATTCAACGGGTAAATAGCTGGTGCTTGCGAGCTACATGGGCGGTACCGGGCGGTGGCACCATGGGCGACCGATCGACTCCGGGAGGCGGGATGGACATGTCCGAAGGCCGGCGCCTCGAGGGTCGTCGGGTCCTGGTCGTGGGCGGTGGCACCCGGCCGACCGACGACCCCGACGCCCCGGTCGGCAATGGCCGAGCCATCTGCGTGCTGGCCGCACGGCAGGGGGCGTCGGTGGCGGTCAGCGACCTCCAGGAGAGTGCGGCGGCCGAAACCGCCCGCCTCGTGGGGGAGGCCGGGGGTCGATGCGTGACGCTGGTGGGCGACGCCGCCGACGCCGACGCCTGCGCCCGGGTGGTCGGCGAGGCGGTGGACGCCCTGGGTGGCCTGGACGGAGTGGTGCTGAACGTCGGAATCGGCATGGGCTTCGGCCTCGAGGGAACGTCCGCCGAGGACTGGGACCGGGTCTTCGCCGTCAACGTCCGCTCCCACTTCCTGTTCTGCCGGGCCGCCCTGCCCGCCCTGGACGAAGGCGGGGCCATCGTCTTCGTCTCGTCGGTCGCCGGCCTGCGCCCCGGCAGCAACATCCCAGCCTACGACTCCTCCAAGGCGGCCCTGGCCGGCTTGTGCCGACACGTGGCCCGCGAGGGGGCTCGCCACTCGGTGCGGGCCAACGTGGTCGCCCCCGGCCTGATCGACACGCCGCTCGGCCGGCTGGCCACCAGCGGCCGCCCGAGTCGCGCCGCTACCCGCATCCCGCTCGGGCGCCAGGGCACGCCGTGGGAGGTCGCGGCCGTGGTCGCCTTCCTCCTCTCGCAGGAGGCGAGCTATGTCACCGGTCAGATCATCGCCGTCGATGGCGGGTTGTCGACGATCGCGTGACGACGCTGATGCAGGACCGGCCGGCCGAGTCCCGTGCCGAGTCCGTTCCCCCAGCTCCTACCCGTCGCCGGCTTCTGTCGTTGGACGCCCTGCGCGGCGCCACCATCGCCGCCATGGTGCTGGTCAACGACCCCGCCACCGGGCCACCGTACCTGTACCACCAGCTGACCCACTCGCCGTGGGACGGGTGGACCTTCGCCGACACCATCTTCCCGGCCTTCCTCTTCATGGTGGGCGTCTCCATGGCCTTCTCCCTCCCCCGGCACGGGGACCGGCGAGGGGTGTGGGCCCGGATAGCGCGCCGGGTGGTGCTGCTGTTCGCCTTGGGCCTCCTCGTCAACGGCTTTCCACTTCTGCTGGGCGGGGGTGGATCTGTGCTCGGGCACTTGCGGATCATGGGGGTGCTTCAGCGCATCGCCCTGGCCTACTTGATCGCCGCGGCCGCCGTGCTTCTGCTTCGGGTCGAAGCGCAGGTGGTCCTGGTGGCGGCGCTGTTGATCGGCTACTGGGCCCTGCTGACGTGGGTCCCCGTGCCGGGCCACGGCCGGCACATGCTCACCCCGAGCGGCAGTCTCGCCGCGTGGGTCGACCGCACCGTTTTGGGATCGGCCCACATGTACGGCGGCGGTCGCCCCGGGTATGACCCGGAGGGGCTGCTGGGCAGCCTGCCGGCCGCCGCCGGCGTGCTCATCGGCCACTGGGCCGGCCTCCTCCTGCGCAGCCGGGTGGGCGAGCGGGTCAAGGTGGCCGCCATGGTGGTTTCCGGGTTGCTGCTCCTCGCCGTCGGCGAGGGATGGAGCCACGCCCTGCCGATCAACAAGCGGATGTGGACGTCGTCGTTCGTCGCTCTTATGTCGGGGTGGTCGGTGCTGGCGCTCGCCCTCTGCCACCTCTTGTTCGACCATGACACCCGCCCGGCCCGTTGGATCTCGGCTCCCCTGAGGGTGCTCGGCGCCAACGCCATCTTGATCTACGTCGGTTCCGAGCTCAGCGCCGCGGCCCTGGCCCACTACCACCATCTGGCCAACGGCGACCCGTCGGCGCCGATCCCGTTCTGGATATGGCACGACCATCTCGCGCCCCACTTCGGCCCGTCGGGCGGGGCCCTGGTGTACGCCTGCGCCCTGCTGGGCGCCTGGTGGCTGGTGCTGGCCGTGCTGCACCGGCTGGGGTGGTACCTGCGGGTGTGAGGATCAGTCCAGAAGCTCGCCGATGAGGCGAGCGAGCTGCAACAGGTGGCGGTCGCCCAGGAAGTGGTGGATCACGTGGCGGCGGGCCCGGTCGCCGATACCGATCGCGTCCTCCGGCCGGCGCAGCAGGTCGACGAGGACGTCGGCGAACTGCTCGAGGTCGGTCGGGTCGTCAAGCAGCACGCCGGTGCCGGCCGCGATCTGGTCGACGATGCCGCCGACGGCGGAGGCCACTACCGGCTTGGCTTTCCACATCCCTTCGCTGACGGTCAGCCCGAACCCTTCGAACAGGCTCTTCTGCACGATGACGGTGGCCTGACGCTGCAAGGCGTTGACCATGGCCGCGTTCTCGTCGACGTCGTCCATGGGCAAGGTGACCAGGCTGATGGCCCGGCGTTGCTGGCGGCGCAACCGGTGCCAGGCCGAGGCGCACTCGGCCAGGACCTCGGCGCCCTCCGGGTCGTCGGCCACGCCGTCCACCGCCGGGCCGACCAGGACCAGATGGGCGTCGCTGCGTTCGGCGACGCCTTCGGCGAAGCCGGCCATGACGCCGGCCATGTCCTTCAGCCGGTCCCACCGCGACACCTGGACGACCAGCGGCTGGGACGGGTCGAGCCCGTGGTCCTCGCCGATGATCGTGGCCCGACGGGCGACCGTCCCCTGAGTGCCGTCGAAGCGGGCGAAGGTGGCGGGGACGTCGGGGGGCCCACCGAGCACCCCGATCGCTTGGAGGACGGCCGCCACCGCCTCGCTGCTCATGTCGTAGTTCTTGGGCGAGAACGGGTCGATCGACGGAGGGATCACCGATACCCGCGCCGTGGACAGCTCGGCGGGCACGTAGGCCTGCCGAGAGAAGACGAAGGCTTGAGCCGCCCGGAGTTCGGGGAGCAGGAAGCGCCACGCCTCCTCCGTCCACCGGTTCGACAGGTCGGCGCCGATGTGGCACCGCCAGACCACGTGCACCCCCGCCTCGGCCAGGGGCCGCGACATGCCGGCGGTTTGGGGGTCATGGAGGATGGCCACGTCGCCCGGGCGGGCCTCGCCCAAAAAGGCGGTGGCGTTCTCCTCGCTCACCGAGCGGTAGTGGTTGGCCTCCGCTGGTCCCAACCCACCCTCGTCGCCGGGCGAGCCGTGGATGCGGTTGTGGATCCGCTTGGTGATGGCGTAGAAGGGCTCATCCCCGCTGATGGCCTGCCAGCGCACGTGCAGCCCGGTGCCGAGGCCGTAGCCGACGAGCACCCGCAGCATCTCGGCCACGCCTCCACCGGCCGCCGTCGAGTTGAGTGTCCAGACGGTGCGGCCCCGCACCGCCTCACGGGTGAGCCGGGCCGTGGCTTGCAGATCGGCGTAGCGCTCTTCGCCCACCAGCGGGCGGAAGCGGTCGAGCGGAAGTACGGGGACGTCGACGTCGCGCAGCGCGACCATTCCTCGGGGAGAGGGCTAGGACTGCTCCTCGTGGGGCGCGTCCAGAGCCGCCTCGACGTCGTCGTAGAGGCCGAAGACCTGGTCGAGTCCGGTGACCGAGAACAGCTTGCGCACCTGGGGCCGGGTGACCACCAGGCGCATGGTGCCCCCGTGCTGCTGAGCCCGCTTGAGGGCTCCGACCAGCACGCCCAGGCCGGTGGAATCGAGGAAGTCCACCTCGGACAGGTCGACGATGACGTTGCTGGAGCGGTTCTGGATCATGTCGATCAGGGCCTCGCGGGCCCGGGGCGCGTTGAACACGTCCATGTCGCCACCCAGCTCGGCGATTCCCCAACTCCGCTCTTCACGCACGCGGACCCGGAGATCGGTATGCGCCTGCAGGAACCGCTCCGCCATGACGCCCCTCTCGTCTGCCCGGACAGGGGCAGTGTAGTGGCTCGAGGGCTTCAGGTCGCCGTGACCGCCTGCTGACCGAGAAGGGCAGCCACTGCCGGCAGGACGGAGCCCAGCGCCTCGGGCCGCACCGGGTGGGACAGGTAGTAGCCCTGCCCCCGGCTGCAACCGAGCGACCGCAGGGCAGCCAGCTGGACCGGGTTCTCGATGCCCTCGGCGGTGACGCCGATGCCCAGAGACCGGGCCAGGGTGATGACCGAGGAGACGATCGCCCGGTCGGGGCCGTCGTCGGCCACCCCAGCCACGAACACCTTGTCGACCTTCACCGCGTGCAGCGGGAAGCGGCGGAGGGCCCCGAGCGACGACGATCCCTGGCCGAAATCGTCGAGGGCGATTCCCACTCCGAGCTGAGCGAGGTCCCCGATGGTGTGGATCGTCGTCTGCATGTCCTCCATGGCGACGGTCTCGGTGATCTCGAGGGTGAGCCGGGCCGGCGGCAGGTCGGTCTGGTCGAGGACTTCCTGCACCCGCTGCACGAGGTCGGGTTGGTGGAACTGGCGACCGGACAGGTTCACCGCTACCTGCAGCGGCGGCAGTCCTTCCTCTTCCCATCGCCTGACCTGGGCGCACGCCTCCCCCAACACCCAGTCGCCGATGGCGATGATGAGGCCGGTGTCCTCGGCCAAGGGGATGAAGTCGACCGGTTCGATCTCACCGAGGGAGCGGTGGTGCCAGCGCAGGAGCGCCTCCACCCCGGTGACCCGGCCCGACTCGAGGCTGGCAATGGGCTGATACACGAGATACAGGTCACCTGAGTCGAGGGCCCGGCGCAGCTCGGTCTCCATCTCCAAACGGCGTGACGCGGCGAAGTCCATCTCCGGCTCGAACACGCTCCAGCGACCCTTGCCCTGCTCCTTGGCCCGGTACATGGCGAGCTCGGCCTCGCGCACCGTGTCCGATATGCGGGGGCCACCCGGCCGCACGTAGGAGATGCCGATGCTGGCGCTGGTGTAGAGCTCGGAACCACCCACCCGGAAGGGATGGGACAGCGTGGCCAGGATCTTGGTCGCCGTTTCGGCGGCCACCTCCGGGGCGGGCAGGTCGTAGAGGAGGGCGGCGAACTCGTCGCCGCCGTAACGGGCGAGGGTGTCCTCCGGGCGCAGCACCTCCCGCAGCCGGCGGGCCACCTCGATGAGCAGCTGGTCGCCGGCGTGGTGGCCGAGGCTGTCGTTGACGCTCTTGAACCGGTCGAGGTCGAGGAGCAACACGGCGGTCGCCCGACCCGAGCGTCGGGCCGTCGCCAGCGCCTGTTGTTGCAGCTCGGCGAAAAGGGCCCGGTTGGGCAGGTCGGTCAGGGCGTCGTGGGACGCCTGGTAGGCGATCTCCGCCTCAAACCGGCTCCGCTCGGAGAAACGCTGGGCGTTGTCGAGTGCCGCCCCGGCCTGGGCGGCGAGCAGCTCGAGGCACTCCTGCACGTGGGCGGGGCTGGACCCGCTGCGGTGGTTGCCGGCGATGAGGGCGCCCCGCAGGTCGCCGCTGGTCCAGATCGGGGAGGCCACGACCGTCCGGAAACCTGCCGACCGGACCTCCTCGATGCCCCCGGACCAGGCGGCGTAGTCCCCCATGGCCACGGTCTTGCGTTCCTTCCACACCGTGCCGGCGATACCCGATTCGATGGGCCGTTCGGGGACGTAGTTGTGGTACAGGCCCTGGTGGCGGGCGACCCTCCAGGTGCCGGCCGCCTCGTTGTAGAGGCAGATCTCCACCGCGTCGAAGCCGAGACCCAACGACGTCTCGGTGACGGTGGCCAACGACTGGTCGAGATCGAGAGTGTTGATGCTGCGGGCCGCCGCCGCCACCATGGCCAGGAGCGCCGCCCGTCCGGCCGCCTCCCTGGCGGCCTCCTGTTGCATCCGCACCTGGTTGACCAGCTCCATGGACAACACGCTCGACAAGCCCATGATGAGGCCGAGAAGGGTGAGGCCGACGAAGGCGTCGGCGACGGTGACCGACGTGGGGCCGGTGAAGGCGACCAGCAGATAGCCGCCGGCGGTTATGGCCACCAGGGCGAGCTGCGACAACAGGGGGTAGCAGGTCAAGGCGGAGAAGACGATGGTGAACGAGTAGAGCCAGAACAGGTGTGACCGGGCCCCGCCGCTGGCCTGCACGCCCAGGGTGATCAGGGCTATGTCGAGCAGGGACCAGACATAGAGCAGCCGCATGCCGGCCGGCCGTCCGAGGAGCGACCGCCACGGGATCGACGCCACGGCCACGGCCCCGACGATGGCCGCCGCCACCACCGGCCAGTAGAGCCGCCCGGTGGGGAGGTGGCCGGGCAGGAACGGATACAGCACCAGAACCAGCACGACCAGGAAGGTCATGACCACGCCGCTGCGCACGGCGCGGAGCCGAACGAGCGCGAGGGGGTCCTGGGTGATGCTCACCACCGGTCGATTGTGGGGCATTTCTTCCCTGATGAACAGATGACACAGGTGTCAATTACGGCGTAGTCACAAATGACCACGCACCGCCGTCCGTTGATCCTGGTGCTCGTGGGGCAGAAGTTTCTGGTTCCAGTTTCGTCCCGAAGCTGCCGAAGGACCTGGGAAGCCCGAAAGCCTGACGCGGAGCAGGCCCAGAGCCAGGAGCATTCGGATGTATCAGTCCCCTCACCGCAGCAGGCGCAGTGGCCGTTGGATGTTGGCCGCCGCGGCAGTGAGCGTGTTGTGCGGGTGGCCGGCGGCGGCCGGGGCCACCACGACCACCACCAGCCCCGCGACCGGCACGACTGGCGGCGCCACCACACCCGGCGGCTTCTGGTTGGCCACTGCGGGCGGCCAGGTCCAGTCGCAGGGCTCCACGCCGGTCGGCGGCTACACCCCGGCCTCCCCGCCCCCCGGCGCGGTGGTGGCCATGGTGGCCACGCCCGATGCCAAGGGCTACTGGTTGGCCACGGCCAAGGGGCAGATCATTGCCACCGGCGACGCGCCGGCGCTGTCGGCCGCCATACCCTCCCAACTCAACCGGCCGGTGGTGGGGATGGCCGGCACTCCCGACGGCCACGGGCTGTTCCTGGTGGCGTCGGATGGCGGCATCTTCACCGCCGGGGACGCCCGCTTCTTCGGCTCGACCGGGGCCCTGCGCCTCAACAAGCCGGTGGTGGGCATCACCTCGACTCCCGACGGCGGCGGCTACCTGCTGGTGGCGTCCGACGGCGGCATCTTCACCTTCGGTGACGCCCGCTTCTTCGGCTCGACCGGGGCTCTGCGCCTCAACAAGCCGGTGGTCGGGATGGCTTCGACGCTCGACGGCGGCGGCTACCTGCTGGTGGCGTCGGACGGGGGAATGTTCACCTTCGGTGACGCCCGCTTCTACGGCTCGGCCGGGTCCACCCCGCTGTCGGCACCCGTGGTGGGCATGGCCCTCACCTCCGACGGGGCCGGCTACTGGCTTGCGACCAGCTCCGGGCAGGCCCTCGGCTACGGCGACGCCAACGTCCCCGCCGCCAACGGCAACCTGACCTCGTCGTCCTCGGCCCCGTCGACCAGCACCGGTGTCGCCGTGGTTGCCATCGCCGCCCCCGGGCCGCCGCCCGGAGCCCAGCGGGTGGTGCAGTTCGTCCTGGCCCAGGTGGCCAAGCCCTATCAGTGGGGAGCGACGGGACCGGACGCCTACGACTGCTCCGGGCTGGTGCAGGCCGCCTACTCCAGCGTCGGGGTCTCGCTGCCCCGGGTAACGACCGACCAGTACGCCTACGGGCCGGTGCTGGCCCCGTCCGCGCCGCTGGCTCCGGGCGACATCGTGTTCTTCGGCACGCCGGACAACGTCACCCACGACGGCATCTACATCGGCAACGGCCAGATGGTCGACGCTCCTCACACCGGCGCCAACGTGCGGGTCGAGTCCTACCTGTGGACCGACTACTTCGCGGCCAGCCGCCCTCTCAGTCGTTACGGGTCCTGAGCCTCACCAGCGGTAGGAGCTGAGGGCGGCCCACTCGTCGGCGTCGATCGACTGCCAGCTCCACAGGGACGCCCCCACCGCTCCCCCGGACCTGGCGGCCAGCAGGAAGGTGGAGATCTCGGTCGGGCTGGGTGAGGGCTGTCGGCCGCCGACGTCGCCCATGCTGTAGGCCTGGCCGATCACATGAACCGGAGCCAGAGGACGGAGTCGCTGCAAGGCGACGGCGACGTCGGCGGCCGGCTGGTCGCACCCCCAGTACACCATCGGGGCGAGGGCGTCGACGTAGGCCGCGATGCTGGCATACGGATAGGTCGCCCAGAAATGGTCGTTGGGGGGGAAGACCGTGCCCACCATCAGCACCTTCGGGAAGGCCCGGCGCACCAGGCCCAGGTAGACCTCGGTCCGCTGGGGGCTGAGGGCGACGCCTTCGTCGGCGGTTTCGATGTCGGCGGAGAACCCGTCCAGCCCCTGCCCGTCCGGAGCGCGCCATGCCAGGGCCTGGCCCGTCCACGCAGCGTCAGCGACCGGGTCGAACAGGTACGGGAACCCCCAACCGATGACGGCGATGCCGTTGGCGTGGGCCACCGGAACTAGCGCGGCGAGGCTCGGCGCCCCGTAGAACCCGGCCTGGGAATCACCGACCCGAACCCACAGCTGGCGCAGGCCGGCCCTCTTGGCGTCGGCCACCACGGCGACCGGGTCCCCGTGGTCGGCATCGGGGAACCTCCAGATCCACATGCCCTTGCCCGCCAGTGCCGACAGTGACGCGCTGCGTCGCACCGGCGGCGGCGCCGGCGGAAGGGCGGCGTCGGGGACAAGGGTCGCCGGGTGCCAGGGGGGTGACGCCGGCGGGGGGTGGTAGGGCGGGGGAGGGCAGCCGGCCAGGCTGAGGTCGGCGGCAGGGGCGGCTGCCACTGGGGCGGGGCGGGCCGCCGGCCTCGGCGCCGGGATGCGGGCGGGGGTGGCGGCGGTGTCGTTCGGCCTCACCGCCTGGGAGGCCCTGGCGGCCGCCAGCTGCGGTGCGTCCGGCGCCGAGTGGTAGGCCACACCGAGGGTCGCCGCCACCAGGAGGGCGGCGCAGCAGGCGGCGGCGGGGGCCACCCACCGCGGCAACGTTCTCGACCCGTCGGCCGCTTCACCTCCGCCGTTGGCGCCGCCGGCCATGGGTCATTAGTACCAGAGCGACGGGGCGACGCCGGACGGTCGTCAGCCGGCCGAGCGCCGGGCCGGGCCGCAGGATCCTTGGAGTGCCAGCTCTTCCACCAGCTCGGCGGCGTCGGCCCGGAAATGTCCGCCGCCGTGGCCAGCAGTCGCCGCCGGGTCGGCCCGTCGGTCGTGACCAGGTGCAGGTATTCCACCAGCTGGCTCCGGTCGCGGGCGTACAACGAGATTCCCACCTCCGCCATCCGCTCGACGTTCTGGCGGCCGTGGCCCGGTATGGGCGCGTAGCTGATCACCGGCACGCCTGATGCCATCGCCTCCATCGCCGTCAGGCCACCCGCGTTCTCCACCACCGCGTCGGCCGCGGCCATGAAGCGGTCCATGTCGTCCACCCAGCCGAAGACGGTGGCCCCACCCTTGGCCACCAGCCGCCGCCGCAGCTCCTCGTTGTCCCCGGTGAGGACGAACATGCGGAACTCCCCGGCGTCGGCCAGGACCCCGACCGTGCCGGCGACGTCTCCGGCGCCCCACGAGCCGGCGACCACGAGGACCATTCGCTCCTCGGCGCTCACGCCGAGCGTGGACCGGGCGTCGGCCCGGGTCCACGTGGGTCGGGTGAAGCGGACCCGCACCACCGGACCAGGAGCGGCCACCCCCTTGCCCCCCTGGGCCTTGATCCGGTCCGCCTGACGCGGGTGCAGGCACAGGTGGGCGTCGACATCAGGGTGGACCCACAGGCCGTGGGCGGCGAAGTCGACGACGATCGACGCCACCGGCGCCGGGGTCCGGCCTCGCCGGCGGAGCTCCCCGAGCAGCTGGGAGCACACGTGGAAGGTAGAGAGCACGGCCGCCGGGTGCAGCTCGGCCACCCGCTGGGCGAGCCGGCGCTGGGCCAGGCGGGTGACGGGGGAGACGCTCGCCCGGTGTCGATCTGAGGGCCGGAACCAGATCCGGTAGATGATCGAATACAGCCAAGGAGCCCGGCGGATCATCAGCCGGTAGAAGCCGGTCATGAGCCGGCCCAGGCCGAGGGGCATGAGGTCCCACAGATCGACCAGCTCGGCGCGAAACCCCCGACGCTCCAGGCGGTCGGAGAGCTCGTGGGCGACCTGGTCGTGCCCCGCGCCCATGCCGGCCGTCAGCACGAGGATGGGGATACGGGCTGACATCGGCTCTGCGCCCCTAATACCCGCGCCGTCGCCGGCGTGAATCAGCGGCGCCCTAGCCCAGATCGACCACGACGTCGTGCCGGTCGCCGGCGGAGTCGTCCGAGCAGGCTGAGGCCAGCCAGCCTCCTGCGGCCGCGCCCGCCGCGGCGAAGAGGGGAACGAGCCGCCCCGAGGTGGGCAGCCGGCCCCAGGCCAGCAGGCTCGCCACCGCGTCCGCCCCGTCGGCCGCGGCGCCCGCCTCGACCCATCCCCGCACCGGACGCTGCCGTCTGAGGGCGATCAGCGCTCCCGCGCCGATGATGGCGTCGCGGGCGGCGAAGGAACGCACGACCACCCGGGTGGCCCGGTCGCCGGCGCTGTCCCCGAGCCACGGACGGGCCAAGCCAGGGAAGAGCAGCAACCCGGCGCCCAGGACGACCCGGGCAGCGGCGAGCGCGCCGATACTCCTCGACACCGAGGGCTCCATGGCACCAGGTCTCCCCCTTCACCGCCCCGGCCGAAACCGGCGCCCACCACCGCCGTCGGCGGCCGGTCGACCAGCCGGGTCCCCTGATCTGGTAGCACAGCCGGCGTGGCCAGCCGCGAGGAAGCCGAGAAGGAACGGCTTCACTCCGGCCGGGCCTGGCGGCGGTGGGGGCCGTATGTCAGCGAGCGGGCATGGGGCACCGTGCGCGAGGACTACAGCCCCGGCGGAGACGCCTGGGACTACCTGCCTCACGATCACGCCCGGTCGCGCGCCTTCCGGTGGAGTGAGGACGGCCTCGGAGGCATCTGCGACGACGCCCAGGAGCTCTGCTTCGCCTGGGCCTTCTGGAACGAACGTGACCCGATCATCAAGGAGCGGGCCTTCGGGCTGACCGGACCCCAGGGCAACCACGGTGAGGACGTCAAGGAGTGCTGGTACTACCTGGACTCCACGCCGACTCACTCGTGGATGCGGTGGCGTTACTTCTACCCGCAGGCGCCCTACCCCTATGACGAGCTGGTCGAGGTGACCTCCCGGCTGGGCCGCGACCAGCCGGAGTACGAGCTGTTCGACACGGGAGTGCTCGACGGAGGTCGTTACTGGGAGATCACCGCCGACTACGCCAAGGCCACCGCCGACGACATCTGCATCCGCCTCACCGCCCTCAACGTCGGCCCGGAGCCGGCGTCGCTTCACGTGCTGCCCACCCTCTGGTTTCGCAACACGTGGGACTGGGGGCCGGGTGCCCCCCGCCCCACTCTCACGGCCGAAGCCGGCCGGTTGGTGGCCAGCCACCCCGCGGTGGGAGTCCGCATACTCACCGGGGACGGCCAACCCGAGCCCCTCGTGTGCGAGAACGAGACCAACCGGGCCCGGCTGTGGGGCCAGGCCGGCGGCAGCCGGTTCCCCAAGGACGGGATCAACGACCATGTCGTGACGGGAGCGGGGACGGTGAACCCGGAAGGGGTGGGCACCAAGGCCGCCCTGCGCTACCGACTCTCGGTGCCCGCCGGCGGATCGGCCGAGATCCGCCTCCGTCTGTCACCCGGCGGCGGAGACCTCGGGCCCGGCTGGGAGCGGACGATGGCCGACCGTGCCGATGAGGCGGACGCCTTCTACGACGAGCTGCTGGCGGGCGCCGGCGACGCCGACCGTTACCGGATCGCCCGCCAGGCACTGGCCGGCATGCTGTGGTCCAAGCAGTTCTACCACTACGACGTCGAACGCTGGCTGGACGGAGACCCCACCCAGCCCCCACCGGCGCCCGAGCGCCAAGCCGGCCGCAATTCCGGTTGGCGTCACCTCAACAACCGCGACGTCATCTCCATGCCGGACAAGTGGGAGTACCCCTGGTACGCCGCCTGGGACCTCGCCTTCCACTGCGTGCCTCTCGCCCACCTCGACCCGGAGTTCGCCAAGTCCCAGCTGGTCCTGCTCGGTCGCGAGTGGTACATGCATCCGAACGGCCAGCTGCCGGCCTACGAATGGTCTTTCTCCGACGTCAACCCCCCGGTGCAGGCCTGGGCGGCCATGCGGGTGTTCGAGATCGACGGCGGCCGCGACTTCGACTTCCTCGAGCGGGTGCTGCACAAGCTGATCCTCAACTTCAACTGGTGGGTCAACCGCAAGGACAGCCAGGGCTCCAACGTCTTCGAGGGCGGATTCCTCGGCATGGACAACATCGGCCCCATCGACCGGTCGGCCGGGCTGCCGGCTGGCGGCCGCCTCGAGCAGTCCGACGGCACCGCCTGGATGGCCGTGTACTGCCTGTCGCTGCTCGAGATGTCCCTGACCCTGGCCGCCCACGATCCCACCTACGAGGACCTAGCCACCAAGTTCTTCGAGCACTTCACCTACATCGCCAGCGCCATGGACGCCCAGGGTCTGTGGGACGAGCAGGACTCCTTCTACTACGACGTCCTGCACCTTCCCGACGGGAGCGTGGTGCCACTCAAGGTGCGCTCGCTCGTCGGCGTCGTCCCCCTGTGCGCGGTGACCGTGCTCGACCGTCAGGTTCTCGACCGGCTTCCTGGATTCGCCGGGCGGCTCAGGTGGTTCCTGGAGAACAAGCCGCAGTTCGCCCGGGTTGTCTCCCACCTGGGCGACGCCGAGGAGGATCAGGACCTCCTGCTGTCGGTGCTGTCGCCCACGCGCCTCGCCGTGGTGCTGCGCACCGTCCTGTCCGAGGCCGAGTTCCTCTCGCCTTTCGGCCTGCGTTCGTTGTCGGCCTTCCACGGCGCCCACCCGTTCCGCCTCGACGTGGCCGGGCTCCACGGCCAGGTCGACTACGAGCCGGCCGAGTCGCGCTCGGGGCTGTTCGGGGGAAACTCGAACTGGCGGGGGCCGGTGTGGTTCCCTCTCAACTACCTGGCCCTGGAGGCGCTGCACCGGTTCCACCGCTACCTGGGCGAGGGCTTCACGGTGGAGCACCCGACCGGCTCGGGGAACCACCTGACCCTCGAGCAGGTGTCGGCCGACCTGGCCGAGCGGCTGGTGAGCATCTTCCTCGACGAAGGCGGGCGCCGTCCCGTGTTCGGCGACCGCCAGCTGCTCCAGAGCGACCCGCGATGGCATGACCTCATCCCGTTCCACGAGTACTTCCACGGGGACAACGGGTCGGGTCTGGGCGCCTCCCACCAGACGGGCTGGACCGGGCTGGTTGCCGACCTGCTCATCCGGGGCCGGGCCGGTGGCGGCACAATGGGGTCTTGACCCGACGGGAGGAGAGCCGTGAGTGAGGAGCTGGCCGAGCTGGCCCGCCAGGAGGCGCCCCGCTGGAGAGGCATCAACCACCTGGCCCTGGTCACCAATGACATGGACGCGACCGTCCGCTTCTACCACGGGGTGCTGGGCGCCCGGCTGGTAGCCACCATCGGAACCCCCCGGTTCCGTCATTACTTCTTCGAGTTCGGAGAGCAGAACACGGTCGCCTTTTTCGAGTACTCCGGCACCCACCTCGAAACCTACGCCAAGCCGGCCGGCGTACCCGATCCCCGCGCCGTCCAGTTCGACCACCTGTCGTTCAACCTGCCGGACGAGGACGCGCTCCTCTCCCTCCGCGAGCGGCTCAAGGCCGCTCACTGCGAGGTGACCGACGTGGTGGATCACGGCTTCATCCGGTCCATCTACTTCACCGACCCGAACGGCATCGCCCTCGAGGCGTCGTGGTGGGTGCTCGACGCCACCGGACGGCCCGCCGACTACGGGGACGGCCGGCTGTTCGCCGATCCCGACCCGGTGCCGGCGGTGCGAGAGATCCAGCAGAGCGGGGCGGTCACGACCGCGCCCCACACCGAGCTGGCCTGAGCCTGGCGGCGCCGGACCGCTACTCGTCGATGCCGACGGGGCGACCCTCCACCAGCTGGTCGAGGTACTCGGACAGGCCGTAGCCGATCCGTCCCCCCTCCATCGTCCAGCGGGTGAGACCTTCGGAGATGCGGGTGACCATCTCCTCGCGCCGGTTGCGCAGCGGAATGAGCGACATCACCTTGCCCTCGACCGTCCACTGCTGCTCCCCGGACCGCAGCACGGCCCGGATGGAATCGTGGTAGCAGTCCTCCCCGAGCCATCCGGTCTCGATGGACACGTCGTTGCAGAGGTGCATGGCGGTGCCGTCCCACACGAAGCCGCCGCGGGTGCCGGGGCCCTCGCGCCGGGCGATGCGCGAGGCCATGAATCCGAAACCCGGTCCAAAGTTCGCCGTCAGCCAGCGGTAGTAGTAGGGCGCCTGCCAGTACCGGGGGCCCCACGAGTGGTCGCGCAGGCCGAAGCCGTCCACCTCCCACGTCTGATCGGCCACCTGGACCGTCCCCAGCGCTCCCACCAGCTGCTCGTAGTGGCCCCGGGCGAACTCCTCGCCGGTCGCCTCGCGGGGCTCGTCGGGCTCCCCGCCGAACATGGGTGAGACCCCGCTGAACGTGAGATTCACCACGCAGTCGCCCGACGGGTTGGACGTGAAGGCGGCCTTGGGATCCGCCATGGCCTGGGGGTCGTCCAGCAGGAGGACCTTGCCCCGGTAGTCCGCCTCGAGCTCCTCGAAGGGGCGGATGACGCGGAAGCGCAGGCCCCCGGCGTCGAAGGCGTTGTTGTCGGAGATCTTCGGGCGCTGGAACATGAAGGCCACCCGCCCGTCGGGCAGGTAGAGACACACCGTCATCTCGGCTGTGCCCTCGTTGGCCCGGTTGCCCAGCCGTAGGAACCCGCCCAGTCGGGCCGACGGGTCGAAGAAGTTGAAGTACATGCTCTCGTTGAAGTTCGGCTCGGGACCGAGCTCGTGCATGTACTCGTCTTGCGGCTCGAGGCGGACCGGCATCCCCGAATCGTAGGCGGAGCGGGCCCCGCCCTATCCGCTGGCGCCGGAGAGCCGGGCCCAGAGCCGGCGCATGCCCCGCAGCCAGCGATCGGGGTCCTCGACCTTGCGCTTGAGGTACTCGGCGACCTCGGGGTGGGGAAGGATGAAGAAGCGCTCGTCGCGCAGCCCGGCGACCACGGCTTCGGCCACCTGCTCGGGCTCGATCATGTCGCCAGAGGCGAGCACGGCCGAGCCGGCGGGATCACTGTCCGCCAGGCCGCCGAGCAGCATCGGGGTGCGCACCCCCTGGGGGCAGAGGCACGACACCTTGATGCCGGCGTCACCGTGGGTGATCGACAGCCACTCGGCCAACGCCACCGCCGCGTGCTTGGTGACGGCGTAGGGCGCGGCTCCCAGGTTGGTGAGCAGCCCGGCGGCCGACGCCGTGTTCAGGAGGTAGCCGCCGCCCCTCGCCAGCATCAAGGGCAGCAGCGCCCGGGCCGCGTACACGTGGGCCATCACGTTCACGTCCCAGATCCGCTGCCACTGCTGGTTGGCGGTCTCCACCCCGCCGTTCACCGCGATGCCGGCGTTGGAGCAGAACAGGTCGATCGGGCCGACCTCGTCCTCGGTCCGGCTCACCAGCCGGATCACGTCCTCCTCCACCGTCACGTCCGTGGGCACGCCGATGGCGCGCCCACCGGCCCGGGTTATGTCGGCGGCCACCGATTCGGCGGCGGGGCCGTCGAGGTCGGCCACCACCACGGCCGCCGCCCCTTCATCGCCGAAGCGCCGGCTCATGGCCCGGCCGATACCGCTGGCGCCCCCGGTGACCACAACCACCCGATCGCGGATCTCCATGGACGCGGATGGTACGGGGTCAGGCGCCGGCGGCGAACAGCTCGGCGAAAGAGGACTCGATGCAGCCGCGCAGCATCTCGGCGTCGGCCACCGCGGCGGCGTCGACGTCGAGACCGAGGTCGAGGCGGTCGAGATACGACAGGACGGTGGCGTTGAACGCCACCCCGGCGGTCGGGCCCATCGGGTAGTTGGCCAGGACGGCGGCCCCGCCGACGAACAGCTCCACGGGGGAGCCCCGCAGGTTGGAGGTGGCGAAGTCGACGGTCGACACCTGCTGTCGGGCCACCGGCGTGAGCAGCGCCGGGGGCAGGGCCAGCAGCACCGCCGCCAGGGAGTCGGCGACGCCGAGCGCCTTCTCACCCCGGGCCCGGTTGAGCACCTGGTGGACGGCCCGGAACCGTTCGGCCGGGCGGGCGTCGGGGTCGGCGGGGACCACCACCCGGGCGGGGGCGAACGAGTTGCCGCCGAAGGAGGCGTCGGCCCGGGTGCTGACCGGCACCGACACCCGGAACTCACGCACCGGCACCCCCTCACGACCGTGGTAGGCGGCGGCCCCCCCGGCCACGCCGGTCACGAACAGGTCGTTGATCGTGCCTCCCAGCCCCTTGGCCGCCCGGCGGACCAGGTCGAGGTCGAGGTCGATGGTGTACAGCCGCCGTCCCATCGACCGCTCGGTCCACAACGGCGACCCCCGCCCGCCGACCACCGCTCCCTGACGGGCCAGGGAACGGGCCAGCTCGACCGATTCGAGGGTCTGGCGCAGCACGGCTTGAGGCCGGAGGGCGCCGGCGAGGCCGGCGGCCGTCTGCAGCGGGGACCGGCCGGTGGCGGGCTCGTTGGGCTCCGCCGGGCGCTCCGGCGCCGCCGCCCGCACCGGCACCTGGCCCTCACGATCGAGGTCGAGGAAGCTGCTGGACAGGCGGATGCCACCCACCCCGTCGGTGATGGTGTGATGCATCTTGGCCAGCAGGGCGGCCCGCCCGCCCTCCAGGCCCTCGACCACCGTCACCTGCCACAGCGGTCGGACGGGGTCGAAGGCGTCCTCGAGCATCAGGGCGGACAGGTCGAGCAGCTGGCGGTGGGAGCCGGGGGGCGGCAGGGCGACCCGACGCACGTGGAAGGCGATGTCGAACGAGGCGTCGTCGATCCACCGAGGTCGATCCCACGGGGCTGCGGCCGTGCGCACCCGCCGGCGCAGCCGGGGGAAGGATGCGATGGCGTCTTGCATCCGTCCCCTGAGTCGATCGAGGTCGGGCGCCCGGTCGAGGATCGTGATGTTGAGGAAGGTCGAGCGCAGGATCGGGTCGCGCTCCACCGCCCACATCAGGGCCTCCGCCGGCGACATGACGGTGCGGTCAGTCACCCCGGCAACCTACCCCGGCTCCATCCGGGCTCACCCCGGGGACAGTTAACGCGACAGGGTGGTGTGCTTCAGCTCGTTGATCTCCGGCCACCCGCCCACGGCGTCGACCACCCGCGCCACGGTTGTCTGCGCCAGCTCGCCGTCGCCGGCGGGCCGGGTCATGATCCGCACGAAGGCGGCCCGGTCTCCGACCATGAAGGTGGGCACCCCCCAGGCCTCGTACTCGGACACCGACCACTCGTGGCCCTTGCGGAACTGTTCCATGGGCCAGCCCTCGGCGATGGCGGTCATCACCGCGTCGGCGTCGACGCCGCCGCGGGACAGCACCTCGCGCACGACGGCCTCGTCACGCAGGTCGAGGCTCTCGTCGTGACGGGCCCGGAACAGGGCCAGGTGGGTGTCGAAGAAGCGATCGGGGAACTGGTCGCGCACCACGATGCCCGCCTGCATGGCCAGCAGGTCGCGGGCCTTCGACGGGTCGTCCCAGACATCCGTGCCCCCCTCGGGCACGTGGACCTGCGACAGCGAGAACGGGGTGAACTCGACCCGCCACGGAGCCCCGGCCTGTAGGGCCGTGACCACGTGCTCGTGGGCGTTGCGGGCGAACGGGCAGCGGTAGTCCCAGTTGACGGCGAACTCAGTGGTGGCCATGTGCCCCGAAACGTTCCTCATCCCCCGGGAATTCCCGAATCGGCCGGAG
>JAJPHE010000108.1 GCA_021325435.1 Actinomycetota bacterium | reverse complement strand
TTGGGCACCTTCGCCGGTCTAGTACCGGCAGCCGCCGAAGTTGGGGAAGTAACCATCACACCACTGTCCCACACACCAGCGGTATATTACGCGATCCTCTTTAGGTCCCTGGTGCCGCCGTCCCCCGTGCCCCAGGGTTGGTGGGGGGAGGTGGGCGCCGTGCTCATTGACGGCGGGTTGGAGCTTCTGGACCAAGCCGAATGCCTGCGCCTGCTGGCCAGCCAGCATGTCGGCCGGGTGGGGGTGTCGGTGGGGTCGCTGCCGGCCATCTTCCCGGTGAACTACGCGGTGGACGGCGACCAGGTCCTGTTCCGCACGGGCGAGGGCACCAAGCTGGCCGTCGCCGTCTCCGGCGCCGTGGTGGCCTTCGAGACCGACTGGTTCGACAGCTTCTCCCACGAGGGGTGGAGCGTCCTGGTGGTCGGTCGGGCCGAGGTGGTGCCGGAGGGCGACGACAAGGCCCGGGTGCGGGCGTGGGCGCCCGGCGAGCGCGACCGGTTGGTGTCGATCCGGGCCGAGCTGGTCAGCGGCCGGCGGATCCGCCACGACGTCGACGAACAGCGGTAAGAGAACACCGCGCCGGGCCGCGGCTTTAGCGGCCTACGGGGACGGCCGGTAGCCTTTGTCTCTCACGTTCGTGCACCACACCGATTTCTGGGGGATCGATGCCACGACGAACGACCGAGCTGGGCGGCGCCCTGGCCCTGGTGACCGGGGCCGGCAGCGGCATCGGACGGGCCACCGCCCTGGCCTTCGCCGCCGCCGGCAGTCGGGTGCTGGGTGCCGACATCGACGTCGAGGCGGCCGAGAAGACGGCGGCCGCCTGTGCCGAGCGGGGTCCCGAAGCCGCCGCTTTCGCCGTCGACGTCGCCGACCGCCAGGCCGTCTTCGCCCTGGCCGAGAAGGTGCGGGCCGAGCACGGGGTCCCCGACGTGCTGGTCAACAACGCCGGGGTGGGCATGAGCGGCCGCTTCCTCGCCACCGGGCTCGAGGACTGGGACTGGATCGTCGGCATCAACCTCATGGGGGTTGTCCACGGCTGCCACGCCTTCGGGCCGGGCATGGTCGAGCGGGGCCGGGGCCACGTGGTCAACGTCTCCTCCGGCCTCGCCTACGCCTGGACCCCGACCGAGCCCGCCTATGTCACCACCAAGGCCGCCGTCCTCGCCCTGTCACGCAGCCTGCGGGCCGACTGGCATCACTCGGGAGTGGGCGTGTCGGCCGTGTGCCCGGGGGTGATCAACACGCCGATCATCGAGCGGACGCGCTTTCGCGGCGATCGGGCCGAGCCCGACAACGTCGAACAGACAAAGAAGGTGTTCCGCCGGGGCCACCCGCCCGAGGCGGTGGCCGCCGCCATCCTCGACGCCGTGCGGCGCAACCGGCCGGTGGTCCCCGTCGGCATCGAGGCCCGGTTCGGCTGGGTCGCCCACCGGGTACTGCCCACGGCGGTGATCGACCGGTTGTTCCGATCTCGGCTGCTCGGGAGGTGAGGATGGCGCGCACCACGACCCTGCTGGCCGCCGGAGCCGGGTTCCTCGGCGCGGCGGCGGTTGCCGCCGGGGCGGCCACCACCCGGCGCTGGGCGGCGGCCCCCGACCCCACCGGCGGCGAGCCGCTGTGCCTGCCCGACGGCGACGAGCACCGCATCGGCACCGACGACGGGGCCAAGCTGGCCGTCACTGTGGCGGGCGACGGGCCCGACACCTACGTGCTCGCCCACGGATGGACCCAGGACCGTCGGGTCTGGGGGCCGGTGGCCCGCAGACTGGTGAGCCGGGGCGACCGGGTGATCCTCTACGACCACCGGGGCCACGGCGACTCGCTGCCCGGCGAGTCGGAAGTGTCCCTCGAGCTGCTGGCCTCCGACCTGGCCACCGTGCTCCGCCATTTCGACGCCCGCGACGCGGTGCTGGCGGGCCACTCGATGGGCGGGATGACAGCCCAGGCCCTGGCGCTCACCGACCCGGCCACCGTGGCTGAGCGGGTCACCGCCGTGGTGCTGGTGTCGACGGCCTGCGACGGTCTCACCCGGGGCCAGGCGGCCGACCGCCTCGCCGCCCGGCTGCTGGGCAGCCCGGTGCCGGAACTGGCCGCCGCCCGACCGCGCCTCGGGCCGTTCATGGTGCGGGGCAGCTGCGGGCGACAGCCGGCTCTGTCCCACCTCCACTCGGCCCGCCAGACCCTGGCGTCCAGCGACCGGGTGACCCGGGTGGGGTGCCTCCGGGCCATGCAGGGCATGGACTTCACGGCCGGCCTGGCCGAGCTGGACCTGCCGGTGACGGTGGTGTGCGGAACCCACGACCGGCTCACCCCTCCGGCCCGCAGCCGCCGGTTGGCCGAGCTGATCCCCGGGGCCCGGCTGACCATGGTGCCCGACGCCGGCCACATGCTGCCCTGGGAGGCGCCCGACCTGTTGGTGGACCTGCTGGTGTCGGCCCGGGGCCGGCCCGACGTCGTCGACCTGCGGGACCAGCCAGCGGAGACCGAGCCCGACCGGTCGGTCACCGGCCAACGGAGCTAGCCGGCCGACGGCTGTCGGGGTAGCGCTGTCGCAACCGGTCGTTACCTTCCGGGGCGATGAGCGCTCTCTGGGTAAACGCTGACGCCGACGCCCCGACCCGTAGCATGAACGGCGGGCCCGCGACCGCGAGCCGGAAAGGATCCCGGTTGGCCGTCAGACGACGACCGACGGCAACCTCGACCTTCGGGGTGTCGCGGCGCGAGAGCCACGACGCGTCCGGCTTCTACGCCCGCTTCACCGGGCCGGAGGTGTCGGAGGACTCCGAGGTCTGCCCGACCAAGGACATCGACCGCATCGTGTGCGGGGACGCCCGGCGCATGGACGAGGTTCCCGACGCGTCGGTCGCCCTGGTCGTCACGTCGCCGCCGTACTTCGCCGGCAAGGAGTACGAGGAGGCGCTCGGGGTCGGCGACGTGCCCGCCACCTATCTCGACTACCTGGCCATGCTCGAGGACGTGTTCGCCGAGTGCGTCCGCACGCTCGAGCCCGGAGGCCGGCTCGCCGTCAACGTGGCCAACCTGGGCCGCAAGCCGTACCGGTCCCTGTCGGCCGACGTGACCGGCATCCTCCAGGACCGCCTGCGGCTGCTCCTGCGGGGCGAGGTGGTGTGGCAGAAGGCGCGGGGCGCTACCGGGTCGTGCGCGTGGGGAACGTTCCAGCGCCCGGGCAACCCGGTGCTGCGCGACCTGACCGAGCGGGTGGTCATCGCCAGCAAGGGCCGCTTCGACCGGGCGGTGGCGCCCCGGGCCCGGCAGTCCCAGGGCCTGCCGGCGGAGGCGACCATCTCCCGCGACGAGTTCATGGAGGCGACCACGGACGTGTGGGAGCTGCCGGCGGAGAGCGCCACCCGGGTGGGGCACCCCGCTCCGTTTCCGGTGGAGCTGCCCGAGCGCCTCATCCACCTGTACACCTACCGGGGCGATTTGGTCCTCGACCCGTTCATGGGCTCGGGTACCACGGCCGTGGCCGCCCTGCGCACCGGCCGTCACTTCGCCGGCTACGACACCGACCCCGCCTACGTGGAGGCGGCCGCCGCCCGGGTGGAGCGCGAGTGGGCCCGCCTCGCCGCCGGGCCGCCCGCCCTGCGCGACCGCCCCGTCTCCCTGTGGCCCGGGCGCCGCACGACCGCCTCGGAGCCCGACCTGCGGGCGGCGGCGGTGTCGGAGGGGACGGCGGCCAAGGACCTGGCCGAGCTGATGCTGAAGGAGTGCGGCTTCTCCGACATCCGCGGCGACGTGAAGCTGCCCGAGGGGGTCGACGTGTCGTTCGCGGCGGTGGACGGGGCCGGGCGCGAGTGGTTGTTCGAGGTGGCCGGCGGTTTCACCACCAACCGCCCGGGGCTGCGGCGGGCCGAGGTGCTGTGGCGGACGCTGGGCAAGGCGGCGGTGCTGGCCCAGGCCCGCCGGCAGTCACCTTTGGTGGTGCTCACGACCGACCTGCCGACGCCGGGGACGCCGGCCGACGCCGCCCTCCGGGCCGTGTGGGGCCGGGGCCGCCCGATCGCCGACGTCGTCGAGCTGCTCTCCGACGCCGCCCCCGACGCCCTGCGCGGCCACGCCCAGGGGCGGGTGGCTAGAGCTCGTCGCCGGGGCGGTCGGTGACGGCGTCCTCCCCGAACACCAGGCGCGACACGGCCAGGTAGATCCGGTCGGGCTCGGGGACGTATTCGACCCGGCGCAGCCCCTGCGAGTTGCCGGCCGACTCCATGACGAACTCGCCGAAGCCGAACAGCCGGCCGGTGGGGGACCGCTTGTAGGTCATGTCGGTCACCTTGCGCAGCGGCAGCATGGCCACCCGCCGGGTGGTCAGCCCGGTGATCAGCATCACCCGCTGGTCGGTGACCACGAACCGCTCGCTGTTCCACTCGAGGGCCCGCCAGACGAGACGGGCCACCACCGCCAGGGCGGCGATCCACACCACCGTGGCCAGCGGGTCGCGGGGCGGCAGGTGATCGTGGACGGCCGCGGCGACCAGCACGGCGGCGAAGGCGGCCAGGGCCCGCCGGCCCATCATGGCCGGGTGGCGGCGGACGGCGACGACCTTCCGCTCGGCGGGGAGCAGGTAGCCGTCGGCTCGCAACCCGTCAGACCAGCGACTTCAGGAAGACCGACACCTGGTGGAGCATGTGGCCGAGGCCGACGCCGGCGTGCTTGACGGTCGAGGCCGCCATCTGGGGGGCGGCCACCAGGTAGAAGACGACGAGCGCCACCCCTCCCCAGACCACCAGCTTCTGTGGCATCCAACCTCCGGCGCCGATCGGGCGGAACGGTCCAACCGGATTTCTTACTCGAATCGTCACCGCGATACGGGGATAGGCGCGTCCGGCCCGCTGGGCGCCAGCCGGCCCGCCCCGGCCACCAGGCCCACCGCGCCGGCCAGGGCGACCGCCCCCGACACCAGCAGCGGAACCCGTCCCGAGCGACCCCACGCCAGGCCGGCCCACAGCCCGGCGGCGAGGACCCCGCCGCCGATCACCCCTTGGTACAGCCCCTGGGCCCGTCCCTGGTGGGCCCGGTCGACCAGGCCGCTGACCCACGCCTTGCCGACCCCGTCGGTGCAGGCGTTGAACCCGCCGTAGAGGACCATGACCGGCCACACCCACCGGCGCGAGTTGGCCAGTCCGAGCCCCAGGTAACCGGCGGCGAAGCACACCAGCCCGGCGGCGAACACCAGCGGCGGCGACACCCGGTCGGACAAGCTGCCGGCGGGGTAGCTCAACGCCGCGTAGGACAGGTTGTAGGCCACGTAGACGAGGATCACCCCGACCAGCGTGTAGCCCAGCGCCTTCACCCGCAGCAGGAGGAGGGCGTCGGGGAAGTTCACCAGGCTGATCAACCCCAGCACGGCGACGACCCGCCGGTAGCGGGGACCCAGCGGTGACAGCGCCGACCGGACGCCCGGGCCGTGCGGCTCGGGGGACCGGCGGGGTTCGGGCGACCGGCGCGGCTCGCGCACCGCCGCCACCAGGGCGGTGCTGGCCGCCGCCGGCACCAGGGCCACGTAGAGCAGGGGCCGGATGTGATGGTGCAGCGCCTCGTAGGCGGCCAGCCCGATGAGCGGCCCGATGACCGCCCCGCCGGTGTCGGCCGCCCGGTGCAGGCCGAAGGCCCGGCCCCTCGCCGACGGCGGGATGCCCTCGACCAGTAGGGCGTCGCGGGGGGCGCCCCGGATCCCCTTGCCGACCCGGTCCATCGACCGCCCGGCCAGCACGGTCGGCCACACCGTGGCCGAGGCCACCACCGCCTTGCCCACCGCGGCCAGCCCGTAGCCGGCGGCGACCAGCGCGCGGCGGCGGAAGGAGTCGGCCATCCGGCCGGCGACGACCTTGGTGACCGAGGCCACCCCCTCGGCCAGCCCCTCGACGGCGCCGACCACCGCCACCGGCGCCCCCAGGGTGACGGTCAGGAAAATCGGCAGCACCGGGTAGAGCAGCTCGCTGGCCGCGTCCTGCAGGAGGCTCACCGCGCACAGCACCACCAGGTTGCGGGTCAGCCAGCGCCGCGCCACGGGGCCCGACGCTAGACACCCCCGGCAATCGGCTCGCCGTGGGCGTCGTCCCCGGCGATCATCTGGGGATGCTCGAGGCCCGGTCGCTCACCGTGGAGGTTGGCGGCGCCGTCACCCTGGACGACGCCTCCTTCTCGGTCCACGGCGGGGAGAAGGTCGGCCTGGTCGGCCGGAACGGGGCCGGCAAGACCAGCCTGCTGCGGGTTCTCGCCGGCGAGGCCCTTCCGTCCTCCGGCCGGGTGCTGCGCCGCGGCGCCCTCGGGTACCTGCCCCAGGACCCCCGGATCCGGGGCGAGGACGTGGACGCCACCGCCCTGTCCCACGTCCTGTCCGGCCGGGGAGTCGACGCCGCCGCCCGCCAGCTGGAGAAGCTCCGCCTGGCCGTGGAGGAGGACCCGTCGGCGGCCAACGTGGGCCGCTTCGCCCGGGCCGAGGAGCGCTTCGGGCTGGAGGGCGGCTACGCGGCCGAAGGCGAGGTGCGCCGCATCGCCGCCGGCCTCGGCCTGCGGGCCGACCGCCTCGACCTGCCCGTCGGCGTGCTCTCCGGCGGCGAGCGCCGGCGGGTGGAGCTGGCCCGCATCCTGTTCGCCGGCAGCGACCTGCTGCTGCTCGACGAGCCCACCAACCATCTCGACACCGACGCCAAGGCGTGGCTGATGGGCTTCCTCCGCAGCTACCGGGGCGCCCTCATCGTCGTCAGTCACGACCTCCACCTCCTCGACGAGGCCATCACCCGGGTGGTCCACCTCGACGAGGGGACCCTCGTCGACTACCGGGGCACCTACTCGCAGTACCTCGAGGCCCGCCGGGCCGACGAGGAGCGCCACGCCCGGCTGGCCGATCGCCAGCAGGGGGAGATGCGCCGCCTCAAGGCGCTGGCCGACGTCATGCGCCACCAGACCGAGAAGCGGGCCCGCAAGGCCAAGACCCTCGACCGCAAGGTGGAGAAGATGCGGGCCAACCTGGTGGCCGCCCCGAGCCGGCAGCGCCGGTACAACGTGCGCTTCCCGGTGCCGCCCCGGGCCCCCCGCACGGTGATCGACGTCGAGGGCCTGACCAAGTCCTACGGCGGCCCACCGGTGTTCGCCGAGCTGGACTTCGCGGTGGAGCGGTCCGAGCGGCTGCTGGTGATGGGGCTGAACGGGGCCGGCAAGACCAGCCTGCTGCGCATACTGGCGGGCGAGTCCCAGCCCGACGCCGGCGAGGTCCGCTTCGGCCCCGGCGTGTCGGTGGGCTACTACGCCCAGGAGCACGAGGGGATCCACGCCGGGCTCGACGTCATCACCCACCTGCGCCAGCAGGGGGCGACGCCCGACGTCGACCTGCGTAGCCTCCTCGGCATGTTCGCCCTCACCGGAGAGAAGGCGTTCCAGGACGCCGGCACCCTGTCGGGCGGGGAGAAGACGAAGCTGGCCCTCACCCAGCTGGTGGCCGGGCGCCACAACCTCCTCCTGCTCGACGAGCCCACCAACAACCTCGACCCTCCGTCGCGCGAGGCGGTGGGCCGGGCCTTGGCGTCGTGGCCCGGCACCATGGTCGTCGTCAGCCACGACTCGGGGTTCGTCTCCGAGCTCGCCCCCGACCGGGTGCTGCTCATGCCCGACGGGGACCTCGACTACTGGAGCGACGACCTGCTCGACCTGGTGGCCCTGGCATGACGGCGAGCGACGGGGCCCGCCCCGACCACCCCCGCATCACGCCCGCCACCGACCCGCCCGAGGAGGTGGCGGAGCTGACCCGGGCCCCCGGGCTCAGTGACCGTCCCCTGAACATCTTCGCCACCCTCGCCCACAACCCCCGGATGCTCAAGCGGTTCAACCAGCTGGGCGGGTCCCTGCTCGGCCCGCGGGGCCTCCCCGGCCGCCAGCGCGAGATCGTCATCCTCCGGGTCGGTTGGCGGTGCCGGTCGGTGTACGAGTTCGGCCAGCACACCCTCATCGGCCGCAGGGTCGGTCTGACCGACGAGGAGATCGCCGCCCTCACCCGCGAGGCGGCCGACGGCCCCGACTGGTCCGCAGACGACCGGGCCCTCATCGCCATGGCCGACGAGCTGTGCGCCGACGACTGCGTCTCCCGCCCGACCTGGGAGCGGCTGGCCCAGCGGTGGAACGACTCCGAGCTGGTCGAGCTGCTGGTCCTGGCCGGCTTCTACCGGCTGGTCTCGGGCTTCCTGAACTCCGCCGGGGTCGCCCTCGACCCCGGGGTGCCGGGGTGGCCCGGCGGGTGACGGCCCGGCCCGGGCCCGTGAGGTGACCGGGTCGCAAAGCGGTGCTAACATTTAGCGTTGTTAAGGAGTTGCCCGACTCCCCAGCTACGCCATGACCGAGCGCCGCACCACCAACCGAAACGGCACCGCCGACCCGGCCACTAGCACCGCCGACCCGGCCACTAGCACCGACGGCGACCCCGAGCTGGTCGCCCGGTTGCGCCTGTCGGTCCTGCGCCTGTCGCGCCGGCTGCGCCAGCACGCGGCCCCGGGGGTGACCCCGTCGCAGCTGTCGGTCCTTTCGACCCTGCACCACCACGGGCCCCTGACCCTCGGCGACCTTGCCTCTCACGAGGCGGTGCAGCCGCCGAGCGTCACCCGCATGGTGGGCTCGCTCGAGGAGGCCGGCCTGGTGACCCGGACCGGATCGGCCGACGACCGCCGCACGGTGGTGGCCCAGCTGACACCGAAGGGCCGCAAGGCGGTGGAGGAGATCCGCCGGCGCCGGGACGCCTGGCTGGCCGAACGGCTGGGCGAGCTGAGCGACGAGGAGCGCGACCGGCTGGCGGCGTCGGTGCCGCTGCTCGAGCGGCTGCTGGAGGAGCGGCCGTGAGCGCGGTGACCTCGCGCACCTTCGACGCCCTCCACAACTACAACTACCGCCTCTACTTCTTCGGCCAGATCGTGTCGGTGTCGGGCACCTGGATGCAGTCCGTGGCCCAGGCCTGGCTGGTGCTGCACCTGACCCGCAGCGGCATCGCCCTCGGGGCCGTCACCGCCGTCCAGTTCTTCCCGATCCTGGTGGCCGGTCCGATGGGCGGCGTCATCGCCGACCGGGTCGACAAGCGCCGCCTGCTGGTGGGGACGCAGACCGCCGCCGGCCTGCTGGCCCTCGCCCTCGGCCTGCTCACCCTCATCGGCGCGGTGCGGCTGTGGATGGTCTTCCTGCTCGCCTTCGGGCTGGGCTGCGTCAACGCCATCGACAATCCGAGCCGCCAGAGCTTCGTGATGGAGATGGTGGGCACCGACCGGGTCACCAACGCGGTGACCCTCAACAGCGTGGTCATGAACGGCGCCCGCGTCGTCGGCCCCGCCGTGGCCGGCGTGCTCATCGAGACCGTCGGGTTGTCGGTCTGCTTCCTCGCCAACGCCGGGTCCTTCGCCGCCGTGATCATCGGCCTGATGCTGATGCGCCGCTCGCAGCTGCTGCCGGCGCCGCCGGCGGCGCGCAAGCGCGGGCAGCTGCGCGAGGGCTTCCGCTACGTCAGGGGAGATCCGGGGCTGCTCGCCCCGCTGATCATGATGGCCGTCATCGGCACCCTGGCCTACAACTTCACCGTCACCCTGCCGTTGATGGCCAAGTTCGCCTTCCACTCCGGCGCCGGAGCCTTCGGGGCCATGAACGCGCTGATGGGTGCCGGCGCGGTGGTGGGTGGACTCATCACCGCCTCGCGGGGCAACCCCAGCAACCGGCGGCTGCCGGCCATGGCCGCCGGTTTCGGCGCCCTCATGCTGGTCTGCGCGGTCATGCCCACCCTTATCACCGAGCTGGCAGCGCTGGCCGTCATGGGCGCCTTCAGCATCTCGTTCATCGCCACCGCCAACACGACCCTGCAGCTGCGCTCGGCTCCCGAGATGCGGGGCCGGGTGATGGCCATCTACGCCGTGGCGTTCCTCGGATCGACTCCGGTCGGCGGACCCATCGTGGGCACCATCGGCCAGACCGTCGGTCCCCGCGCCGCCATCGCCGTGGGCGGCATCGCCACCCTGGCCGCCGCCGGGTACGGGTTCGTCACCCTCGCCGGCGTGCGCCTCCGCCGTCGACATGCTTCGGTGGAGGTCAGCCCCGAGGTCCCCGAGATGGCGGTGATCGAGCTGACCCCGACCCCGGCATCCGGAGCCGACGCCGTCGCCGCCGCCGCCCTGGGCGGCGAGCGCCGGTCGGACTGAGCTACCTCTACCGTAGGGGCGCATGAGGCGCCCCAGGTCGGCGGGTCCGCTGCGACCGGCCGAGCTGGCCGAGGCGGCCATCCTGGCCGACCTCACCGTGGCTCTTCTGTTCCTCGGTTGGATGCTGCCCCTCGGGGGCGTGCTCGAGGTCCTGTCCACCATTCCCATGGCCGTGCTGGCCGCCCGCCACCGGGCCCGCACCGTCGTGCAGGCGGCGGTGGCCGCCGGCACCGTGGCCTTCCTCCTCGGCGGGGTGGCGCTGTGGAGCATCGCCATTCTTCTCTCGCTGGTCGGCCTGGTGGTCGGGGTGACCATCCGCCGCCAGTGGAGCTCCGTGCAGCTGACGGCGGCGGCGGGGGCGGTGTGGGCCCTGCTGGCCGGGGTGAGCGTCGCCCAGCTGCTCGCCTTCGCCAGCTTTCGCAAGCTGACCCTCGACCAGGTCCGCATCGGGTGGCGGGGGGTGCGCAACCTGATGAACCACATCGCCGCCCTGGGCCCGCTGCTCCACGTCGGGGACGTCGTCGTCAACGACATCGTCCGCTACTGGTGGGCGGTGATACCGGCCGGCGAGCTGCTCCTCGTCCAGCTGGTGACCGTGGTGTGCCAAGCGCTGGCCCGCCCGGTGATCGCCCGCCTGGCCGAGTCCCTCGGCGAGCCGGTGGACGTCGTGCCGGCCCCGGCCCCGGCCCCGGCGCCGGCGTCGAGCCCGCTGCCGGTGCCGGTCGAGCTGCGGGAGGCCGCCGTGCGCTACCCCGGCGCCGACCACTACGCCCTCGCCGGGGTGAACCTGCGGGTCGAGCCGGGCAGCTTCGTGGCCGTGGTCGGCTCCAACGGGTCGGGTAAGTCGACCCTCGCCCGGGTCCTCGCCGGCATGATCGAGGCGGAGGGCGAGGTGATCCGGGGCGGCCCGGTGGGGCTGGGCCGGCCGGGGGGCACCGCCGTCGTGTTCCAGCGACCCGAGAGCCAGGTGCTCGGCGTGCGCGCCCGCGACGACGTCGTGTGGGGCTTCCGGGCCGGCCACGGGGTCGACGTCGACGGGCTGCTCGCCCTGGTGGGACTGGAGGGGATGGGCGACGAGGAGACCGCCACCCTGTCCGGCGGGCAGCTGCAGCGCCTGGCCATCGCCTCGGCCCTGGCCCACCGGCCGGCGCTGCTCATCTCGGACGAGTCCACGAGCATGCTCGACCGCTCCGGACGGCGGCGGTTGGCCGCCCTGCTCGACCGGCTCGCCCACGAGCAGGGCGTCACCGTGGTCCACGTCACCCACCGCCTGGAAGAGGTGCGGACCGCCGACGTCGTCGTGACCGTCGAGGCCGGCCGGGTCAGAGTCGGGCAGCCCCGGTGATCCGCCTCGCCGGAGTCGGCCACGTGTACTCGCAGGGCACGCCCTGGGCCCGGCGCGGGCTCGAGGCCGTCGACCTCAGCATCGGCCGGGGCGACGGGCTGCTCGTCGCCGGGGCCAACGGGTCGGGCAAGACGACCCTCGCCTGGATCCTCGCCGGCATGCTGGTGCCGACCGAGGGCGTCGCCGAGCTCGACGGCGAACCGCTCCACCAGGCCGGGCCCCGGGCCGCGCTGGCCTTCCAACACGCCCGCCTGCAGCTGTTCCGGCCCACTGTGGGCCAGGACGTCGCCTTCGGCACGCCGATGGGCGACCCGGAGGTCGACGACGCCCTGCGCACCGTTGGGCTCGACCCGGTCGAGGTGCGCGACCGGCGCATCGACGCCCTGTCCGGCGGGCAGCAGCGGCGGGTGGCCCTGGCCGGGCTGATCGCCCGCCGGCCCGAGCTGCTCGTCCTCGACGAGCCGTTCTCCGGCCTCGACGCCGAGGGCCGGGCCACCCTCGTCGAGGTCCTCGGCCGCCTCCGCACCTCGGGGCTGTCCGTGGTGGTGGTCTCCCACGACTACGAGGACGCCGACCGCTTCGCCGACCGGGTGGTGGTCCTCGAGTCGGGGCGGATGGTCTTCGACGAGCCCACGGCCGAGGCCCTTCACGACGGCCGCCTGTTCGCCGCCCTGGAGGAGGCGGGATGAGCCGGCCCGCCTCCGCCCCCGGCCAGGCCGTCACCGAGATCAACCTCCTGCGCTACGTGCCGGTGGACAGCCCCGTCCACCGGCTGTGGGCCGGGACCAAGATCGTGGCCCTGGTCGCCATCGGGGTGGCGGTGTCGGAGAAGCCTCACTGGTACGGGGAGCTGGTCGTCGCCGGGGTGGTGGTCGTCGCCGCGGTGCTGGCCCGGGTGCCGATCGGGGCGGTGCCCCGGTTCCCCCGCTGGTTCTGGATCGGCGTGGGCCTCACCGCCGTCATCGCCGGCTTCTCGGGAGGCAAGCCCAACCTCCACCTGGGTGGGCTCACCGTCGGCGTCGGCGGGCTCGACGAGTGGGGCCGGCTCACCTTCCTGGTCCTCCTGCTGCTCGGGCTGAGCTCCGTGCTCGGGTGGACGACCCGGATGGCCGACCTGGCCCCGGCGCTGTCGACGCTGATGGCGCCGCTGCGGCTGGTGCGGCTGCCGGTGGACGAGATCATCGTGACCTCGGCCCTGGCGGTCCGCTGCCTGCCCCTGCTGGTCGACGAGATGCGGATCCTGCACGCCGCCCGTCGGGCCCGCCAGCCCGAGACGCCCGAGAAGCTGCGGGAGATCGCCTCCACCCTCCACGACATCCTCGTCACCGCCCTGGTGAGCGCGGTGCGCCGGGCCCAGGAGATGGCCGACGCCATCGAGGCCCGAGGCGGGGTGGGATCCGTCATCGCCAGCCGCCCCCGCCTGCGTCCGGCGGAGGTGCTCACCTGGCTGGTCACCGCCGTTGTGACCGCCGCCGTGGTGCTCCTCTAGGCCGTCGTAGCCTGGTGAGGGTGAGTCGCCAGCGCAGACTGATCGCCGCCCTGCTGCTCAACCTGGTGGTGGTGGCGGCCCAGGTGGTCTTCGGGCTGGTGTCGCACTCGGTGGGTCTGCTGGCCGACGCCGGCCACAACCTGACCGACGTCGCCGCCCTCGCCCTGTCGCTCCTGGCCGTGCGGCTGGCCCTGCGGGCTCCGACCGCGTCGCGCTCGTTCGGCTGGCACCGCTCGACGATCCTCGCCGCCCAGGTGAACGCGGTGACGATCTTCGCCGTCACCGCCGTCATCGCCTACGAGTCGATCCGCCGGCTGCTGCACCCTTCCGCCCCCCACGGCGGCGTGATGGTGGTGGTGGCGGCGGCGACCCTGCTCGTCAACCTGCTGGCGGCCCGGATCCTGGCCGAACCCCACCCCGACCTGAACATGCGCGCCGCCATGCTGCACATGGTCGGCGACGCCGCCGCCTCCGCCGCCGTGGTGGTGGCCGGCCTGGTCATCGTCGCCACCGGCGCGTCGTGGGCGGACCCGGCCGCGTCCTTGGCCATCGGGCTCCTGATCGCATGGGAGGCCGCCGGCCTGGTGCGGGAGACGAGCGAGGTGCTGCTCGAGTCGACCCCCGGCGACCTCGACGTCGACGCCCTGGCCCGGGTGGTGACCGGCGTCCCCGGAGTGGAGGAGATCCACGACCTCCACGTGTGGAGTCTGTCGTCGGAGGTGCGGGCCCTGTCGGCCCACCTGGTGCTGTCCGGCCACCCCACCCTGGAGGAGGCCCAGACCGTCGGTGCCCTGGTGAAGTCGACCATCGCCAGCTCGTTCGGCATCGCCCACGCCACCCTCGAGCTGGAGTGCGAGACCTGTGCCGACGACCAGGCCGCCTGCGCCATCGAGGACGCAGGCGTGACCGCCGACGTGCCCGGGTAGCGTTAGCCGGTGGGCGAGGTGCCGAACGTCGACGAACCGCGTCCTGGTGAGGTCGTAACCGACCGGTACCGACTCGACGGCCTCATCGCCCGCGGCGGCATGGCCGTGGTGTGGTCCGCCCACGACGTGCTGCTCGACCGGCGGGTGGCGGTCAAGTTCCCCCTCGGGCCCATGCGCAGCCGCCCCGAGTTCCTCGCCCGCTTTCGGCGCGAGGCGGTGGCCGCCGCCCGGCTCAACCATCCCCACGTGGTCGCCGTTTACGACACCGGCGACGACCCCGCCCTCGGTCCGTTCATCGTCATGGAGCTGGTGCCCGGCCCCAGCCTGCGTCAGATCCTGAAGGCCGAGGGCAACCTCTCCGTCGATCGGGCCGTGGACATCGCCGGCCAGGTGGCCACCGCCCTCGACTTCGCCCACTCGCGCGGCGTGGTGCACCGCGACGTGAAGCCGGCCAACATCCTCATCGACGACGGTCGGGTGAAGGTGGTCGACTTCGGCATCGCCAAGGCGGCCGCCGCCGACGACCTGACCCAGACCGACGTCACCCTCGGAACCGCCCGGTACATCTCACCCGAGCAGGTCGACGGCCGTCCCCTCGACGCCCGCTCCGACGTCTACGCCCTCGGGATCGTGCTCTACGAGATGCTGTGCGGGCACACGCCCTTCGACGCCGACAACGACCTGGCCCTGGCCATGAAGCACCTGGCTGACGAGGTGCCGCTCCCTTCGCTCACCAACCCCGACATACCGGCCTGGCTCGACGGCGTCGTGCTCACCGCCCTGGCCAAGTCCCCCGATGACCGCTACCAGAGCGCCGTCGAGCTGCGCCAGGCCCTGCTCGACCGGGGCCGGGTGGGGCCGGTCCTGCCGCCGCAGGTGGCGGCGACATCGACGCAGGTGGCGCCGACGCCGGTGCCCGCCTCGGAGGCGAGCGGTGCCCCCACCCGGGCCGTGGGCCTGCCCGCCAACCCGACCCGGGCCTTCGCCGGGGTGGCGGCGGGGGCGCCGGCGGCCGAGGCGGCGGCCTCGTCGCCCGGTCCGTCGTGGGCGGCCGCCGCGGTGGTGGACGCTCCCGCCACACCGCCGCCGTTTCCGGTGGCGGACCCGGCCCGCCCGCCGTCCGGGCCGCCCACCTCGAGGCGACGGGTGCCGACGGGCGCGTTGCTGGCGGCGGCCGGTGCGGTGGCGGTGGCGGGCGCCGTCTACGGCGGAGTGGTGGCCATGCGGGGGGGCAACGGCGGCGGGTCCTCCCCCGGGGCGGCGGCGGCGGCCGGTCCGACCCCGCTCAGGATCGTCGGCGCCGAGGCCTTCAACCCGCCGCCGGGCGACGGCCACCAGCACGACGAGGAGCTCGGCCACCTGTACGACCACGACCCCGCCACCTACTGGGAGACCGAGCACTACGCCAGCGCCGCTTTCGGCAACCTCAAGCCGGGCGTCGGGGTGATCCTGCAGCTAGGGCAGTCGTCGCGGATCTCGGAGATGAGCGTGATCTCGCCCACCCAGGGTTGGACCTACAAGGTCTACGAGTCCGACTCCACGCCGGACACGCTGGCCGGATGGGGCTCGCCGGTCACCGGCGGCACGGTCTCGTCGACCACGACCACCATCAACCTGGGCGGCAAGCCGGCCACCAACGTGCTGCTGTGGATCACCTACCTCGGGGACGGCAACTCGCAGGTCCGCATCGGCGAGGTGTCGCTCTCGTCGTAGCCGGCCCTGCTGGGGGAGGGGGCGTCTTCGAAGCAGCAGCTGGTCGGGTCCCACACCGCTCGCCGGCTCCGCCACCACCGGGCGACCGCCGGCGCCGCCGCCGGGGTGACCACCCGGCCGACGGTGACGATGGCGGGAACCTCGGCCCCCGCCCGGGCCAGCGCCGACGCCGCGCTCTGGGCCCGGGCCCCGGTCGTGTAGGTGTCGTCGAGCAGGAGGACGCGCAGGCCGGCCACCTCGCCGACCGCGGCGAACGCCCGGTCGTCGGCGGCGTTGTGGTCGAGCCGTGCCCCCGCCGGGCGGAGGGCCTCGACCAGCTGCGGGGCCAGCCACGGCACCCTCCCCGCCGCCCCGGCCAGGGGATGGGCGCCGGACCGCCCGGTCGTCGAGGGGACCACCGCCACCGCGTCCCAACCCCCCGGCGCCACGCAGGAGCCGTGCTCCCACAAAAAGCGCGAGACCAGCGCCCCCACCTGCCCGGACAGCCATTCCCTGCGGCCGGCGTCGGGGTCGTCCTTGTAGCGGCGCAAGATCACGTGCAGCCGGTCGCCCCGGCGGTACAGCGATATGGGCGCCACCCGGTCGCACGGCCGCCACACCTGACGGCGGACCGATCCGCACGGGAAGCACAGCAGGAAGCCGGGACGGGTGCGGCCGTGACAGCAACGGCACACGTCCGGACCGGCCGGCGGAACCCGGGTGCACACCCCGGCCAGGCCCCCGGTCGTCTCCACCGCCCGGCGCACGGTGGCGGCCGCCACCCCGCCCCGCCCTCCCGTCGGCGTCCCCATGGAGGGCGACGGTAACGACCGGGTGTGACCGTCTAGGCCTTCGGGGGTTCCTCGCGGTGCAGCAGGAACACGGCGCTGGCCCGGCTGACCAGCTCGCCATCCGCGGTGGCGACGGTCGCGTCGGCGTAGGCGACCTGGCGGGTGAGGCGGACCACCTCGCCCCGCAGGGAGAGGTCGTCGCCGACCCGGGCCATCCGCATGTACTCGCAGCGCATGTCGAGGGTGGCCCGGGTGCGGTCGCGCCCGGACAGGCCGGCGTTGATGGCGAAGTTCATGGCCCCGTCGAGCAGGATCGAGTGGACCCCGGCCTGCACGAAGCCGTGGGGGTTGCAGGCCAGGTCGGTCGGCCTCCACGTGCCGGTCACCCACCCCCGGGGCTCGTGCCCGTAGGCCTCGAACGATCCCCCGATGGCCCCGATGATCGCCATGCCGCCGTCGCCCAGCCAGCGGTCCATGTCCTTCATGGGCCCGGAACGGTAGCGGCGGGGCCGGATTGACCGGCGTGAGCCGACCCGACAAGACTTGACCGCACAGTCAAGTCGAGACATCCGACCCCCGATCGAGGAGATGTACCCATGCCGAACGCCGTCATCGTCGACGCAGTGCGCACCGCCGGAGGGAAGCGGAACGGCAAGCTGCGGGGCTGGCACCCCGTCGACCTGGCCGCCGAGACGCTCAAGGCGTTGGTGGAGCGGAACGACCTCGACCCCGCCGTCGTCGACGACGTGGTGATGGGCTGCGTGATGCAGGTCGGCGAGCAGGGCGTGAACATCGGCCGCAACGCCGTGCTGGCCGCCGGCTGGCCCGAGTCGGTGCCCGCCACCACCATCGACCGCCAGTGCGGCTCCTCCCAGCAGTCCGCCCACTTCGCCGCCCAGGGGGTCATCGCCGGCGCCTACGACGTGGTCGTGGCCGCCGGGGTCGAGTGCATGACCCGCACCCCGATGGGGGCGTCGATGGTGCCCGGGCTGGGCGCCCCCTTCGGCCCCAAGGTGATGGAGCGCTACGCCCCGGTCGGCGGGCTGGTGCCCCAGGGCATCTCGGCCGAGATGATCGCCGACAAGTGGGGCCTCTCGCGCGAGGACCTCGGCCGCTTCGGCGCCCGCAGCCAGGAGTTCGCCCTGCGGGCCACGGAGGAGGGGCGCTTCGAGAAGGAGATCATCCCGGTCAAGGTCAAAGACGACGAGGGCAAGGAGACCGACGAGGTCCTGACCCGCGACGAGGGCATCCGCCCTGGCACCACCGCCGAGACCCTCGCCAACCTGAAGCCGGCGTTCAAGCCGGACGGCAAGGTCACCGCCGGCAACTCCTCGCAGATCACCGACGGAGCCGCCGCCGTGCTCATCATGAGCGAGGAGAAGGCCAGCGAGCTGGGGCTGCGGCCCCGGGCCCGTTTCCACACCTTCGCCCTGGCCGGCGTGGACCCGGTGACCATGCTGACCGGCCCCATCCCGGCCACCGAGAAGGTCCTCGAGCGGGCCAAGCTGACCATGGACGACATCTCGCTGTTCGAGGTCAACGAGGCCTTCGCCTCGGTGGTGCTGGCGTGGGAGAAGGAGCTGCGCCCCGACATGTCCCGGGTGAACGTGAACGGGGGCGCCATCGCCCTCGGCCACCCGCTGGGCTGCTCGGGGGCCAAGCTCATGGCCACCCTGCTCAACGAGCTGGAGCGCACCGGCGGCCGCTACGGACTGCAGACGATGTGCGAGGGCGGCGGCATGGCCAACGCCACCATCATCGAGCGCCTGGGCTAAGAGTGCGGTTGGGGACGTGCCCCTGAGCGCGGATGCGCTCAGGGGGACTCGTCGGGCCCCGCTAAATCCTGAGGGCGCTTAGGCCCTCATCGGCCGGAGCGTGACCCGGACGTTTGTCGCTGACTGTTGACAGCTTTTTTCGGCGACCGCGGCAGTGGCCGCTTGTAGGCGGATATGCCCCAGTCAGGCCAGGTGGGCATCGTTGCCGCGGATGGCGGCCATCGCCGGATTCGCTCCTTCGACCCGATCTTGTCCACAGACTGTGGAGAAAGTTGGGGAGAGATCACATCGCTGTAAGACAACTCCTGCCAGCCCCGACAGGCCGGAAAGCGGGGGGCTAGTGCAGGTTGGTGGCGGTGACGAAGCCGCCGACGATGAGCCCGAGACCGAGCAGTAGGTACCAGTTGGAGGCTCCGCCTGGCAGTATCCCGAGGTAGTTGATGACGATGACCAGCACCCCGGCGATGAGCAGGCCCACGATGAGGAACGGCATCCACTTGGGGCTCACCCGTTCCGAGCGGGGGATCGGCGGGGTGTACCGGCCGGAGGTGGTCGTGCCCTTCGGCGTCACCCGCCCGGACTTGCCGGAGCGGCGCGTGGCGCGGGACTTCTGCTGTCGGGCGGGCACGGGCCGAGGATAGCCGTGGCCCGCCGTTCCCTACCGTGGCGCAGAACGGTCGCGGCCGGCCTGCTGGCCTTCCTCGCCGTGCTGGCAGTGCGGGTCCGCCCGCCGAGCCCGGCGCTGCGGGCACCCCGCCAGTACCAGCTGGCCGCCCTGGTGGACCGCCAGCAGCAGGCCGTCTCCTCCCTGCGCGACCAGCTCGACTCCCTCCGCTCCCAGGTGGACGGCCTGACCCGCCAGCGGACCCGGGGGCAGCGGGGGGTGTCGGCCCTCGACTCGGAGATCCGCTCGGCGTCCCTCGCCGGCGGGCTGCTGGCCGTCCGGGGCCCGGCCGTGCGGGTGAGCCTCGACGACTCCACCCTCACCACCTCTCCTTCGGGCGACGTGAACGACCTGGTCATCCACTCCCAGGACGTCCAGGCGGTGGTGAACGCCCTGTGGCGGGCCGGCGCCGAGGCCGTCGCCGTCAACGGCCAGCGGGTGGTGTCGACCAGCGCCGTCGAATGCGTGGGCAACACCCTGCTCCTCGACGGGACCATCAGCTCCCCGCCCTACGTGGCCGTCGGGGTGGGGGCGGCCCAGGACCGGTTCGAGTCGGACCCGCTGGTGATCGAGCTGCACGCCCTGGCCGCCACCTACGGGCTGCGCTTCGACGTGTCGGGCCTGGACGATGCGACGGTCGCCGCCTACAAGGGCGCGGTGCAGCCCAAATTCGCCCAGCCGGCGACGGCGGGCTGACCTAGGGTCGATCGCCGGTGCCCCGGGTCCTCGTCATCGACAACTACGACTCGTTCGTCTACAACCTCGTGCAGGAGATGGGCGAGCTCGGGGCCGAGCCGGTCGTGCGCCGCAACGACGCCATAAGCGTCGAGGAGGTGGGCGATCTCGACGCCGACGGGATCGTCATCTCGCCCGGGCCCGGCCGGCCGGAGGGGGCCGGGGTCAGCATGGAGGTGGTGCGGCAGTGGGCCGGGCGGCTCCCGATCCTCGGGGTGTGCCTCGGCCACCAGTGCATCGGCGCCGTCTACGGCGCCCGCATCGTGCACGCCCCCGACATCATGCACGGCAAGCCGTCCGACGTTCACCACCGGGGTGGCGGCGTGCTCGCCGGCCTGCCGTCGCCGTTCACCGCCACCCGCTACCACTCGCTGGTCGTGGAGGGCGTGCCCGGGGAGCTGGAGGTGACGGCGGAGACCGCCGACGGCGTGGTGATGGCCGTCCGCCACCGCAGCCTGCCGGTCGAAGGCGTCCAGTTCCATCCCGAGTCGATCCTCACCACCGAAGGGCCCCGCCTCCTCGGCAACTTCCTCGCCTCGCTGGCCGCCTGACCCGGCGGCCGGCGTCAGCCCGTCGAGGTGGTGGTCGACGGGGTGGTCGTGGTGGTCGTCCGCCGGAACAGCGTGGTGGTCGTGGTGCTGGTCGGTGTCGAGCTGGTCGTGGTGGACGAGCTGGTCGTGGTGGTCGACTGGCCGCTGGAGACGATCAGTTCCACCCCGGTTCCCTTGGGCACCTGCTGACCCGCCGGCGGGTTGGTGCCGATGACCTGGCCGCTCGGCACCGTGTCGGAAGCCTGCTGGACGGTGTTGCTGACGGCCAGACCGGACTGGCCCAGCTCGTTGGCCGCCTGGGCGGCGTCCATGCCGGACACGTCGGGCACCGACACGGTCTGCTGGCCGGCGGACACCGTCAGGGTCACCGTCGACCCCTGCGGCGCCGGGTTGCCCCCGCTGGGGTTCTGGCCGATGACCGTCCCCGGCTGGTGGGAGTCGGCCTGGGAGTTCACCGTCACCTGGAAGCCGGCCCGCTGCAGGGTGCCGGTGGCCTGGTTCACGTCCTGACCGACCACGTTGGGCACGGTGACCGACGCCGACCCGGTAGCGACGAAGATGGTCACGGTGTCGCCCCGCGACAACGAGGCGTTGCCCTGGGGGTCCTGGTTGAACACGGTGCCGACCGTCGAGCCCGGGTTGGGCTGGTCGTTCTCCTTCACGTTGAGGCCGTCCTGGGCCAGGGTGGTGTGGGCCTGGGAGGCGGTCATGCCGATCACGTTGGGCACGGCCACGGTCGCGCCCCCGCCGATGAGCCCGAGGCTGCGGGCCAGCAGGTAGAGCAGGCCGGCCAGGGCGAGGAGCAGCACGGCGAGCAGGGCGAGGTAGGCGCCGGAACGGCCTCCGGGCGGCGGCGGGCGGCGTTCCTCCTCCACGGCCAGGGCCGGCGCCACCCGAGTGCCCTGGGCCACGGTCGTGTTGGCCGCCACCATGGCCGTGGCCGGCTCGGCGGCGAGGACCGGACGGCCCTGGCTGAACCGCAGCAGGTCCATGCGCAGCTCGTCGGCGGTCTGGTAGCGGTCGCCGGGCGCCTTGGCCATGGCCTGCATGACGATGGCCTCGAAGGCGGCGGGCACCGCCGAATTCCGCTGGCTCGGGGGGACCGGGTGCTCGCGCACGTGCTTGTAGGCGACGGAGACCGGGTTGTCACCGGTGAAGGGAGCCTCGCCCGTGGCCATCTCGTAGAGGACGACTCCGAGGGAGTAGACGTCGCTGCGGGCGTCGACGGCGGAGCCCTCGGCCTGCTCGGGGGAGAAGTAGGTGGCCGTGCCCAGCACCGCGCCGGTCTGGGTCAGGTTCTCCTTGGAGGTGGCCCGGGTGGCCCGGGCGATACCGAAGTCCGTCACCTTCACGTGGCCGTCGTCGGAGATGAGGACGTTGCCCGGCTTCACGTCGCGGTGCACGACCCCGTTGCGGTGGGCGAAGGCCAGGGCGGCGGCGATGTCGGCCCCGATGGCGGCGGCCCGCTCGGCCGGCAGCGGGCCCTCCGATTTGATCATCTGCGAGACGGTCTGGCCCGACACGTACTCCATCACTATGAAGTAGGAGTTGTCGGCCTCCCCCCAGTCGTAGACGTTGACGACATTGGGATGGTTCAGGTTGGCGGCGGCCTGGGCCTCGCGTCGGAACCGCTCCACGAAGGCCTCGTCGCGGGACAGCTCAGTTGACAGCACCTTCAGGGCGACCGGGCGGTCGAGCAACAGGTCTTTGCCCAGGTACACCTCGGCCATCCCCCCGCGCGCCAGCCGGCGGACCAGCTCGTAGCGGCCGTTGAATACGGAGGGTTGGGTGTCGGACATGGTGGTCGCCGGAGCCTAAGGGTTGGGCGCCGGGGTCAAGGCAGCGGCCCGGGCATCAAGAGGGAGGCGAGGAGCATGGACCGGACAATCGGCCCGGAGACTGCGTCACCCGTGGCGGACTGGGGTTGGTTGGGAACGGAGACGGCCACCACCACCTTGGGCGACTGGGCGGGGGCGAAGGCGATCATCCAGTCGTCGGTGGTGCCGAGCCCGGTCTGGGCCGTTCCGGTCTTGGCCGCCACCTGCACCCCGGGGAGGTTGAGGTCGGGGGCGGTGCCTCCCGGTTGGACGACGAGCATCATCATCGAGCGCACCTGGTCGGCCGTCTGTGACGACGTGGCCTGCATCCAGACCGCCGGCTTGTACCGGCTCACCACGTTGCCTTGGCTGTCGCGGATCTCCGACATGACGTGGGGCTTCATGATCGTGCCGCCGTTGGCAATCGCCGCGCCCACCAGCGCCATCTGCAGGGTGGTGGCCGACACGTCGTCCTGGCCGATGGCCGAGTAGGCGAGCAGGGGCAGGTTCTGCTTGAAGAACGACCCCGGGGGAAACTTGGACTTGGCCGGGCTGGGCAGGTCAAGGGGGGGAGTGGAGTTGAAGCCGAACGAGCTCGCCTCCGACGACAGGCTGTCGCCCCCGAGGTCGAGGCCCACCTGGCCGAACCCGGTGTCGCACGACACCTTCAGCAGCTCGGGGAGCGGGCCGCCGCACGTCTCGTGCTGGAAGTTGTTCAGCGTGTTGTGGGTGAACGGCAACGTCAGGCTGCCGAGCACCGGGTAGCTCTTGTTGGCCAGCGACGGGTTGTGGTCGAACACGGCGGCGGACGTCACCACCTTGAAGGTGGAGCCGGGCGGGTAGCTGCGCCGGTAGGCGCGGGGCAGCATCGGGTTGAGCGGGTTCGACGTCGCCGCCGTCCAGGCCGAGTGGACCACGGTGAGGTCGTGGCTGGCCAGCGGGTTGGGGTCGTAGGAAGGGTTGGACCACATGGCGAGGATCGCCCCGTCGGTCGGGTTGAGGGCGATGACCGACCCGAGCTTGTTGCCCAGCGCCCCCTGAGCCGCCTGCTGCAGCTTGTCGTTGAGGGTCAGCGTCACGTCGTCGGTCGCCACCCGGTTGGTGAGCAGGTCGCTCAGGTGGCGGATGGGCAGCTTCTTGCCGGCCAGGTAGGGGTCGTAGACCTGCTCGACCCCCTCCTCGCCGTAGATGAACGACACATAGCCGGTCACGTGGGCGAACAGCGGCCCCGTCGGATACTGGCGCTGGTACTTGTAGCTGTCGTTCGAGGGGACCGAGCGGGCGACGACCACGCCGTCGGACGTCTGGATCACACCGCGGGGACGGCTGAACGACTCGGTGGCGGTGCGGGTGTTTCCGGGTGCGTTGGCCAGCTTGTGGGCCTCGACGACCTGGACGTAGTTGAGCTGCAGGAACAGGGCGCCGAACGCCACCAGCAAGGCGATGCCCAGGCGGCGGATCTGTCGGTTCACGGGGTGGTCGCCGTCGTCGAGTGAGCGGTCGTCTGCGGCACGGGGGATGTCGCCCCGGCCGAGGACCGCTGGGGCACGGTCGTCGGGGTCGTGCCGAGCACCTGGGTGGCCTCGGCCACCAGGTTGGCCACGTAGCGGTTGGCCTCCTTCAGGGACGGCTCGAGCTGACCGGCGCGCAGGTCGGGCAGCCGCGAGGGGAGGACCTCGCTCGAGAGGTAGCCGGTGCGGCGGGCGACGGTCGGCTTGAACCACAGCACGCCCCCCGGTCGGCCTTGGAAGATGGTGATCTGCTGGTTCTTCAGTCCCACGAAGTAGCTCGAGCGGGCGTACCAGACCACGGCGGCGATGGCTCCACCCACCACGATGAGCAGGGCCAACACGAAGAGCAGCACCCGAAAGGTGATGCGGCGCCGGCGGGCGGCCGGGGAGGGCCCCCGCGGGGGGGTGGGCGCCGCCGGGCGGCCGTCGGCCGTCGGCGCCTCGGTGGGCTCCGCCACCGGGTCGTCCGCCGAGACCGCCGGCACCACCACGGTCTGGGGGTCCTCGTCACTGGCGGCGGCGGTGGGCGTGTCGGCCCGGGCCCCGAGGACCGTGGGCCCATCCGGATCGCCCGGGGCGGGCTCGCCCTCGTCGACGTCGACGATGACGACCGTGATGTTGTCGGCGCCGCCGTGGGCCCGGGCCAGCTCGACCAGCCGGTTGGCTGCTGCTTCGGGCTCGCTCTCCTGTCGCAGCACCTCGGCGATCTGGTCGTCGGCGACCTCGTTGACCAGGCCGTCACTGCACAGCAGGAGCCGGTCGCCGGTGTGGGGCGGAATCAGCCAGGAGTCGATGTCGATCTCGGGCTCCACGCCGAGCGCCCGGGTGAGGATGTGGCGGTGGGGATGGCCGACCGCCTCGGCCTCCGACAGCTCGCCGGCCCGGACCATCTCCTCGACGAGGCTGTGGTCGGCGGTCAGCTGGGAGAACTCGCCCGCCTGCAACAGGTAGGCACGCGAGTCGCCCACGTTGGCGACCACCAGGCGTTCCTCGCCGTCGACGGACACGAGGGCGACGGCGGTGATCGTCGTCCCCATGCCTCTCAGCGAGGTGTCCTGGCGGGCCCGATCCCACACCGCCCGGTTCGCCTCCTGGATGGCGTGGAGCAGGGGATCCTCGCTGTCACCGGGCTGGAAGTGCTCCTCCAGCGCCTCGACCGCCACCCGGGCCGCCACCTCGCCGCCGACGTGGCCGCCCATGCCGTCGGCCACGGCGAACAGGCCATCGGTCACCAGGAGGCAGTCCTGGTTGACCGTGCGCACCCGGCCCACGTCGGTGGCGGAGCCGGCCCGCAGCACGGTCACGCCGACACCTCGAACACGGTGCGGCCGATCTGGACCCGGTCGCCCCGCTTGAGAGCGGCCCGCCCGTCCACCCGTGACGAGTTGACGAACGTGCCGTTGGTCGATTTGAGGTCCTCGACCCACAGCTTGCCGTCGTTGAAAAGGAAGCGGGCGTGGCTGCTGGACGCGTAGCTGTCCCCGTCCAGGGTGATGTCACAGCGGGACGACCGGCCCACCGTCATCCCGTCGGAGACCTCGAAGCTGCGCCCGGCCATCTCGTCGGGCTCGACGACGCGGACCCGGCTCGGGGGCTTCCGCCCCAGCGGACCAGCCCGCCTCGGGGGCGGGGCGGGGGCGGGCGCCGGGGTGGCGGCCCGCAGCGGGGGCCCGGGGGCAGCCTCGGCGTCGGAAGCCCTGAGGTCCACCCAGACCGCCCTCAGGACGCGCAGGAAGAACAGCCACACCAGGGCGATCAGGAAGAACTTGAGGATCGTCAGGAGCTGGTCGGACACGCTCTCTCAGGCGTTCTCGAAACGCAGGACGGTCGAGCCGACTGTCACCTCGTCGCCGTCGGCGAGGGCCTGGCGGCGGGTGACGGTCCCGTTGACCAAGGTGCCGTTGGTGGAGCCGAGGTCGGCGATGACGATGCCGGCCGCCTCGCGGCGAACCTCGGCGTGGCGCCGGCTCACGTTGGGGTCGGTGAGCACGACCGAGCATTCGGGCAGGCGCCCGATGACCAGGGGGTCGTCGCCGATCTCGACGCGGGAGCCGTCTGGCAGGACCAGGCAGGGCTGGGGCGCCCCCGGGCCGGCGGCCACCTCGGCTGAGACCCGGAAGGTGCCGGGGGCGACCGACCGGTCGCCCTCGAGGAAGATCTCCAAGGGTCCGACAAAGTGGTACTTCTCGGTCCGGGCGTGCTCTCTGGCGGCCTCGCGCAACTCCTCCACCAGGGCGTCGGCGAAGCCGCTGAACTTCTCGAGATCCCGCGCCGCCAGGGTGAAGACGAAGCGGTTGGGCGCGATCAGGCCGCGGACGCCCATCGTCCGCTCGAGGTCCATCTCGCGGACCAGGCGGCGCCCCAGCTCCACGGGCTGAAGGCCCCCGCGGAACGCCCGGGCGAACACCCCTTCGACGAGTTGCTCGAGCCGCTGCTCGAACTGCTGGAGTCCCATGACCAGCCAAACCTTACCCATGCCCCTGTGGAGGGACCCTTTCACCAGCCGGTACCCTTCGTCCCTCCGGGCGAGTGGCGGAATTGGCAGACGCGCAGGATTCAGGTTCCTGTGAGGGCAACCTCGTGGGGGTTCAAGTCCCCCCTCGCCCACCGGAAGGGCCCGGTCAGCCGAACGAAGGTTCCCCTACCAGGACTTTTCCGTCCCAGCCGGCCACGGTGAACTCAAGCCGGGCCTAATCCGGCCGAGACAACTGTGTGGCTCGTTGCGGCGCTTGCGGAGCGCGCATCAACCCCAAGATCACCTGGTGCGACCAGTGCATGAAGCCCCTGGTCCAGGCAGGGGTGATCCGCGATGAGCCCGCCGCCCCGTCCATCGTCTCGCGCCGGGGCATGGGCCGGGCCAGCAACCGGCGTACCCACAGCCTGACGCCTCGCACCCCGCCCGCCCGGGCCGTGCCCGCCGCAGCTCCGGTGGGAGCAGTGCCGGCGGCTGCGGCCTCGGCCGCCCCCCCGGTGGGATCGCTCGACGACCTGCTGGACAGCGCCCTGGTGGTGGAGCCGCGCGAGTCGGAGATCTCCGTAATCGAGCGCCAGCTGGCGGCGGACCGGGCGGCGGCTGAGCAGGCCGAGGCGGAACGGCAGGAGGCGGAACGCCAGGAGGCAGAGCGGGCCGCGGCCGAGGCTCGAGCTGCGCAAGAGCGGCTGGCGGCCGAGCGGGCCCGGGCCGAAGCTGACCGGGCGGCGGCCGAGCGGGCCCGGGCCGAGGCCGAGCAGGCGGAGGCGGAGAAGGCGGCGGCGGAGGCGGCCGCCATGGAGGCCAGGGCCGAGGCGGAGCGGATCCGGGCGGCTGCTCAGGCGGAGGCGGAGAAGGCCGCCGCCGAGAAGGAAGCGGCAGAGAAGGCCCGAGCCGAGGCGGAGGCGGCCGCCATGGAGGCCAGGGCCGAGGCGGAGCGGATCCGGGCGGCTGCTCAGGCGGAGGCGGAGAAGGCCGCCGCCGAGAAGGCCGCGGCAGAAAAGGCGCGGGCCGAAGCAGAGAGAGCCGCTGCCGAGAGGGCCGCGGCGGAGAAGGCCGCCGAGGCGAAAGCCGCCGCCGAGAGAGTCGCGGCCGAAAGGGCGCGGGCCGAAGCTGAGAAGGCCGCCGCCGAGAAGGCGCGGGCCGAAGCTGAGAAGGCCGCTGCTGACAAGGCGCGGGTCGAGGCGGAGAAGGCTGCTGCTGAGAAGGCGGCCGCGGAGAAGAAGGCGGCTGCGGCCAAGGCCAAGGCGGAGAAAGCTGCGGCGGAGAAGGCTGCGGCTGAGAAGGCCGCCGCCGAGAAGGCTGCCGCTGAGAGGGCTGCGGCGGAGAAGGCTGCCGCCGAGAAGGCCGCGGCGGACAAGGCCCGGGTCGACGCCGAGCTGGCCGCGGCCGAGAAGGCAAACGCCGCGGCGGCAGCAGCTCAGCCGGAAGAGCCTCCCGCGGTGGAGCCCCCGGCGTCGGAGCCCGCGGCCAGCGAGCCCGAAAAGCATTCGGCACCGCTGCCGAACCGGGTCCGTCTGAACGAGCGGGCCCAGCGGATGCTGGCCCAAGCCTTGGACTTCGGCCCGGCCATCCAGAAGCCTCCAGCCGGGGCGCGGCCGGGCTCGACCACCACCGGGAAGGTGGAGGGGAGCAAGCCGGATGCGGTCAAGGCCGACGGCCCGCAGCCGCCGGCGGATCGACCGGTTGAACAGCATCCCGAGGCCGAGTTGACCGTCGAGTCCGTGACGGGGCCGCTCGCCGAAGAGCTGAAGAAGCTCGGGGCGGTGCAGTCGCTCCCGGCCATGCCGCCGCGGGAGAAGACCCTCGGAGGCTCTGCGTCGGATGCCGCACCAACGTCGGGTGAGGCAGCCTCGGCACCGAAGAAGATCGACCGGGCCCAGGTCGAGGCGCTGGAGCGCGAAGCGCTCAAGGTCATCGCCCGGCTGTCGTCAGCGCCGAAGGACGAGGCCGACGCTGACCCGGTTGCGACCCGCGATCTATCCGAGCTCGCAGCTGAACCGCTCCCGGAGATGGGTGCTCACGCCTACATGGCCGGCGCCGTGGCTCGCCCCGACGACACCAGCGTGGATGTCGAAGGGGCCGACACCCCCGAGGCCCGCCAAGAGGAGATCGAGGTCCTCGTGGTCCGGGCCAACGTCCCCAAGGAGAAGTGGCGGCCCGGCCGCCGCCGCCGCTGACCTACCTGGTTGTCGCCGTCGTAAGCGACGGCAAACAGACCACGAGAAACGCATGATCGGCGAGGCAACTTACCGTCTGTCCGGAATGTCGCGAACCGCCGGTCCGATATGACGCATGTGTCAATGCGGTGCGGTAAGTAGCGGTGCGCCAGTTGCTAAGAAGTGGGACGTGTCCCCCTGTTGCGGTCCGCAGCGGGTCAGAAGTCGGGTGTAGCCACGATTTCCTGGCCCTACGCGCCTGACGTCGCTCTCGTCGAAGGGCCGAAAGCCCTCTACGCCTGCGCGCCGTATGACCGGACAATGGTCGCGGGCGAATAGGAGCGCAGATTGGTGACAGTCGTTGGTGGGCAAGAACCGCTGGCCCCGTCGCCCAGCCGACGGGGGAGGCGGCGCGATCCGGCCCTCGATCGCCGCATCCTGGAGACCGGCCGCCAGCTGGTCGAAGAAGGCGGCCTCGACGCGCTGACGGTTGAGGCCCTGGCCGATCGATCTGGTGTTCCCAAGTCGTCGATCTACCGGCGCTGGCCCTCTCGTCGGCACCTCGAAGCCAAGGTCCTCGAGTACTACGTGCAGTCGACCGACGGTCCTCTCGACACCGGCCGCACCCGCGACGACCTGATCGGCCTGGTCGAGGAGCAGATCCGCCGGATGGGCTCGGGGCCCGGATGCCAGCTGGCCATGCAGGTGGTGGCCTCGTACCTGGGCGCGCTGGGGGTGGCGCCGGGGGACGACGACCCGGTCCGCCGGGTCACCCAGGACCGCCGGGCGATGTTCCGCTCCGCCCTCGAGCGGGGAGTCGCCCGGGGGGAGCTCGACGCCGCCACCGACCTCGACGTGGCGGTCGACCTGCTCTACGGGGCGATGTGGGGGCGGGTGTTCAGCCTGAACGCACCGGAGCTGTCCCTGGCTCCCCAGATCGTCGACCTGGCCCTGCGGGGGATGACCAAGCGGGGAGAAGGCCCCCCGCCCACCGGCGACGGCGCCGCGCCCACGGGCGACGGCTCCCGCCCGATCGGCGGCTGAGGCTCTGGACATTCCGGAGGATTCGGAAGCGGTCACGTCGAATTCCTGACTACGGGGCGCAGCGGCGCCCGGTCAGGAGGTGGGCGTGGCGGATCGACGCCCAGCAGACGAGGGACTGAAGGAGCGCCTGTCGCGCACCGAGAAGGAGCTCGCCGAGGCGCGGGCGGCGCTCGAGCGCGAAGAGCGGAGCCACCAGACGCTCGCCGATGACCACACGGTCGCCGAGGCCGCTCTCCGCCAGAGCGAGGAGAGCTTCCGGGTCCTGTTCGCCCAGAACCCGCAGCCCATGTGGGTGTTCGACCCGGACACGCTGCGCTTCCTCGAAGTCAACGACGCCGCCGTCGCCCACTACGGCCATCCCCGCGAGCGCTTCCTCGAGATGACGCTGGCCGACATCGTGCCCACTGCCGAAGTCGACGCCTTCATGCGCCAGGTGACGCGGGCCGGCAGCAGCTACCAGCCCTCCGGCACCCACCGGCACCAGGTGGCGGGGGGGCGGATCATGGAGGTCGAGCTGTCGTCGCACCGGCTCGAGTTCGGGGGTCAGCCGGCGGTGGTGACGGCGGTGAAGGACGTCACCATGCAGCGCGCCCTCGAACGCGAGCTGCGCCACCAGGCCCTGCACGACCCCCTCACCGGCCTGTCCAACCGGGCCCTGCTGGTCGACCGCATCCAGCGGTCGTTGAACCGGCTCGACCGCCACGCCGGCGCGGTGGCGGCGATCTTCGTCGACCTCGACCGCTTCAAGCTGATCAACGACAGCCTGGGCCACGACGTCGGGGACCGGGTCCTGACCGAGACCGCTTCGCGCCTGCGGGCCGCCATTCGCCAGGAGGACACCGTCGCCCGCTTCGGCGGCGACGAGTTCGTCATCTGCGCCGAGGTCATCGACGCTGACGAGGCGGTGGGTATTGCCGGGCGGGCTCTGGAGTCGCTGACCCCGCCCTTCCGCCACGACGGCCACGAGATGCTGCTGACCGGCAGCGTCGGTGTGTCGGTGGCCGCGGTGGCCTCGGCCACGCCCGAGACGTTGTTACGCGATGCCGACTGGGCCATGTACCGGGCCAAGGAGGAGGGCGGCAACCGGGTGGAGCTGTTCGACCGGGGGTTGCGCAGCCGGCTGCTGGCCCGCCTCGAGATGGAGCGCAGCCTGCGGCGGGCGCTCGGCGGCGACGAGATGCGGGTCCTGTACCAGCCGATCGTCTCCGTGCCCGACGGCCGGGTGGTGGGGGCCGAGGCCCTGGTGCGCTGGTTCCACCCCAAGCACGGGGTCATCGGGCCGGCGGAGTTCATCCCGGTAGCCGAGGAGACGGGCATGATCGCCCCGCTCGGAGCGTGGGTCTTCGAGGAGGCCTGCCGGCAGTGGGTCAGCTGGCGGCGCAAGGCGGGCCGGCGGGAGCCGATCAACCTGGCCATCAACGTGTCGGCCCGCCAGCTGACCGTGCCGTCGACGTTCGACACCTTCTACGACATCCTGTCGAGGACCGGCGCCGACCCGGCCCACGTGAGCCTCGAGATCACCGAGAGCGTCCTCATGGAAGGAAACGACTCCATCCTCGAGGCGATGCTCGCCCTCAAGTGGCTGGGGGTGCGGCTCAACCTCGACGACTTCGGCACCCGGTACTCCTCGCTGTCCTATCTCCGCCGCCTGCCGTTCGACACCTTGAAGGTGGACCAGTCCTTCGTGTCGGGACTGCGCGACGACAGTCGCGACCAGGCGATCGTCAGGAGCGTGGTCGGTCTCGCCCACGCCCTCGGACTCGACGTGGTGGCCGAAGGGGTGGAGACCCCGGAGCAGTTCAGCCTCCTCGGCGAGATGGGGGCCGACCGGGCCCAGGGCTACCTGCTGGGCCGGCCGGTCGAGGCCGACGACTTCCCGTTCGACACGCTCATGCTGGTGGGCGCCGGACCCACCCCGTAGGGGGCCGCCGGCCGGGCGGATCCGGTCCGGTCACCTCCTGTCCGGGCGGCGTGACCTATCCTCACCGGCACGCGGGCCGAACACCGAGGTCGGGGCTATCTCTGAGGACCACCAGCTCAAGGACGTGGGCGGTGCCCCGGACGAGGCCGCCATCGCGGTCGTCGCCCACGGTCTGCTGAACTCCATCAGCGCCATCCAGATGGGCGCCCATGCTCTGCGCGAGTCGTGGGACCAGCTGAACGACGACCAGCGGGGTGAGATCCTCGACGTCGTGACCGACCAGGCCGCCCACGTGCGGGGGATCCTCCAGGACCTGATCCGGGGGCTGCCGGCGGACGTGATCCGGGCCCTCAACACCCTCGAGCGCCCGTAGATCCGGACCCGGCGGCCCGGCGCGAGACTTCTACCCATGGTTGATGTCGACTTCTTCTTCGACCCGATCTGTCCCTGGGCTTGGATCACGTCGCGCTGGGTGGAGGAGGTGGCGTCCCAGCGTGCCCTCGAGGTCGACTGGCGGTTCATCGCCCTGCGCTTCGTGAACGAGGAGCGCTACGCCCAAATGGCCCCCCGCTACGCCGAGAGTCACCAGCTCGGCCTGCGCTTGCTGCGGGTGGCCGCCGGCGCCAAGACGGAGGGCGGCGCCGAGGCGGCCGGCCGGGTCTACACCGCCGTGGGCGGGGCCATCCACGTCGAGGGCCGCCGCGACGACCTGTCCGACCCGGCCGCCCTCGAGAAGCTCCTCGAGGCGTCCGGCCTGCCCGCCTCCCTGGCCAAGGCGGCCGACGACGAGTCGCTCGACGCCACCATCCGGTCCGACACCGACGAGGCCCTGGCCCGCACGGGCAAGGACGTGGGCACGCCGATCATCACCTTCACGCCTCCCGACGGACCCTCGTTCTTCGGCCCGGTCATCAGCCGCATACCCCGAGGGGAGGAGGCGGTGGGACTGTGGGACAGCGTCGAGCGGCTGGCCCGCTTCCCCGGGTTCTTCGAGCTCAAGCGCTCGGTGCGCGAACGACCCCAGACCTCCTGACGGCGGCCTAGGCCGGCTCGTCGGGGCCGGTCTCCTCCGGGGGCGGTGCGCCGGCCCGCCTCCACCACGCCTCTTCGACCCGGCGGGTGACTTCGCGCAGGGGTAGGCCGCGCAGCGACGCCACCCGGGCGGCGTCGTCGTGCTCCGCCTTCACCCGGCCGGGTGACACCTTGACCCGGACACTGAGCCCGTCGACTTCGACCTCCTCGACCCGCCGGGGCACCGGCCAGCGCTGAACCGTCTGGCCCCGGACCCCGAGCGACCCGGTCTCGGCGCGCATCACCTCGATCAGCTGCTCGGCCAGGGCCACGTCCACCAGGGCGCTGAGCACGTGGGCCGGTCGACCCTTCTTCATCACCACCGGGGTGACCCAGGCGTCGTGGGCTCCCGCCTCCACCAGGGCGGAGATGGCGTGGGCGAGCGTCTCTCCGGTGGCGTCGTCCACGTTGGTGTCGAGGAGCACCACCGGCTGACCGGAAAGCTCCTCGTCGGACCCGATCGCGTCGCCCACCACCACCTGGGTGCAGTTGGG